>NZ_JBINJW010000007.1:0-127951 GCF_043951855.1 Proteiniclasticum sp. C24MP
GCTACTATGTTTGAAGAAAGAAATAAGAGAATATGGGAAAAAGTCAGACCCAAAGGAAAGAAGTCCTATCTGATTCGACAAGGGATCAAGTATGCACTTCTGTATTTCATTTTATTCTCATTTCTGGCGCCCCTCATTGATCACGGATTTTCAGAGATTTATTTTACATCCGAAGGCTTTCGAAACAGGGTGATCGTCATGGGTATTTTCACACCCGTGGCTGGATTATTTCTGGCTTACACTTCCTGGAGGTACCTGGAAAAGAAATACAGATAGAGCCAACAAATGTTACAATGAAAAGAGCTTCAGAAGAGATTTTCAGATCTCTTCTGAAGCTTTCTGATTTCAGTTTACGGCCAGTGCCACAGATTGAATGTGCTCCATATGGAAGGGGCCCCACGCGCGGGAATCGGAGCTGTACAGCCTGTTGTCGCCCATGAGAAAATATTCCTCTTCATCCAGGGTCATGACAAGGTCGTCTTCCCCGGGTCCGCTGTAGTAGGCATAGGGTTCACTGAGAAGTTCATGGTTGATGTATACCTGATCTCCATCTATGCGGATGGTTTCTCCAGGGAGTCCGATGATCCGCTTCACGATGATGAGAGGTACACCGGAATCTTCCACAGGGATTCCCTGGTAGATCACCGCAGCGCTGACGATGTCTCCACGTCTGATTTCCTTGAACTCCGGATCGATGTAGAGAATCCTTGAATCCTCTGTGACGGCTTCATGCATGGATTCTCCGACGATATTCGTGTTCACATAAAGGCCTAGATGCATGAGGATACTTAATGTGGTGATGAAGCCCAGAAGCAGGGCTAGAATCGTCAGAGAGGAAAGAAGAAAGACCAGATTTCCTTTAGACAGTTTCCTGTTCATCCATTTTGTGCTCATAGATAGAACCCTCTCAGCAGAAAGAGCAGCGTGCCCAGAATCCCAAAGAGATAAGCAGCTGGCAGAAGTCTAACCGCATATCTCAGGAAATCTCCATTGGTGTATGCTTTTGAGGCTGAAGCATCAGAGGTGCTTCCTGTAGGTGTTTTCTCTCTATTCATGGACTTCTTCTCCTCTCATGTTAAAAGAGTTATTTCATATAGTATCATTATTAAGCATTGCTATATGAAAATCAAGACGAATGTAAAAGAATCAGAAAGGAAGAGCTTTTGGCTAAAGAAACTTTTATGCTTAAAGCGTTATGATGTCTACTGTTGAAAGAAAACAGAAAACAGGCAAATAGAAGAAAGTATAGAATTTCAGGGAGCGGATGAAGGATGATGGAGAAAGTAAGAAGATTTATGCAGGGGCGCTACGGGGTGGATGAACTATCGAGGTTTCTGATGTTTTTAAGCATCGGGATGATTTTTCTGGGAGGAATCACGGGAAATGGACTTCTGAACCTATTAAGCGTTGTCTTCATCGGCATCGCCTATGCGAGGCTGTTATCCAGAAACTTCTACAGGTGCTCCTCGCAGAACCAGAAGTATCTCAAGCTCAGATATAAAGTCATGGGCAGATGGAGCGGATTTCTGACAAGGTTCAGAGAGAGAAAGATCTACAGGTTCTACAGCTGCCCGAAGTGCAGCCAGAAGGTGAGAATTCCCAGAGGGCAGGGAAAGGTGAGAATCACCTGTCCCAAGTGCAGCACTGAGTTTTCAGGAAAGAGCTGATAGGGTAATAAATGCATAGAGGAGGACATCGCTTTGCGGTGTCCTTTTCCATACCGCTGATTATTTCTGACATTCTGACAGAATATGCAGAACGCTTGTATCAGTGGAATGAAAGGAAAATTCAGACCTTTTTAAGCATATGGCGTTAAAGAGAGAACCGGTTATGGTAAAATACTTATAGGAAAAGAAATATTTATGTTAAAAAGTCATCATGCATCAGAGAAAAAGACTGAGTGCAGGATGCTCAGGGGAACACTTACGAAAAGCATTAGGGGGGTATAGTATGGAAAAGAGAAAATTTGAAAAACTGGGGGTTTCACCTTCACTACTAGGATACGGGTGTATGCGATTTCCGGTGAGGGACGACAAGACCATAGATGAGGAGAAGGCTCAGGCGCTTCTGGATCACGCCATAGAAAATGGCGTCACCTACATCGACACAGCCTATCCTTATCATGACCAGCAGAGCGAGACCTTTGTGGGAAAGGCACTATCAAAATATGACAGGGACAGCTACTACCTGGCCACAAAGCTTCCAGTCTGGATGGTGAAGGAGACTTCAGATGTCCGGAAGTACTTTGAGGAGCAGCTGCGAAGACTTCAGACGGACCATGTGGATTTCTACCTTCTTCATGCCCTGAACAAGGAAAGATGGGAAGACATCAAGAGACTGGATATGATCCGTGAAGTGGAAAAGCTGCGGGAGGAAGGAAAAATCAAGTACATCGGATTCTCCTTCCATGATGAATACCCTGTGTTTGAGGAGATTCTCACCTACAGAGACTGGGATTTCTGCCAGATTCAGCTGAATTATGTGGATACGGTGATTCAGCAGGGCATGAAGGGATATGAGCTCACCGAGAAGCTGGGTATTCCTGTGGTCATCATGGAACCCGTAAAGGGCGGAGCTCTGGCAAAGCTTCCTTCTGTCATGGAAGACATCTTCCATGAAGTGAGTCCGGAAAGATCCGTGGCTTCCTGGGCATTCCGCTATGTGGCGACGCTGCCCAACGTCAAGGTCATTCTTTCAGGTATGACGGAGATGAGTCAGCTGGAGGACAACCTTCAGACCTTTGGGGACTATAAGGCGCTGCGCTCTGAAGAGATGGAAGCCGTGGAGAAGGTCACGAAAATCTACAGAAGCAGGCAGAAAAATGAATGCACAGCCTGCGGATACTGCATGCCATGTCCCTTCGGTGTGAACATTCCGGGGAACTTCAAGATCTGGAATCATGGTGCCATTTATGAGGATCTGGCTGGAGCAAAAGAGAACTACAAGAACATGGACCCATCCAAACGAGCAGACATGTGTCAGGAATGTGGGGCCTGTGAGCCGCAGTGTCCTCAGTTCATCACCATCATCGATGATCTGAAGCGTGTGGCCCTGGAGCTGGGCTGATCGGTCACATTGCATGTGAGAAGAAGTCCATGAGGTCTTTAAAAGAATAATAATCTGAAGCCGTCTATCTCTTTTGGAGTGGCGGCTTTTATGCTATCAGAATGAAAGCCATGGAGGAAAAAGATGCCTGAATCAAGTGTAAATGAAGTTATTGAAAGATTCCTTTCCCAGCCCATGTACAAAAGATACTTTACCGGCAGTCCCTTTGCCAGAAAAACAATCCATAATCTCTTTCAGCTCCTGAAGCAGAACTATAGGGAAGAAGAGATTCTGGAAGACGTCATGGACGATGCCATGAAGGAAACGGTGAAGTCCTATACCAGTAGTAAAGGCAGTGCCATCCGCATTTTCAGGAAATTCCTGGAATTTCTGAAGGACGAGTACGGCCAGGAGCTTCAGATCTCTTTTCCGGAAATTGATATCTCCAGTTCCTTTGAACGGCAGATGTATCTGGCCAAGATGGTGCAGTTTGAAGCGCTCAATATGGAGGATCTGGCGGATAAGCTATGGGTCAGTAAAAGAACCCTGGAGGAGGACCTGGGCAGAATCCGTGGAAAAGGGACGGACCCCATCCGGGTCTGTGGAAAGACCTTTGAAGTGAAGGAAGTGGAGCGGAGAAACGGAAGAATCCACTTTGCCTCCACCGTCCATCCATTGTTTCTGACCTTTAATCTGACCCAGGTCATGGCTACGCTGAAGGGACTCCAGGCCATGTCCATGGAACCCGCCATGAAAACCTACGCCATGGAGTCTGCAGCCTCCATCTGGCAGCAGCTTTCAGTTTATGCAAAAGAGAGGATCTTCTACGTGCTGACGGAGATCATGCCTGAGGAAATTGTCTGGTACAAGGAGCTGGACCAGGTGGTGGCGGATCTTTTTCAGACGGAATATGAGATGGGGACAAAGGATCCATCAGCAGTCCTTATGGACTGCATCAAGAACGGGAAACCCTTCCATGTGGAGTACCTGACTGGGGAGGAGAAATCCGTCTTCTACACGGGCTGCACCGTTATTCCCAGATCCTTCGGAGAAGGTTTCTTTGCGGTGGATTCAGACCAGGGAAGACAGGTTCTGTATTTTGACAGGGTACTGAAAAGCGCCTATACGGAAGAAGGTCTCATCTAGAAATTGAAGCCGGGCTTCATTTCCCGACAGCCTGCTGTGTATTACGATGGTATCAGGATACAAACACAAATAAGCAGGAGGTACATTATAATGAAAAACACATTTTACAGACCACAGGAAGTCGATACCAGACGCTTTGAGGAAATCATGAAGGAAATGAAGGCAAATCTGAATCAGATCATTTCAGGAGAGGTGGAAAAAGAGGAAGCACGCTCCTATGCGGAAAACCTCATCAGAGAGGCAAAGCCACTTGAAAAGAATCCGGAGATGATGTTCTGGGGTTTCAGTGACCCGCAGACCATGCCCAGTGATTCCAGAGTGCGCTACTTCTATACCCCAAGCTATCTGGCGGTTTCCACTCTGGCATACATGAGGCTTTACGGACCAGAGGAAGCGCATCTTCTGGAAGGATTCCAAGAGACCCTGAGGAAAGGCCTTCTGGGAGCCACGGGCAGAGCCTTCAGCGGAGCTGGGCATGACGGCCTGAAAGGGATGATTGAAGCCTTCGATCTCTTTCAGGAAGCGAAGATCCACCACTTTGTGGATGCCTATCCGGAAATCTGCCCCGCCTTCACCAGTCTCTTTCTGAAAACCAGGTCCTACCTCACAGAGCTTGTGAAAAAGGACAAAGTGAGAAATGCCTATGGAGAAGCGTATACCGAGGAGGCGAAGAGCGTCCTTCTGGACATGAAAGACATGGAGACGGAAGCGGTGGTGTTTGTCTACGGAACGCTGCTTAGAGGAATCAGAAACCATGATGCCTATCTTCGAAGTGCGAAGTATCTGGGGGAAGCGAAGCTTAGTGGATATGGACTCTATGATCTTGGAAGCTACCCGGGCATCAGGAGAAAGCAAGGGAATCGGGTGAAGGGAGAAGTCTACGCAGTAGATCGGAAAACACTGGAGCGCCTCCATGAACTGGAGGGAGAAGGTAGCTTATATGCCTATGAGGAGGTCATGGTGGAAATGGATGGAAAGGAAATGCAGCATGTGGGTACCTACAGGTATCTTCATGAGGTGAAGGAAGAGAATCAGATTCCTTATGAGGAACAGCCCTATGGTAAAGAAAGGAAAGAGAAGAATCTTGTCTGGTACGCGGCCTATGGTTCCAATATGCTGGAGGAAAGGTTCCTGCACTATATCCATGGCGGCTGCTTCAGAGGAAAAGGCAGAAATCAGAAGCCCTGTGCGGATACCTCCAGTCCAAGAGCAAAGAGAGCCTATGTGTTTGATCACGACATGTACTATGCCAAAGAATCAGGAGCCTGGGAACATGGAGGCGTCTCCTTTCTGGATGTGACAAAACCTGGTAAAGCCTATGGCGTGGCGTATCTCATCACAGAAGAGCAGCTGAATCATCTCTGGATCGAAGAGAACGGGGGACATATTCCAACTCCGGGTATCAGCTGGTATGACCATAAAGCGGATCTCGGAACCATGGACGGATATCCGGTGATGACCGTGACAAACAGAAGGGTCCTTGAGAAGAATGAACCTGGAGAAAGATACAAGAATGTACTCATGGAAGGGCTCAGAGAAAACCATAAGGAGCTCAGTGAAGAGGAAGTCAGGGCATATGTAGAGTCAAGAAACAGATGAATGGAGTAAAATAAAAATCAGATCAGCGCCTTGGGGAGGCACTGATCTGATTTTTATTATTGAAGGGCTATGAAATAGTTCAGTTCAGATCCCTTATCTTGGCAGGAATGCCAGCTTCAGGACGAATATGATGGCCAGGAAGTAGACCAGAGGATGAATCTCCTTGGGTTTTCCTGCCGCAAGCTTAGTGATGGGGTAGAATATGAGTCCTGCACCGATACCGTTGGAGATGCTGTAGGTGAATGCCATGATCGCCAGGGTAAAGAATGCTGGGAGGGATTCTTCGAAATCATCAAAGTTGATGTTCTTGATGGTGGTCATCATGAGTACGCCCACGATGATCAGTGCTGGAGCAGTTGCCTGTCCTGGTACCATCAGCGCAAATGGAGCAAGGAAGATGGCCAGAAGGAAAAGGATTCCTGTGGTCACTGCAGTAAGACCAGTCTTACCGCCTTCTGAAACACCGGCTGCGGATTCCACGTAGGTTGTGACAGTGGATGTTCCAAGAAGAGCACCAGCTGCTGTAGCTACGGCGTCAGCCATAAGCGCTTTGTTCATGTTCGGCAGCTTTCCGTTTTCATCAAGCATACCAGCTTTTGCGCCAGTTCCGATGAGGGTTCCGATGGTATCGAACATATCCACAAGTACGAAGGATAATACGACAACAAAGATGCTGCTGGCCACAGCGACGAAGCCGCCGCCCATGCTTAACAGGTCTGAAAAACCTGGGTTCAATGCTTTACCGAAGGTAGGCATGATATTCAGGGAGAATGCATTCCATGTGGTATCGGTGACGCCCATGGGAATACCGATGAGTGTCGTGATGATGATACCAAGAAGCAGTCCGCCTCTTACTTTTCTGGACATAAGAACAGCTGTGATCACAAGACCGATGACAGCAAGAAGAACCGTTGGCTGTGTGAAATCACCAAGGGTGATTAAGGTAGCAGGTGAATCCACGACGATTCCGGAGTTCTGGAAACCGATGAAGGCGATGAAGAGTCCGATTCCGGCGCCGATGGCGTGCTTTAAGGAGTTCGGAATGGCTTCCACGATGGTTTCTCTGAAACCTGTGACGGTCAGGAGAATGAAGAATAGTCCGGAAATGAATACGGCAGCAAGAGCTGCTTCCCAGGTGTAACCCAGGGTCAGGACCACGGTGTAGGCGAAGAATGCGTTCAGTCCCATACCCGGTGCCTGTGCGAAAGGAAGTTTCGCATAAAGACCCATGATCAGCGTACCTATTGCTGCAGAGATACAGGTTGCCATGAATACTGCGTTGAAATCCATACCTGCTTCAGCAAGGTAGATGGGATTCACGACCAGAATGTAGGCCATGGTGACGAAAGTGGTGATACCGGCAATTACTTCAGTTCTGACTGTGGTGTTGTGTTCCTTTAACTTAAAGAAATCATTCATTGTTTGCCTCCTCGATTTTGCTTTGATTTGGTTGAAGTCTGAAAAACACTCTTATAACTTTATAAAAATCTAAACACATATATAATTTCTCCGGTTCAAAAAAATAGAGCTCGGAAGGATAGGCCTGTGATACAAGTGAAACCTATCCGTCCGGGCTTTTCTCCCATCGGTGTGACATTGAAGTCAATGTCTGTATCGCTCGGACCAGCTTCTCCGACGGACGAAGAACGGAACCCTAGATACACTTTCACTCATAGTAGGATATTTTACGGTCATCCTGTAGAGACTGTCGAACCACATTATCGGACATTATATGAGTTATTTTCATTATTCAATTCATGTGTTTATAATACCAAATGATACGGAACAGGTCAAACGTTTTTTAATAAAAATATTTTAATGTTCGTGTTTTATTTTTTGAAAGGAGAGGAAGAGTGTGAAGAGGGGATTCCTCTGCATGCGGAAGAAATGAAAAGAAGCCGCCGGAATCCGACAGCTTCTGAATATTTAATTGAGGCTTAAATGAGATCTCTTCCTTCCCGCATCATGTCCTTGATGCCTCCATGGGAGAGAATCTTCATGGCCATATCTCCAAGCATTTCCCCCTGAAGAACCTTTCCTGTGGAAAGTAAGGTTACGGTACCTTTTCTCAGGTCCACTTCAATTTCCTCTCCGTCTTTAAGAACCTTATAAAGTCCTTTGACCACCAGCAGGGGCAGACCAAGATTGATGGAGTTTCTGAAGAAGATTCTGGCGAAGGAGTCTGCGATGACCAGGGAAGCACCCATGTTAAGGAGCGCGATGGGGGCATGTTCTCTGCTGGAACCGCAGCCGAAGTTGCTTTCAGCAACCACGATATCGCCTTTCCTGAAATTCTTCGGAATTTCAGGATCCACTCCCTCCAGGCAGTGAGACCCGATTTCTTCAGGACTTACGATTTCAAGATATCGACCCGGATAGATCTGGTCCGTATCAATATTTTTTCCTAGAATGAGGACTTTTCCTCTTATGATTTCCTGCATGATTACACCTCCTCCAGATCATCAGGATTCGTCAGATATCCTGTCAGCGCAGAAGCTGCAACTGCTCTAGGTGATGCCAGATACAGGTCTCCTAGAGGACTGCCCATTCTACCAGGGAAGTTACGGTTGGATGCTGTAACGCATACTTCACCAGGAGCGATGACTCCTTCATGAGCACCCAGGCAAGGACCGCATCCAGGCGTTGAAATGGTTGCCCCTGCCTGCATGAGATCGGTGAGATATCCTTCTTTTATGGCTTCTTCCATGACTTCGCTGGAAGCAGGAATCACAAGAAGTCTCACATCATGGGCGATCTTCTTGCCACGCAGCACATCCGCCGCGGCTTTCAGATCCTCAAGTCTACCACCGGTACAGGTGCCGACGAAGCACTGATCCACTTTGATTTTCTCATCGGATGTGAGAAGGAAAACATTATCCACACTGGCAGGTCTTGCCACCTGAGGATGAAGTCCTTCCACGTCGAAATGATAGGACTCGGCATATTCAAAGTCCGGATCGGAATGTACCACTTCAAAAGGTGTTTTCACTCTTTCCTTCAGATAGGCCAGCACTTTATCATTGGGCTGCATGTAGGCGGTCTTTGCGCCCATCTCCACAGCCATGTTGCATAGAACCATTCTTCCTGGGACATCCAGTGTCTCCACGTAGTCTCCAGTGAACTCTATGGCCTTATACACCGCACCGTCTGCTTTGATCTTCCCCAATACATGCAGAATCACGTCTTTTGGCATGACGCTTCTGGAAGGATTTCCGGTGATTCTGATTTCAATGACTTCAGGTACTCTCATCCAGAGTTTTCCGGTCATTAGAACTGTTGCCATATCTGTGGCACCGATGCCTGTACCCAGTGCACCGAATGCGCCGTGTGTGGTTGTGTGGGAGTCTGTGGCAAGAAGAATCATGCCAGGATATATAAGTCCAGCTTCAGGCATAACCTGATGACAGACACCTGCATTGATGTCAAAATGATGGGTGAGATTCTGTTCCCTGGCAAAGGCTCTCATCTCTTTATGGATCTGAGCCGCCTTCATGGTGGAAGCTGGAGCATAGTGATCAAAGACGAAAGCGACCTTGTCCTTATCCCATACTGTGGTACCTTCCATTTCTCTGAATGAGTATACGGTCTGCAGATACAGATCGTTGATTTCCGCAAAATCGATCTTAGCCATGACAATCTCTCCGGTGGAGACATGATCCTTTCCGGCAGCCTTCGCCATGATTTTTTCTATAGCGTGCATAATTTTCCCCCTTCTATACGATACACTGCCAGAACAGGTGTCTGTTCCGGCTGATTTAAGAAGTAGTATATCATACCGGTAATTTTTAAGGTAGTCGATTATATGGATTTTTAGCAGACACTGCATAATTATCAGAATGATAAAATTTCTGGTGAAAAATCATAGAGAAATATTTAAAGGCTGAAAAATTGAATGTGAAAGAGACACTCCATACAAATTGTCTCATTTTATGTCGATTTCAGAATAAAGCTGCGAATCTTTTGTGAATCAAAGTAAAAATGAACATTGTGTTATAAGGCTGGATGGGCTCATGATCTGCAATGACGGGTTTTTATCCTCAATGTAAACCATACAGTGCTGAATTATCAGATTGATAACACGGATATATCAAAGCTGTTAATTCGTTTACACCTCCTGGAATATATGTTAATATTCTATTAATGATAATATTTAACAGGTGCGGAAGCACAGCATGTTATGAATATGATCGGGAGAGTGGAGGAAATAATGGCTAATTATTATGAAATTGCACTAAAAAAACATGAGGAATGGAAAGGTAAGATCAGTGTGGAACTGAAGGCACCTCTGGAGACGAAAGAGGATCTGTCTATTGCATATACTCCTGGTGTGGCTCAGCCTTGTATCGAGATTTCGAAAAATAAGGATGATGCATATAAATACACATGGAAGGGGAATATCGTGGCAGTCATATCTGATGGAACCGCCGTATTAGGACTGGGAGACATCGGACCGGAAGCGGCGCTTCCTGTCATGGAAGGAAAGGCAGTTTTATTCAAACGTTTCGCAGGAGTCAATGCAATTCCCATTGTGCTGGATACGAAAGATCCGAAGGAAATCATTGAAACCATAAAGCGTATTGCACCCACTTTCGGTGGCATCAATCTGGAAGACATCAGTGCACCCAGATGTGTGGAAATCGAAAGAACCCTGATAGAAGAGCTGGATATTCCGGTATTCCATGACGATCAGCATGGTACAGCCATCGTGGTCACATCAGGAATCATGAATGCACTGAAGCTTGTGGGAAAGAAAGCGGAGAACTGCACGGCAGTCATTTCCGGTACAGGTGCAGCAGGCAGCTCCGTCATCAAGATGATGAAGAATCTGGGCATTGCCAACATTTATGCCTTCAATAAAGAAGGTATCCTGAATAAGAGTCAGATGGAGAACTACAACTTCGTTGAAAAGGAAGTTGCAGAGATCACCAATAATGAGAATGAGAACCTGACCATGGCAGAAGCCATGACCAAAGCGGATATTTTCATTGGTGTCAGTGCGCCGAAAGTCATCACCAAGGAAATGGTCGCCACCATGAAGAAGGATGCCATCATTTTCGCCATGGCGAATCCGGAGCCTGAAATCACCTACGAGGATGCGGTAGCTGGTGGAGCGAGAGTTGTGGGAACAGGACGTTCCGACTTCCCGAACCAGGTGAATAATGTGCTGGCCTTCCCGGGACTCTTCCGAGGCGCCCTGGATGTGAGAGCAAGAAAGATCACGGAAGAAATGAAGCTTGCTGCGGCAGAAGGCATCGCATCTCTGATATCCGATGAGGAGCTGAGTGAAGAATATGTGATTCCCAATGCCTTCGACCCAAGAGTAGCTGAAGTGGTGGCCAAAGCCGTTGCTGAAAAAGCGAAGGAACAGGGCCTTGCCAGAATTTAAGAGGAACATGAGGATGAATTGAAATGATTCATCCTTCTCTTAGGAAAAATGTGAAACCGTTAACAAGTTAAACAGAGTAAGAAAGAGTGTGAGGTAGGAAATGGAAATCAGAAAACAGGCTATAGCCGGAACACTGCAGTCCAATGACTGTCAGGTTCGTATTGTGCCAGGAGAAGGTGGAATCGACCTCTCCATTGAGAGTTCGGTCATGGAGACCTTCGGGAAGCAGATTGAAAAAGTCATAAGAGAAACGCTTGCGAGACTGAATGTGGAGCAGTGCAGAATCCTCGTGGAGGATCGCGGAGCTCTCGATTACACCATAAGAGCAAGAGTGGAAACGGCGGTGAGAAGAGCGTATGAGTAGAAGAAGTTTACTGTTTATGCCTGGAAACAATCCGGGAATGCTGACTTCAGCAGATTGCCTTGAAGCGGACTCCATCATATTCGATCTGGAGGATGCGGTTTCCTTGAAGGAAAAGGATGCGGCAAGAATTCTTGTGAGAGAAGCTCTGTCCTTTCTGCCTATGCAGGGTGTGGAAGTGACTGTAAGAGTGAATCCGCTGGATTCACCGTACTGGAAGGAAGATCTGGAAAGCATCATTCCTGCAAAGCCTGACGGAATCGTCATTCCGAAGGCCAGCGTGGAATCGGTTCAGACCATGGCGAAGGAAATCGAGAGACTGGAAGAAGTCCATCATACAGGGAAGAAGACAAAACTGCTGCTGATCATCGAAAGCGCCATGGGACTCATCGATCTTAAAAACATCATCGAGTCCTCGGACCGTATCGATGCGATACTGCTCGGTGCAGAGGATCTCTCCAGTGACATGGGCATCAAGAGAACCAAGGAGAGCAAGGAAATAGAGTATGCCAGATATCTGGTGGCCACCGCTGCAAGAGCCTACAGGATCGATGCACTGGATACGCCCTATACGGATATTGATGATGTGGAAGGCCTGGAAGCGGATACAAGATTTGCCAAGTCCATCGGATTCGGCGGCAGACTGGCCATCAATCCCCGCCAGATCGTGACCATTCATGAGGTGTTCTCACCTACACAGGAAGAAATCGAAGAAGCGCAGATCATAATCTCAGAAGCGGAAGAAGCGGAGAAGAAAGGTCTTGGCGTATTCAGTTATAAAGGGAAGATGGTGGATCTGCCTGTGATTAAAAGAGCAGAGCAGATTGTCGACTCTGCCAGGAAATGGGGGTTAGTCAGATGAGAAATTCAATAGGAAGAGAAGGACTGGACAGACCATACGAGGGACCCTTCAAGAATGTGAAGGCTCACGAATTCGTCTCTCCGAAAAAGGATCTTGCGAAAAGACCGGTCTTTTCTGAAAACCTGGATGAAGTTCTGGACAAGCTGGATCTTCATGACGGAATGACAGTAAGTTTTCATCACCATATGAGAAATGGAGACTATGTGCTGCCCATGGTCATGGAAAAGCTTCATGAAAGAGGAATAAAGAACATGACGGTTGCAGCCACTTCACTGTTTCCCTGCCATGCGTGCCTTGTGCCCATGTTTGAAGATGAAACAGTGACCAAAGTCCTTGCATCCTATATCTCAGGACCTGTTGGCGTTGCCATCAGCACGGGCAAGGTGAAGGAAATCTGCCATATGACCACTCATGGAGGAAGACCCAGAAGCATGCTTGAAGGAGAAGTGGTTGTGGATGTGGCTTTCATTGCAGCACCTGCAGTGGATGCCAATGGCAGTCTTACAGGTTCCGAAGGACCTGCATCCTGCGGGGTGCTCGGTTATGCCCATGCGGATGCCGAAACGGCGAAGCAGGTGGTAGCCATCACGGACTACACAGCAGAGACTGTGAACCAGCCTGAAATTCCAGGACATCTGGTGGATTATGTGGTGAAGGTGGACTCCATAGGAGATCCTAAGGGAATTGTCAGTGGAACGACACAGATCACCAAGGATCCGGTGGGGCTGAAGATCGCACGTGATGCGGCGAAGCTCATAGAACACAGCGGACTGCTCAATAACGGAATGAGTTTTCAGACAGGAGCAGGGGGGATTTCCTTAGCTGTGGCCAATGAGCTGAAAAAGATCATGAAAGAAAAGAAGATCACAGGATCCTTCGCATCAGGTGGTATTACGGATTATCTGGTGAATCTCCTGAAAGAAGGTTATTTTGAAAAGTTGTATGATGTTCAGTGCTTCAATCTGGATGCGGTGGAATCCATCAAGGTCAACGAGAACCACATCAAGATGAGTGCGCATACCTATGCGAACATCAACAATCCGGATAACATCGTGAACAAACTGGATGTGGTGATTCTTGGGGCCAGTGAAATCGATCTGGATTTCAACGTCAATGTCACCACAGGAAGCGATGGCATCATTCTTGGTGGTTCCGGCGGACATGCGGATACAGCGGCAGGTTCCAAGCTTTCCATCATTGTATCCAAGCTTGTGAATTCCAGAATCAGCTGCCTTGTGGATGAAGTGACCACAGTAACCACACCTGGGGAAACTGTGGATGTACTGGTCACGGACCGCGGGATTGCCATCAATCCGAAGCACAAGGAGCTGATTGATAAACTGAAAGAGGAAACCAGTCTGAAGATCATGGATATCCACGAACTGAAGAAGATTGCGGACTTCTATACAGGAATTGCGGAAAAAAGGGGAAAGAGCGACCAGATTGTTGCGGTCAGTGAATACCGTGACGGAACCATTCTGGATGCGATCTACAAGGTATAGTCACTCAAAGAGTGTTTATATAATATTATATTAGGGGGAACTTATATGAAAGACACAAAAATCATGGGACTCAGCATCCCAGTCTACTTGGCCTTACTGGTCGTAGTAGTGGTCGGAATTATTCTTGATGTATTACCTGGCGGTATGATCGGTGCTTTCGCATTCATGATGGTGGTAGGCGCACTGCTGAACCTCATCGGAAACAAGACACCAATCATCAACACATTCTTCGGAGGCGGACCAATCGTTATTATCTTCGGTTCCGCAGCACTTGTTTATTTTGGTATTCTTCCTGAGTCCGTGACAGAGAATGTGAACACCTTCATGAAGGGTGGCGGATTCCTGGACTTCTACATCGCAGCACTCATTACAGGTTCTATTCTAGGAATGAGCAAGAAGCTTCTTATGAAAGCAGCCATCAGATACTTCCCAACCATTTTAGGAGCAGTTGCGGTGGCACTTGCACTGGTTGGCGTCGGCGGTCTGATCTTCGGATACACCTTCTTTGAATCCATGGCTTATATCGGTATTCCGATTGTAGGTGGTGGAATGGGCGCTGGTGCCGTTCCGATTTCAGAAGTATTCGCATCTGCCATGAATGTTCCAGCAGAAGAAATTCTGTCAAGACTGGTTCCTGCAGTGGCTCTTGGTAATGCCATGGCCATCGTTGCAGCTGGTCTTCTGGACAAACTCGGAAAGAGCAGACCTTCCCTATCCGGTAACGGTAAGCTCATGGAAATCGGAGAAGATACAGATCTTCATGCAAAAGATGAAGTATTCACACCTTCCCTGACAGACTTCGGAAAAGGTATTGCCATCGCTGTGGTATTCTTCGTATTCGGTAGAATCGTCGGATGGGGATTCGAAACCGCATTCGGACTGGATATCCATTCCTATGCATGGATGATCATCTCCGTAGCTGTAGCCAAGGCAATGAACCTTCTTCCACGTGAACTGGAACAGGCTTGTGCTTCCTGGTACAACTTTGTGGCCAAGAACTGGACATCCGCGCTGCTTATGGGTATCGGTATCGCATACACGAACCTGGGACAGGTTATTGATGCATTATCCCTGCAGTTCATCGTTCTTGTTGCACTTGTCATCATCGGAGTCATCATCGGATCCATGGTGGTTGGTAAGATGGTTGGGTTCTATCCAATCGAAGCTGCCATCACTGCAGGACTATGTATGGCGAACATGGGAGGAACTGGAGACGTTGCTGTTCTTACAGCAGCAAACAGAATGGAACTGATGCCATTTGCCCAGATCTCATCTCGACTCGGAGGAGCCTTCATCATCCTTCTGGCCACTCTACTGGTGCAGATGTTCTTCTAAAAAAGCAGTTCAGAAAGTCTCCGATTTTTCGGAGGCTTTCTTTGTCTTTAGCGATAATCGTATATGAGGAGGAAGTGGAGAAAGCGAAGAATCTATTCATCGCGCCTCACATCTCCTGGGCACCCAAAGAGACAAGGAAGCGGCTCATGAATCTTGCAGTATTAAATCTGAAGTCTTATCTGGAAGGCAAGCCGGTGAATGTGGTTTCCTGATCTTCCGGTCCTGATGCAGTAAGGAAGGTTTAATGAATGATTTCAAAACAGAAAAGGAAGAAGCGCACCTGTTTTGATGCGCTTCTTCCTTCTTTTTCTTAAGAATAATCCGGATCTTGTGATCGGCCTTTAAAATATTGACTGGTTAATGCGGAATCACGGTGTCAGTGATGATAATACGGCGCGGCTTCCAGAGCAGAAAAGGATATATCGTTATCGACGGTCTTTTTACCTGCCATGAGTATTCTTATGGCTGCTCTGATGTTCTCCAGCGCCACCTGGGGATCATTGGTGTCCAATACGGATTGCTCCAGCGGACACATTCCGTTTTTCTCCCTGTTTGTGATATAGGGAACCACGGTTTCTGCATGGAGCATTACACCATGAATTTTCGCAGCCTCCACCGCAGCTTTACTTGCCACAGGCGTATGGATGGTTTTAATGCCCAGCAGTACAGACAGGAGAAGGGCGGCTTTTCCGATGACCTTGTCGATGAGCAGAAGATCATGCGCAATAGATCCTTCCGGATATTTCTCCATGAACTCCAGCAGCGGCTTTACGCCGATGCTTTGGGAGCGGTGAAGAAGCTTCTCCCCACGGTAGATGAGACATGCGGCATTTTTTTCTTCCAGAAGTCTAAGCATTGTTTCTGACAACATGTTCACCCGCCTTTTCAAGAAGTCTGATCATTGCAGGGATGAAGAGAAGCTGAATCAGCATTCCAGGGATTCCAGTCAGGAGTGCTCCTGTGAAATAGGCAGCAGGTGAGATTTTCAGTCCCAGCAGCGGCTGCAGTGTAAACACCGTCAGGGCAAGAAACACTCTTCCCACGATCATGGAAAGAATGAGTGAAACATAGATATTCAGTTTCTTCTTCTGATAGAAGAAGCCTGCAGCAAATCCATAGACGGTGACCTCTACAATCATGAAGTATAGAATGGGGATCACCGGCATACCTGTAAGGAAGGAGCTGAAGATCGGTGCCAGAAAACCGATGAGTGCACCCTGAATGCCACCCAGATAAAGCCCCGCCAGGAGCACTGGAATGTGCATGGGCAGGAAGACCGGTCCGGTTCCTCCGAACAGATGGAAGATCTGGGGCAGCAGGATACTGAAAGCCAGAAATAGAGCCGTATAGGTTATTTTTCTCGGATTTGACATAAGTACCTCCATGGATTCTGATTCCGGAAAGAGCGTTTTTGCTCTGTTCCAGATCGGGGATAATCGGATGTTATGATTTCCATAAATAAACATTCTATCATATTTCTGTAAATGTCATTACAGGAAGGAAAGTCTCAGCTTTTACAGAGAGACTTTCCTTTTTCCATTATCTCACGAGTTCCTTTTCTTTTGCAAGGCTCTGGAGATCTTTGTTCAGCTGAGAGAAGATATAGACAGGTGCACAGCCGGGATAATAGGTGACACTCTTGGCCAGTTCTGCTGCCTGCTCCACTTTTTCTCTGCTTGGGAAGTATTTCCAGCAGTCTCCTGTAATGAAGAGGTTCTTGCCGATGGCCATTTCTGGTTCAAAGTCCGGTACGCCACCACCGATGACCATGACAGCTCCGTTCTCCTCTACAAACTTCTCCATGTCGATTCCAGTGTTCACGAAGGAGTCCAGTGCGCCACGAACGTTGACATAGCAGCCTGGGCAGGTCTGCTGCGCAAATACGGTGATGTCTTTATACATACCGATGGGGTCTCCATTGGGACGTTTGAAGAATCGTTTCACGGATGCTACGGATTCACCGACCACTTCAATCCTGTTCAGGTCGATTTCACCCAGCTTCTCGGTTCCTGCACACCTGATGGCAGGAACTTCCATGGGTTCGAACCCCATGATGGTTGCGCTCACAGCATCCACTGCCACAGTATCCGTACCTGCAATGACCAGATTCATTTCCACTGGGGTTCCGGCATGAGGACCCTGGCCTTCCATACCGATGAGTGCGTCTACAATGGTGAGATCCGCTTTTCGGATTCTGTACATGTCGGCCATTTTCTGTCCCAGATCCACACGATGCACGCCCTGCTGTTCTCCGGATGGATGAACATTGGGCACAATGCCGTTCCAGTTCTTGAGTCCTAATGTCACCGTTCCGGCCAGATGGACCTTAAGTTTCGGAAGATTGATGACTACATCCGCATCAAGGAAAGGCTTGAAGACTTTAGCGTGCCGGAAGAAGGTGGCTCCTTCAATATCCACATCCACAAGAGGTTCCTCATCGAAATAGATGATCCGGTCTGCTCCACCAGCAATGGCAGCGGCGGTCATGCCGGCGGCTTCCAGAGCGGGTCTTGCTTTTCCTACATGCATCCCTAAGGAAGGATTGTCACCGATCCATACAGCTTTCGCTTTGGAATAGGTCTTGAAATACCAGACCACAGCTTCGATCATACGGGGATCCACCACGGCAAAACTTTCAGGTGGGGCAAGGAAGGCGATGTTCGGCTTGATGAGGACGGTCTGCCCTTCCTTCACAATGGTGTCAATAGAACCGACAGCCATCTCGATGGATTCCTTCACCGCTTTCTTGATCAGTTCCAGATCATCCTGTCTACGTTCGAATTTTCCAGCCAGAAAAGATGCATTTCCGGGCAGGTGACCACTTTTCACTACAGAAACAACGGGTTTTGACATGATATAAACCTCCTTGTTTTTCTATCACATTGGAAATACTACGAAAAAACACCTGACACTTATACCTTCACTATAGCAATAAGGAGTCTGGAATCAACTGGTGTACAATGTGAATTGAATGCGAGAGGAAATCTGTTAACTTCGTGACAAAGGTTTAAACAATCTGATAAAGATATGAACAAGAAAAAAGAGATTTTCTTCAAGAAAGGCAGGTTTATTTGTTCTATTTAATTCAGTAGGACTATAATAGAAATAAATAAAGCAGCAGGAAAGAAGGGATGAAGATGAAAGCAGTGGATCTCCATTGTGATACGCTCATGGCACTGAATAAGGCGAGATTAAGCGGCATTGAGAAGACATTCGGTGAGAATGATCTCCATGTGGATCTCGGAAAGCTGAAGAAAGGCGACTACCTTCTTCAGTGCTTCGCGGCGTTCACAGACGCCAGAAACAGCCATTCATACCCCCTTATGGAAGCGCTGCAGGAGATTGATGTCTTTCATCAGATCATGAAAGAGCATGTACATGACATGGCACCGGTCTACCGTTTTTCCGACATAGAGAGAAATCGTGAAGAGGGAAAGATTTCAGCCCTTCTATCCATCGAAGACGGAGGCATCACGGAGGGAGATCTTTCGGTCCTTCGCATGGTCCATCGTCTGGGTGTCCGCATGATCACCCTCACCTGGAACTATGAGAACCCCATCGGGTATCCAGCCACGAACTTCGGGAAGGAAGAGTCCGGTTCATCTAAAGGACTGAAGGAACAGGGGATAGCCTTCCTTTCTGAAATGGAAAGGCTGGGCATCATGGTGGATGTGTCTCATCTCTCTGATGAGGGCTTTTATGATGTGGCAAGGTATGCCGGAAAGCCCTTTCTTGCCAGTCATTCTGATGCAAGAAGTCTATGCAGTCATCCGCGAAACCTCACGGATGACATGCTGAAGGTTCTGGCGGAAAAAGGCGGGCTTGTGGGCATGAACTACTACTTCGGCTTTCTGGATGAGGATAGAGACAGGCTTCAGGGCAGAGGAACAGCGGAAACGGTGGTGGATCATATAGAACATGTCCGGAATGTGGCAGGCATTGATGTCATCGCCCTGGGCTCGGATTTTGACGGCATCGAGGAGACGCTGGACCTTGAGGATGCATCGAAAATGCATCTTCTGGTGGCTGCCTTGGAGAGAAGAGGGTTCAGGACTGGTGAAATCGAGAAGATCTTCAGCCTCAATGCGCTGAGGTTTTTCAGAGAACTCCTGTGAGCGTGAGCGGTAATTGGGAGAACTGGCTCGTCTACGAGGGAGTATCATAGTGCAAGGAAACAGAGGACAGAATAGAGAGACATGAACAGAAGGGGTATGAAAATGAGTACAGAGAAGAAAAATATCATAGAAATAGAAGTCATTGCGAGGATTCAGACGGATTTTCCTTCTAAATTCGGTATTCCCAGGCAGAGCGGTCTGGTGAAACACCTGGAAGGAAGAATCGTTTTTGAACCGGAGTACAGAAGTGAGGCGGCGGTGAAGGGCATCGAGCACTATTCCCATCTGTGGCTCATCTGGCAGTTTTCCGAGAATACGGAGAAGGGATGGTCCCCAACGGTGCGTCCTCCCAGATTAGGAGGGAATACCAGAATGGGGGTCTTTGCCACACGCTCGCCCTTCCGGCCCAATCATCTGGGTCTTTCTTCCGTGAAACTGGAAAGAGTGGAGATGGATGAGAAACTGGGGCCTGTTCTCTATGTAAGGGGGGCAGATCTTATGGATAACACGCCTATTTTTGACATCAAGCCCTATATTCCCTATGGCGACAGCCATCCGGATGCCACATCAGGCATCTTCGAAGAAGTGGAAAAGGTGAGGCTGCTTGTGGATATTCCAGAAGCGCTTGTGGACAGAATCCCTTCCGATAAGTTGGAGACACTGAAGGAAGTACTGGCGGAAGATCCGAGACCTTCTTATCAGAAGGACCCGGACCGTATCTATGGTCTTTCCTTTGCAGGGAAGAATATCCGGTTTCGCGTGGAGGAAAGGCGGCTTCTGGTGGTGGAAGTGGAAGATCTGTAGGGCATGGGAGCTAGAACTCCGCTAAGGGGGGCAGGTTGAAGAAATGAGAAGAGAGAAGTATGTGCTGGATTCACTCAGAAGGAAATGAAAAACCGAAAACTGGAGGGAGTATCATGAAACAGGAATGGGAAGATCGGATCAGTACATTCAAAGTGCTGGATGTGAGAGAACTGGAAGGGAATATTCTGCCTATGATTCTGCATCAGGCGGAGTCTGTGGAAGTGGGGCAAGGCATCACCATCATTCAGAGTTTCGAGCCGAAGCCTCTGTATGCTTCCATGGAGAAGCTGGGATTTACTAATCATCTGGAGAAAGTTTCCCCAAGTGAGTACAAGGCAAGCTTTTTCAGAGTGAAACTCGGTGAGAAGATCTATCCGGATGGATCGGACATGCCTCTGAAGCCTACGGCGCTTCTCAACTACAAGGCGGTGAGTGAGGAAATGGCGGAGACAGCCGTGAATTTCTGGCAGATGATCTGGGACAAGGAAGAAAGCGCCCTCTCCCAGAGAATGAAGCTTCTTCTCTCCATGAGCAATGCCGTGGGCGCCGGAAGACTGAGACAGGCCACCCGGGAACTGATCAAATCCTATGCGCTGGGCACCAGCGTGGCGGAGCTGGATGAGATTTTCGAGCTTTTCGCCTGGAACCAGGGCATCGGGCACTTCTCTTCTGAAATAGGACCTTCTCCCTTATTCAATGCGTACCGTCTCATCAAAGAGAAGGAAAAGGAAGGGCTTTCACGGGAAGAAGTGGTGAAGGCTGTCATGGAGAAATTCGGGGAGGCCAATCCAAGTGTAAGCACTCTGAGCAGGCTACCCAGGAAGGATCCATAAAAGGGGCCTGTGATAATGTGAAATATCTGGCAGAATGGTTGTGCCTCAGCTGAAGATACTGTATAATTTCTAGATGCGAATGATTTGCGTTTAGCGCGGATCTGTTCAGAAGGAGTGAGAAGAGACTCTCACTGTCGCACTTCTTTTCATAGAACACCATGGGAGGCCAATATGCTGAGAAAACTTCACGGGAGTGGAATAGCACTCCAAGCAAAAAAGTGGGATGTGATCATCCTGTTCTCACTGATCCTGATCAGTTTTGTTCCTGCACTTCTGTTTCATTTCACTACTTCTACAGGTGGCGGAGAAAAGCGCATCATTGTGGAGAAGGATGGCAGAGAAATCTTCAGTCACAGCCTGGAGGAGGAAGGACAGAAAAATATAGCTTTTCCGTTTGAACACAATGGGATAACCTACGAAGGAAAGCTGGAGATCAAAGACGGATCTGTGATGCTGCACAGACTTCCGGAAGAAATTGTTCCTCTATCCATTCATGAGGATATGGGCTGGATCAGCAAGTCCTATGAAATCATTGTGGCACTGCCCATTAAGCTGGTCATAAAGATAGCGGATGATGTGTATAATGAGATTGATGTCTCCACCTGATGAAAAAAGCTCAGAACTTGAGAATTGTAATATTGCAGGATTTCCTGATGAATCAACCCCGTAATCCATGGATGAGAAGTGGATTACGGGGTTTGTGTGTTGATATTCAGCTCGAAACTCGGGAAGGGTAAATTGGATTTTGATTAAACCCTGCAGTGAGGGAAGGTTTTTCTTTCAGTTCTGATTATTGATATGGTATACTTTGCATATATAATATTTGTCTGATCGCCTGCTGAAAAGTAAAAGGCCATGAACAGCCTGCTGGTGATGATCTTAAGTCGCCATACAATAGGCCGGACTATGGTGAAGACAGGTAGAATTACGAAATCACTTTCAGATGATCTGTTCGATGGGAAGACTTCTCTGAAGAAAAAGACTTCTTCAAGGTAGACCGCAATGTCGTCGCGGATACTTTGTGATCAGGATCTGAAATCCCTGCAAGAACTGTGACAGCTAGATCCTAAGCACCTGTCAAAAACCGTTGACAAAGAAAAAAAGGGCAAATATAGAGCATGTAAAAGACTTTTGATGGCGAAATCTCATGAATTTGAGTAGAGTGGATGATGAAGGAGGGGAAGAAATGGAACTCGGAAAACAGATCAGGAAATATCGCAACGAAATGTCCATATCTCAGGATGGACTTGCTGAGAGAATTTTTGTATCCAGGCAGACAATCTCTAACTGGGAGAATGACAAAAGCTATCCCGATGTGAACAGTCTTATACTTCTGAGTGAAGTCTTCGAAACCTCCATCGACAATCTAATCAAAGGAGATATTGAAGTTATGAAGAAACAGGTACAAAACGAAGATCAGAAGAAGTTCGAAAAACTGAGCAATGTATTTGGAATACTGCTTGCTCTAGTGATCCTATCACCCGTGGCGCTTGTCCATTACCTGGGCGATGTGGGCATAGTCATCTGGGTGGTTCTGGCGGGGGTCACATTCTATGTTGCAGTGAAAGTGGAAAAAAAGAAGAAAGAGTATGATATCCAGACCTATCGTGAAATCATCGCCTTCACACAAGGAACGGGGCTGGATAACCTTGCAAAGGCAAGGGAAGAGGGGAAAAGACTGTATCAGAAAATCCTGCTGGCTTTAGGAGCAGGTCTAATGACGCTGATCATTGCAGGTATATCTGCAATGCTTCTGAAATGAAAACCGAAGGAAAGCATACAGGGGTTAAAAAAAGAAATGCAAAAGCTTAAGATGCGCTGTGAATTGGAGGGTGCGGAATGAGACTTAGAAAATATCTGCTGAATAATCAGGCTGTGGTGACATTGGTTCTGATCAATCTTGTCGTTTATATCCTATTGAATGCGTTTCCTGGCCTATCTGGCGTGTTTCTCCTTGATCCGGACCTGTCCATGGTCATGGAGAAACCCTGGACTGTAGTGACGGTGTTTTTTTCTCATGAAATTCATATTCATGTTCTGCTGAACATGCTGCTGGTCCTTGTTTTCGGGACACAACTGGTTAGGGAGACCCATGCGAAAGTCATTTACTTCATCTATATTCTATGTGGCTTGATTGGCAGCTGGACGATTCTAGGGTATACCTCTTTTGTGGAGTATACTGGTGGACCCATCGCAGGAGCTTCTGCTGCATCTTTTGGAATTGTTGCTGCGTATGCAGCGATCCGACCTGATACAGTCATCTTGCGATCCAAATCCAAGTATTGGCTGATTGCATTATTTATTGTGAATGCAGTTCTGACAATCCAGAATCCATCAGTTTCAGTCGGCGGACCTGCTCATGCAGCAGGTATTGTACTAGGATTCATTATTGGCAGGCTGCTTCTGAGAAAATTGAAACCCTTGAAGAATGCAGGTCAAAGCAGCCCGGACGATAAAAGCATGCAAGAGGATCGAAGAGAGACCGTCTCAAAATGAATTCTTTGTTTCAGGTCCTGGCTTGACGGCGCTTTCATACTGATTGATTAGAGGGGACCCTTTCCACTGGTGTGCAGTGACTTTGCGGCTGGAAAGGGTCTTTTTTGCGTTCTTCCAGGAAATCCTGTAGAGCACCCATGAGCGATCAGCTGCACCTTTGTTCGGGCACCTTTATGCGGTCAAACCATGTATAGAAGAAAGGAAACAAGAGGATCTCTGTGCATCCTTTTGTTTCCTTTACATGTGCTGTTATTTCGAATAAAAAGAGATGTTTTTCAGTAGCTTCTTTTCACGTTCACTGTGAGCACTCCATTTTCATAGACTGCGGTGCCGCTGTCCACAAGAGAACCCAGAAGTCGAAGTTCCTGACGTTTTCCTGTGGCACCCAGAAGTCCCCAGTAATATTCTTCGTATTCCTGCTTCCGAGGTTCATTGAGAAGACTTTCCAGACTTTCGAGATCTCTGGGAGGCGTATCTGTTGTTCCGGTAACGGTGATATCCATTTTTTCATCATCTGCAAAGAATTTGATGTCCATCTGGTCGATTTCATGATGGATGAAGTATCCGATGACTTCTTCCAGTATTTTTACGGATCTGATTCTGTTCTGCATTAGCGTTCATCCTCCCAGGTATTCGTGTTGATTTTCAGAGAATCCAGGATGGGGACCAGTATTGCGGCCACAAATCCACCTGAGAATCCGTTGTTGTAGAGGTTCATGCCTCCATGAAGATAGCCCACATTCATGACCACGGCCATGTGGAGAAATCCTGCCAGGATTCCGGGCACAATGCCGTAGGCACCGGCGATGGGGGCAAGGGTTGTGGCGAAAAGGGCTGCCAGGAGAGAACCGATGGACGTCACTTCCCACATGAAGACGAGATTGGCCAGATAGATTCCTGCCATCACCGGAAGCACGTTCTTCACATGCTTACCGAAGGCGCCAAAGCCCACCACCGTGAAGATTCCGCCCAGGATGGGACCGTTCAGTGTTCCTCCAGTGAGAATCACATACCCTGTGGAAATGAATCCCAGAAGCCCCATATTGATGAGGGTCACGGGAAATCCGTCTGATGCCACAAAGTCGGATACCAGCCGTCCGGGGTGGGCGAAGAGATGACCAAGTCCCTTTCCGATATCCTGACAGGTTTCGAATCCATAGAGAACCATGGAAAGAAACAGGATGGTGAGATACACCGCAAGTCCCTGCATATGCCCTTCAAGAAGAATGGCCGTGGGCGGATTGTTGAGGTTTATTCCACGCAGAAGACTCATAAAGAGAAGTCCCACGATGCCGGAGGTGAATCCGATGTTGTAGAGGTTATACCCTTGGTGGAATCGTATGAAATGGTTGGCTAAGGGCGGCAGGATGAATCCTGCGGTGACTCCTGCAAGAATCCCCAGAGGCAGACTAAGGACGGGGTCCAGAGCGAAGTCGAAGGAGATCTGGCTCACAAGAGGGCCTAATGCAGTACCGAAAAAGGCAGGCAGAATGAATTTACCGAAGGGCTCCTTCTGATACTTCGAATATAACATAACGCCTCCCATGATGGGCCATATGTTATAGAGATTCTTTCCGAAGAAAGCAAATCCTCCTATGGTGAATACAGCTGCAATCAGCGGTCCGCTGACGGAGGTATTGCTTCTCATAGCGATGAAGATGGAAAGAAGCATGAGGATACCGCTGTTTACAAAGGCGGAGCCGATGTTTCCCACTGCCATGTAGTCGGTGAGAAGAATGCTGGATGAGGTCATAATTCTTCCGAGGCCTGACAGAATCTCCATGGGGCTGTTGAACAGGAACCCTGTGACTAAAGTCATGAGGGATACGAAGACCAGGTAGCGGATTCTATGCTTTTCTGGAATGTCCGGAACATTTGAACGTGCTCCAGGATGTTCCATGGATGAGGGATTACGAAACAGAGATGATAAAAACGGCAAATGGACTCCTCCTTCTTTGGCTGAAAGTTTTTTTCAGTATACCAGAAAGGGGTATCTGGGAAAAGAAAAAAATCCACGCAGCACGTATAATTTACACAATGGAAATATCTCCTCCCTGATTTCCTGCAGGGAATCAGGGCTGCGCAGCGGTATAATGGTCTACAGCATAGCCGAATCCATCCAGAAAGAAGGTGGTGGCCTCTTCACTGATGTTCGCTCTGGGACAGATGAGGTCGAATCCGTGGTAGCAGCCCTTATAGAGCCTGAAGCTTACTGGAACACCGGCGTTTCTGAGATTCTCCATATAGGCTATGGTTTCATCTCTGAACGGTTCCAGGTCTCCCACAAAGGATAGTGCAGGAGGCAGAGCGGAATAATCCCTAGCCAGGGAAGGAGCCGCGTAAACTGGGAGCACTTCCCCGTAAAGATCGCCCAGATAGCGCTTCCATGCAAAGGAATTGGTCTTCTGATTCCAGATGGGTGCATTGTTCTCCTTTGCGGATTCTGTGGTCCCGGAAGGGTCGATCATGGGATAGAGGGGCATCTGAAACGCGATGTTCACTTCTTTCCTGTCTCTTGCATAAAGTGTAAGGGCTGCTGCAAGACCGCCTCCAGCGCTTTCACCACCCACCATGAGCTGATCCCTTCGGATGCCGAGCTCTTTTGCATGGTCCTTCATGTAGAGAAGTGTAAGATGGGCATCCTCCAGAGCAGCTGGATAGGGCGCATCTATGGAGAGGCGATAATCCGGTGCGAGGATGACACAGGGCTTTGTATCCATAAGTCTTTTGCAGGTGCCTGCACTCTGCTCCGGAATGCCCTGGGCATAGCCTCCCCCATGAAGCCAGAGTACACCCGGCACCAAGCGGCCTGGCTTTTCCATGGGCTCGTAGATGCAAAGACGTAGCCTGGAGCCGTTTTTACGAAGGAGATGCACTTCCTTCTTCTTCAGTCCTTTCTTTCCTCTTCCTTTCAGGAGGGAAGTGAGTCTTCTGGCCCGCTTCATGGACCGGAGAAAGCCTCCTTCACTTCTGCTCCTCATGAAAAGATCAAAAAGATAGCCTCTTCTTCTCAGCTGGGGATCAATCATTTCTCTGTTCACTTTCATAGGAACTGCTCCTTTTCATAGCCGTGTGAGGCTGTTTCTTACTTCAGATGATATACTAGAAAGAAAGCGAAAACAATCGGAGGAAGCAGAAGATGAGAGAATATATCTATGTGCTGAAACTGAAGCCGGAGTATCATGATGAAAAGAGCTGGACCGGAGAACATCATGAGATCATCCAGGACCACTTTAAGAGGCTGAAGAAGCTCTGTGAGGAAGGAGTTGTGGTCACAGCAGGAAAGACAGACGCTGTAGACGAGAATGGATTCGGGATTGTGATCTTTCAGGCGGATAATGAGGAAGAAGCCCGAATATTCATGAAGAAGGATCCGGCAGTCATGAAGGGCATGATGACAGCGGAGGTGTTTCCCTACAGAACCGCGCTGCTGAAGAAGTAAGGTTTCAGAAAAAAAGAAAAGACGCCCATGAAATTCCTGCCTGGTCATGAGCCAAGCGGAAACAACATGGGCGTCTTTGAGACGAATAAAACAGGTCCATGGTATGCATAAGGTGACAGTAAATGGGCACTTCCGGAATAAGGCGATCTGCCTTTCTAAAGAAGAGGGGCAATGGCTTTCAATATGATGCCGGTGGCTTTTCGGGTGAGCTTTTCCTTTTTCATGGTTTCTCTTGTCACCATCTTGCAATTTGGCAGAAGCTTCAGAAAATCCTCTTCGATTTCTCCGATGCAGTCCACACCATACATGTATGTGGCGCATTCAAAATGGTGATACAGACTGCGATAATCCAGGTTGATCGTACCCACGACGGCTTCCTTATGGTCCGCCACGAAGCTTTTGGCATGGACGAAACCGGGGCTATACTCATAGAGCCGGACACCGGCATCGATGAGGGCTCCGTAGTGCGTAAAGGCCAGAGCATAGGGCGTGAACTTGTCAGGGATTCCTGGCAGAATAATTCGGACGTCGACCCCACGCTTTGCAGCAAACATCAGGGCGTTTTCAAGCTCTCCGTCCAGAATGAGATAGGGTGTCATGATGTAGACATATTTCTGAGCCCGGTTCAGAATATCGATATAAACCTGTTCTCCCACTTTTTCACCATCCAGAGGCAGATCTCCGTAAGGAAGGACAAAGCCTTTTGCATCTTTCCTGGATTTTGTGGGGAAAGTCAGAGAATAGTCGAATTCCTTCGTTTTCTCTCTCAAGGACCACATCTGCAGAAACATCAGGGTGAAATTTCTGACAGCATCTCCCTGAAGCATGATGGCTGTATCTTTCCAGTGCCCATACTTTTCGATTTCATTGATGTATTCATCGGCCAGATTGACTCCGCCGTTAAAGGCGGTATGACCATCGATGACCAGAATCTTCCTGTGATCTCGATTATTGTAATGGGTGGAGACGAAAGGGGTGATGGGCGCAAAAACTCTGCACTGGATGCCCAGTTCCTCCAGGCGCTTGGGATAATCACTGGGTAGAGTGGAAAACTCACAGGTGCCATCGTACATGACACGCACATCAACACCCTCAGCGGCTTTTCTGGCCAGTACTTGAAGGATCTGACCCCACATTCTTCCTTCCTGAATAATAAAATACTCGAGGAAAATGAAGTGCTTTGCCTGCTCCAGCTGAAAAAGCACTTCTTTGAACTTGTCCTCTCCAAGGGGAAAATAGGTTACTTCTGTGTTGCCGTGAACGGGATAGCAGCCGCTTCGCGCGACATATCTGGACAGGGAGGCAGCACCTGGACTGGCGAAATGCAGATCATCAGAGATTTTTTTGTTCTGTGGAATCTTGTCTCTTGTCTCCTCAACAGACTTTGTAGTTCTGGATTTCAGCGTGCGATGACCGATGTCCCTCTGCGTATACAGATAAAAGAGTGCACCGAAAATCGGCAGCAGCATGATGATGATCAGCCAGGTGATCTTTCCGGTGGGATCCAGACGGGAATTCAGAAGGTATAATACCATGAGCAGCGTAAAAAGGAATGTACCACCATAGATCTCAGGCAGGAAATTTTCAAACCACCTGAACAGGCTGAACAGCAGGAAGAGCTGAAGCAGAAACAGGACCAGGATAATGCCTAGTCTACTGAAAATCGTTGAAAAAATTCCTTTTCGTCCCTGTTCCACCAGGTGAATGCCCATACCTTCGTTTTCATTTATCATAATATCACCTTCTTTGTATAGAATTAAAATCGTACTTCTAGATTACCACATTATCCGATTCAGTTTAGAGTTCCTGTTGAAGAAGGTGACTCCATAGAAAGAATGCAAGTTCATTTTTTAAGTTTCAGTATGATTTTCAGTCCTCCCTGAGGGCTGTTTAGCACATCAATGCTTCCTTCATGTGCAAGGATGATGTCCTTTGCGATGGCCAATCCAAGACCGCTTCCTTCACTCCTTTTCTTTGTGTGCGTTCCGCGGTAGTATCTTGTGAATAGTCTGGGCAGCTCCTCTGGATCCACACCTATGCCATCATCTTCAATGGTGAGGGTTACCCAGTGGGGATCAACAGCTTCCAGATGAACCAGAACGGACACAGGCTTCTCATTGTGCACAATGGCGTTGTGAATGAGGTTCAGCAGCACTCTCTTGAACAGCCTTCGGTCCAATGACAGATGGACTTCTTGTGCTGTATGTGTGAAGGATAAATCCAGTTCGTTGAACTTCGTGTTCAGCACATCAATGAGAATGGTCTTAATTTCGGTAATCAGATCCACGGACTCTAAATGCAAGGGCAGCTGATGATGCTTCAGTCTCATGGCGAGATTCAGATCGTTCAGAAGATTTTCTATGTACGTTCCTTTTTCCAGGATGATGTTTCTGTATTTTTCACGCTCTTCAGCGCTCAGAAGGTATTCGGAATCGCCAAGAAGATCTCCATACCCGATGATGGAGGTCAATGGGGTCTTGATGTCATGGGACAGGTTAGAGATCCACTCTTCTCTTGTGACCTCTGCCAGAGCTCTTTCCTGATTGGATGTTTCAAGCTGGGTGGAAAGGGTATTCAAGGCTATCTCCACGGTCTCAAAAATACCTTTTCCGGATTCATCTGTCTCATAGTAGCCCTTTGACAATCGGATGATTCGATTCCCTATGAGGTTCACGGGCTGACTGATCCGGAGTGCGTAGATATAGCTGATGAAAAGGAGCAGAATGAGATTCATGCCGACAAGCCAGATGGGATTATAGGCCAGGTCCACCAGATCCACGTTGTAGGTGTACTGCTTTCTGCTTACTACATCCGGATCCATGAACAGCAGAAAGGTGTAGTCTCTGTCATCGATTTTCTGTGCACTGATGAAAGCGGTTGTGGATGGACTCTCATAGAGGCGGATCAGCTCTTCAGGGCTGTAGGAATTCTGTGTGTCTCTGAAATGGTTGTTTAACTGAAGAACCTCCTTCAGTTCCTGATCGATGAGCTGAAATCCGATTCCTTCGTTTTCGAGATAGATAGCCAGATCGGGATCCGCAACGATTTCGGAGGAGGCGTCCGCGTATATACCTTCCGTAATTCGGTTCATATAGGGATCGGGATTGAAATGGTAAAGCTCCTCATTCTGGTAGACTGAGTTACTCATGTACAGCACGTTGATCAGCACGAGAATAAGCGCAGCGATAAAAAAGGAAACAGCATAATGAATCATGATTCTACGCTTCATACTTCCTCCGATCCAGGACAAATTTATAGCCTAAGCCGATGACAGTCTGAATCCACTTTGGCTTCGATGGATCTTCTTCAATCTTCAGACGGATTTTTCTGATGTGCACGGAAATGGTATTGTCGAATCCTATGAAATCTTCCTCCCATACATCCCGGCAGATCATTTCCTTGCTGAGGATGCGATTCGGATTTTCAATGAAATAGAGCAGCAGCTTCAGTTCCTTTGCTGTAAAATCAAGCAGCTGACCTTTCTTCCAGACCTCTCCAGCATCCGGGTCTACGCAAAGATCACCGAAACAGTGTTTTTCTTTTCTCTGCGGTTCATGTTCCGGAATTGGATTTGCACTCAGATGTTTCAGTCTTGCTTTGACACGGTAGGCAACCTCTTTGGGGCTGAATGGCTTTGTGATGTAGTCTTCAGCCCCTAGGGCAAATCCCAAGAGGCGATCCATTTCTTCATCTTTTGCGGAGATGAAAAGAATCAGCGTGGACTTTATTTTCTGAAAGGCACCAAACAGTTCAAATCCGTCTCCGTCTGGAAGCATAATGTCCAGAAGCACCAGATCAGGATGGATTCTTTTAAATGTATCCAGGCCGCTCTGGGCCGTAGATGCTGTAAAAATATGCTCGAATCCTTCTCGCTTTAATACAGCTGATAAGAGATCGGCGATTTCCTCTTCATCATCGATGATGAGTATTACGGGTTGTTCTTTTCTCTGCATCATCATTTCACTCCTCGTATTTTTCTGCAATTCTATCATACCCTTTTTTCATCCCCTCTAAACAGAAATATGGAGATTTAAGATGGATTTATGACAGGCGTAACGTGAGCTTCACCATGGGATAGTATACTGATGCTGTTGTCACAAAAGTATACCTACGAAGGAGAATACCATGCAGGCTATTATGGAACCAATTTTTCATGTCAGTTATCTGTCCAGCGTAATCATCATTGGAATGATCATGCTCATAAAGTCCGAAAAGAATCCGTATTTCAGATGGTTTGGCATCATGGCGATCACCCTGGGCTTTGGGGATGCGTTTCACCTGATTCCAAGAATCATAGCACTTTGGACCACAGGCTTTGAAAGCCATGCGATATCACTGGGGTTCGGCAAGTTCGTCACCTCCGTCACCATGACGATTTTTTATCTGATTCTGTACAAGCTCTGGAAAATCAGATATGAGGTCAGGAATGCACATAGACTGGATATCGGGATGTGGAGTCTTGCCACACTCCGGGTCGCTCTTTGCTTCTTTCCTCAGAATCAGTGGTTTGTCTATAACCCACCCGTCTCATGGGGGATTTACCGTAATATTCCATTTGCTGTCATGGGGATCATCATGATCATACTGTATTACAGAAAAGGGAAAGAACGAAAAGACAAGGAAGCGCTGAAGATCAGTGCGGCAATTATCCTGTCATTCGGGTTCTATATTCCCGTGGTGCTCTGGGCACAGGTGAATATGCTCATCGGTATGCTGATGATTCCCAAGACGCTGGCCTATCTTTGGATTGTGTTTATCGGCTATGCTCAGTTCAGGAAAGAAGTTAAGCCGGACGCCCAGAAAATTGCATCCTGACCGCACAAGTCACACCGTTCTCTTCTGGCTTTCATGCAAGAGGATTCCTGTGAAAGAGATGCAGAGACAGAAAGTGCACTTCACAATGAATCAGTCAAAGAACAGAAAACACCTCCGCGTTTTATGGAAACTTACGCGGAGGTGTTTTCTGTTTTGTCACTTCAGGGTGTGTCAGGTTCGCCGGAAAGAGCTTTTCTGGTTTTCTATAGACGAGCGCTTCCTTTACCGGATGCCCACAGGTATAAGGCTGTCATTACTTTCCATGATCTCCTCCAGATTCAGAGACTCCAGTCCGCTCTGATTTCTGAGGCTGGCATCAAAGAATTCCAGGAGAAGCTTCTTCTGGAGAGAAATGGCTTCTCTGCCACCCATGTCACCGGAGAATCCGACATACTTGGCCAGAGGGGAGTACATGTAGGCCATGGAGAAGTCCACATGGTTGGTCTTGTTCATCTGCAGGAAGGTTCCTTTCTCCGAGGCGTAAAGCAGAGCGCCTAGCGCCACGTTGTTTGGCCCCTGACTCCACTGCTCACTTCGGATGAAGAGGGCAGGTATGGAAAGTCCCTGGCTGAGCACTTCCTTGTCCAGAGGATTCACCCAGGCATCCAGTCCCAGAAGGGCTTTGATGCGGTCGTCTTTCAGCGCTGCATGAACATCACCGCCACCGCCGGTGGAGTGCCCCATGACGCCGATGGAGGACAGATCCATCCGGTTTCTGAAGGTTTCATCTTCGCTGTTTCTCTTCTCCAGATCATTCAGCACACTGATGACGTCTTCTCCATAGGTTGTCACCAGAAGATTGGATGCTTCTGCAAAGCGCTCCTCACCGTATTCTCCTGGAAGGGCATCAGGATCCAGATAGGCCACGGTTCCGTCAGGCAGTCTCACAGCCTGGGATCCGTAGGTATGGTCGATGGAGACGGCGATGAATCCGTTTGAAGCCAGCTCTTCCGCAAAGTCCGTATGAAGCTCTCTGAAACCCTGCCATCCATGGGAAATGATGACGACAGGGTAGCTTTCTCTTTCTTCGCTTAAGGGTGCACTCAGGTAGGAATTAGACTTCATGTCTGCCGTATGATCCAGCATGAAGAAGGGGAAGCGAAAGCTACTTGCCAGCTGCCTGGTGAGGACAGTGCCTTCTGTGATCCATCTTGCTTTTTCATAGCCTGTCGTCTCCTCCGCTGGATACCAGATCTGATACTTGATTCTTCTGAAGTCCTCCGCTTCTTCCGTGTAGTGTTCCGCTCGGGAACGGTCTTCCAGATCGTAGATTCTGGTTCCGATCGCAAAAGGACCGGTGGGAAGAGGAAGGGCATCCTTCGGAAAAGAGACGAGAGAAATAATGGACAGTATGATGAGGAAAAGTCCCATGCCGATCATCCATCTTCCACCTCGTGCACCGATTTCCACTCCCCTCCAGTGATGGAGTGCAGAAAGGATGAAGTAGAGGGCTATGGTGAGATAAAGGGGATACAGCTGCCATCTGGGTTTCATGATGAAGAGCTGGAGAACAAGGAGGAGAATCAGAAGAAGGCCTATGATTTTCCATTTTTCAAGAAGAAACGTCAGCGTGTTCATGATGCATCCTGCCCTTTCTGGTTTGTCTTTCTGATGTTCTCCACGGGAAACCCATGGTGCTTCAGAAAGCGAAGGATTTCCATGAGATCTTCTTTTCTCATCTGGGGTGTTCTGGACAGAATCCACAGACTGCTTTTCTTCTCCCCCATGACCACAGCATAGCGGTAATCCTCAGCCAGTCTGATGACGTTATAGTCCCCTTTGAAGGGCCAGAAGAACTGCACATGCAGGCCTCCGGTGCATGCTTTGTCTCTTGGCCAGGCTTTTCCCTTGATGCCTCTTTTCTTTCCGTTCTTATAGCCTTTGTTCTCCACACGGATCTTTCCGTCATTCCCCATGCGATAGGTTGCCGTGACATGCGTAAGACCCATTTGGCCTCTGGCTGGCAGCTTTCCGATTTCATACCATAGCCCCAGATATTTATGAAGATCCAGGCTGCACAGAAGAGGAATCTTATTTGTATCCTGTATTTTTCTCTTCACTGATTTCACCTTCCTTGTATATTGAACTGCTTATGAAATTCTATAGGATATTTTCTTCATGTTACCACAAAATAATGACGAGGAAATGAAATATGGGAGAATCATTTCAGATTGCAGTGAACCCGGTTTTCATTGTATCTCATAGGAAAACATATTATAATTTCAATATAGAAAGAATAAATAAATTAAATGGAGTATAGTTCTATTAACGTAATACGCTCACGTAAATATCATAATAGATATAGCGTGTTTTCAGTATAGAAAAGGTGGGTGAAAAATGGAGAAGAACAACAGAATCTTTAAGGGCATACTGATTCTTGCTGCAGTGCTGGTTCTTGCAGGATCGGGTAGCTTATATTACTTCAGGCTGGATACGCCTGTTTTCTTTTCGCATTACTATGATCTCAGGGTCCAGCGGGAGAATATGTATGCGGAGGACATTGTGCTGAGGTATGTCACCAACGCCTACGACAGAAGAGTCGTTACAGCAGTGGAGATCCCGGAGATGCCGGGCGTTGCGCTATGGGCATCGGAAGGGGAGCAGGCGCAGTTTCAGTGGGAAATGGATGAGAAAAGCATCCCGGGTGAAATCATTGGAAGATACAGCGTCCGAAAAGTATATGTGCGAAACTTCTCCATTCCGGAAGAGGTGGAGGTGGATGGAAAAGTCATCCGAAAACTGAAGGTGCAGTTTGATGATGGCAGCGAAATGATGGTGGATATCGGAGAGCTTCATCTGTATGAGCATCAGCGGAAGGAGGAAGAAAGTCCCTATGAACATGTCTCTTCTTCCGGATCCTCCGATGGTACTTCACTGACGGTCTATAGAATCCTTGAGGAGCTCACCCTCACGGAGGCGAAGAGTTTTCTGGCGGAAAAGCTGAAGGATCGTCTGGACTGGAGAATCGACGAGAAAGTGCCAGAGGAAGCCGTGGGTCATGTCTATGGAGAAAGAAGCATCCTGAATGTATCCTCTGAAGTTCTGGCTGGAGAGAATATACAGGACGCCTATGCGGTTTTTGATGTCCAACCGGTGCTCACCTTTATCGATGGAGAAGGGAAGCTCTATACTCAGAGATTTTATAATATGAGAAGCCAAGAGGAAAACTACAGCTTTTCGGGGCTTCGGGCGTTCATCCGAGAAAGGGGGAGATGAGATGAGTAAGGGATACAGAAAAATATTCTGGGGCACGATCCTCGTGAGCTTTCTATCCCCTGGGGGAAGCATCTCCCTGGTCTTTGTACTGATCGGATGGACCATACTGATATCGGGTATCGGTGCCCTTGCTGAAAGCTCAGCCTCTGGCAGCTTTAAAAGACTGGAGAAAGTCGCCATTGCGGCAGCTGCAGTATCCCTCTTCGGTGGGGTCTTATATGAGCTGCTGCTCATGAGGTTTCCGCCAATCGTCTATTATCCTATTGTGGTGATGTCCGTCGAGCTCATCCTCTTTCATGGAATCTTTGCCGCGTCTTATGAGCATTTCAGTGGAATGGAGGATGCAGGCACTGCCAGGATGATTCAAGAAAAGGACCGAAGCTATATGGTTCTTATGGGCATTGCGCTGGTCGTTCTTTCCGTCTTCTATACATTCAATCATTCTATCACAGGGATTCTTGGATTTTTCGCATCGCTCATTTCTAAAATCTATCTCCTTGGCGGTATGCATGAGCTGAAGAAAGCATGTGAAGAGGAGAAAAGCATTGAAGAAGAGCAGCCGACAGCGTAGTGACAGGGCGTGCATTCCAGATCATCAAGGAGGAAGAACTTTTGAAGAGAAAAAATATCATTCTACTTAGCATAGCCATCATCATTATTGTCATCATAGGAGTCTATGCACTTTATCCTCAATCGCTGGAGGATGTGGTTTCTTCTGAGGAACGTCTCTATGTGCTTCATCATTTTCATGATGTGGAGGATGGTGAGCCTATAGTGGAATTCAAGGAATATGAATTCGAGAAGGGATCGGAGAAAGCTCTGAAGATCAGGGAAATCCTTGGAGGATATACTTATCACAGAGGACTTCGGGTCCTTTCCTGGGATAATGACTTGGGCATCAGCAGAGAAGGAAACTTCATTCAGATCCTTTCCGGCAGCAATACCCTTTCCTCTGGCGGTACAGGTGAAATTTTGATGAATAGCAGGATCTATTCTATAGATTACTGGGGAAGAAAGAAGAACAGAGCGCTTCTGGAAGAGATTCTTGATGTGCTGGAGTAAGAGTATAGAGGCAGGGCGCATCCCAGCCGATAAAAGGAAACTGGAGGGCGTATGAAAAGGAAAGTGGAATATATACTGATCACACTGATTCTCATGGGCGTGACCTACTGGGTTTTCTTCGCAGTACCGTTTAAGACGGATATGGAAAAGAGGATTCCTGTAAGGATTTATGAAGGCGGGGAGCATGTCATGGATTCAGAGGTGCTGATAGAAGGGGAGATCGGGAAGTATCTCTTTTCAGGCAAGCAGCATTTCACTGGAAAGTTTCATCTGCTGGAGCTGCCGGAAGAGACCACAGACAGCTACATCACCTGGATGGTGAACTCAGACATTCAGAAGATACAGTCCACTTCCGCACCCAGAGGGGAGACCATCCGAATTGATAAATGGATGTTCATCGACAAGGAGATGGATTCCTTTGTGTTCTATTTTGAGGATGGAGAGAAGATGGCTGCCACATCCGGAGAACTCATGGAGTGGTTCAGGGAGAACTTCAGATTCAGCAAGGAGTCATAAACAGGATAACTCTGAGCATAGAGTATGGAAACGGTGATACGGTGTCAGGTGCGTGCAGATCAGTCCACGTACTGAGAAATTCATGAAATACAGGGAAGTGAAAGACCTGGAAATGTATATGCCATGGGCAAAATGGCTGTAGTTTCCTGGTCTTTATCAATTTTAATGGAGTTATGCTATCCGCGGCAGAGCGTAAGCGTTTTTACTGTACTCAGTCAAGTCTTTATGATAGCAATAACATCAGGCACTCTTGTGCGATGAATAGGAAGCGATTATCATAGAGGAATATACAGGAAAAGAGTTCGAAGCTGGAGGAGATTCGAAATGGAATCTGACGGATAGCTGAAAAGATACGTAAGGGAGTGAATAAGGATGTATGTGATGGAGGAGCTGTATGACGTATGCACGTCACTGGGAAAGAGCATTGGCATAGAGTTTGCCCTGGTTGATGCCAAGGGGAAGGCAAAGTTTCGAATGGCCATACGAAAAGACGTGACGCTGTTCAAGTATCGAAGTCAGTATAAAGAGCAGATCATAGAAGCATTGACCGAAGCCGATGAAAATGTCGTACTTGTTTTCACCGACAATCTAGGCGCCCAGTACCTTGCGGTAGGCACTTCAGTAGAAAACATGCCTTATTACCTTATTGGAGGACCTTTTCTGTCCATGCTGATCACTGAAGAGAATCAGCACAGAATCATTCAGGAGAATCAGATTCCTCTAGAGGACCAGCATTATCTTTATGAGGCCATTAAAACCATGAAGATCCTCAATCTCGAAGAGTACACATCCATAGCAAAAATCATGCTCTGGATTATAAGAAAAAATCATTTCGACGCAGAACTGATCTACAGTATGAGCAGCAAGGTGAACTATGACAGGGAAAGACCCAGAGAGATTGAAGAGTCCTTTACCATAATCGATGAAAGGTATCGTATGCAGAATAAAATGATGCATTACGTTTCCATGGGGGATGGGGAAACGGCCAAGAAAATGGGTGGAAAGACGGTGTATGACTTCAGCTATCGTGTTCCGGGAGATCCCATGCGTGCCATGAAAAATCAGTATCTGACCTTCAATACGATTCTGAGAATAGCCTTGGAGCGCGTCGGTGTCACACCACTTTCCCTGCACCAGCTGTCTGATAATATGGCCATCCTCATTGAAGCAACCAACAGTGTCGATCAGATCATGTCCATGGGAAACAGACTCATCGATGAATACAGTAAGCTGGCCAAAAGGCATCATACACGAGGCCTGACCAGAAACATCCACAATGCGCAGCGATATATCGATAACCATCTGTCAGAAAAGATTCATCTAAGTGAGATTGCAGAAGAGATCGGAGTAAATCCGTCTCACTTGTCCAGACAGTTCAGGAAGGAAACAGGAAAGACCATAACTCAGTTCATTCACTCCAGAAGAGTGGAGAAAGCGAAAACCCTGCTGCGACTGAATGAGTCTAGTATCACAGAAGTAGCGGTGAAATGCGGATTTGAAGAACTGAATTATTTTTCGAGAGTGTTCAGACAGAATACAGGCTGCACACCGATGGAGTACCAGAAGCAGCATAAACGATAAAGAAACCGAGTCATGAGCCCCTAGTAGCAGGATTGTTCTCAGGGGAATTCATGGCTCTTTTTCTTATGTATTTTTCAGAAAAAACTGAAGAAAAGAGCAAAATAAGGCTATAAATGCAAAAATAGTACAAACGGGAATCGTTATCATATCTTATAATCAGTTCAGTTAACTAGAATATGTAGAAAGTGAGGAAGTCAGTTTATGCTATATCCTATCTCAACACAAACAAGAACAGTGATGGATCTTTCCGGTATCTGGAAGTTCTCTCTGGAGGAGAATCATGATCCTAAGATTCCTCTGACTGCTGACGAAGTCATGGCGGTACCAGGGTCTTTTAACGAACAGGGCGTGATCAGAAGGATCAGAAATCATGTGGGGTCCGTATGGTATGAAAAGGATTTTGAAGTGCACCAAACGCTCCAGAAGGAGCGGCTGGTGCTTCGATTCGGCAGTGCGACCCATCAGGCCAAGGTTTATGTCAACGGAGAGCTTGTCATGGAACATAAAGGCGGATTTATGCCTTTTGAAGCAGAAATCAATGCATTTCTTCAGCCAGGCAAGAACAGGGTCACCGTCGAGGTGAATAACATTCTGGATTATACGACTCTGCCTGTGGGAAACTATTCGGAGAAAGACGGAGTGAAGAAAAACGCACCGAACTTTGATTTCTTCAATTACGCCGGCATTCACAGACCGGTGAAAATCTATTCCACGCCGAAGAGTCATGTGGAAGACATCACCATCACCTATGAGGTGAAGGGAGAAGATGCTGAGGTTCATTTCAAAGAGACTGTTCAGGGAGACCATGACCGTGTAAGATTTGTGGTAAGAGATGAAGAAGGCGCAGTGGTCTGCGACACCTATGAGAAGAGCGCTGTGATTCCAGGGGCGAAGCTGTGGAATCCACTGGCGGCTTATCTCTATGAGGTGGAAATCCATGTGGAGAAAAACGGAGAGACGGTGGACCTCTACAGAGAGTCCTTCGGCATAAGAACCGTGGAGGTGAAGGACAATCAGTTCCTGATCAACGGAAAGCCCTTCTATTTCAAAGGTTTCGGCAAGCATGAAGACTTCTTCGTCAATGGAAGAGGACTTAATGAAGCATTGAATGTGACGGATCTTAATCTGATGAAATGGCTTGGGGCCAACTCCTTCAGGACAGCTCACTATCCATATTCCGAGGAAATGATGAGACTGTGCGACAGACAGGGCATTGTGGTCATCGATGAGACACCTGCTGTGGGCATCATGCATGGATTCAACTTTGCGCTCTTTGGCGGAGATGGTGAGAAGAAGAACACCTATGATGTGATGAATACCACAGAAGCCCATGAACAGGTTCTGAGAGAACTGATTGCCAGAGATAAGAATCTGGCATGCGTGGTCATGTGGTCTGTAGCCAATGAAGCAGCTACACAGGAAGAAGGAGCTGATGCGTATTTCGCGCCGCTCATCCAGCTGACAAGAGACCTGGACCCTCAGAAGAGACCTGTGACCATGGTTCTCATCATGATGTCCATGCCCCATAATGACCTGGTATCCAAATACCTGGATGTCATCTGTCTCAACCGGTACTATGGCTGGTACATCAATACCGGAGAGCTGGAAGAGGCCAAAGCGGCTCTGCGCAAGGAACTTTCGGCCTGGAAAACAGCTTATCCGGATACACCTGTGATGTTCACAGAGTACGGAGCGGATACAGTGGCAGGATTCCATGCTGTGGATGACATTCCCTTTACGGAGGAGTATCAGGTCAGATATCTTCAGGCCAATCATGAAGTCTTTGACGAGTTTGATCATGTGATCGGGGAACAGATGTGGAACTTTGCGGATTTTGAGACCTCCGTTGGCATCATCCGCGTCCAGGGGAACAAGAAAGGACTCTTCACCAGGCAGAGACAGCCGAAGATGGCAGCCCATACCGTAAGAGAAAGATGGATGAAGATTCCGGATTTTCACTATAAGAAGAGATAGACTATAAATTCCTACACCATGACAGGAGAGAAGAGCAGTGCATCTTGCCTTCTCTCTCCATGAGTGTTCCTGTTCATTGTGTGTTATCCTATTTTTCAATATTTTTTATCATTGAAGTAAACGTTTAAATCATATATATCGGGAGGAAATAAAATGGAAACCAGAAACCAGGTCATATACAACAGATCCTCAAATCTTCAGATCGGACTTTTTGTTTTAAATAATACCGCGACAAATCTCTATATGTTCTTCATGATGTTTGTATCCTACTATGCCACAGGTGTAGCGGGACTGCTAGTAGTGGCGGTCACAAGCATTATGACCGCCATGAGAATTTTTGACGGATTCACGGATCCGCTCATCGGCTTCATTATCGACAAGACGGAGTCCAAAATCGGTAAATTCAGACCCTACATGGTCCTTGGAAACATCATCCTGGCTGTCAGTGTGATTCTTCTTCACGGGACAACACATCTTGTGCCTCAGAACATGAGACTGCTCTATTTCGTATTGATCTATTCCATATACATCATTGGATATACATTTCAGACAGCCTGCACCAAGGCTGCACAGACCGTTCTGACCAATGACCCGAAGCAGAGACCTCTGTTCACACTCTTTGATGGAATTTTCAATACCGTTGTTTTTGTGAGCGGACAGTTTCTGGTATCAGGTGTCCTGGTTCCAAAGCACGGAGGATTCACGGAAGGATTCTTTAATGAAATGATGATCGGCATTATTTCAATCTCAGCCCTGTTCACCGCTTTATCAGTGCTTGCCATCTGGAAGAAGGACGTGAAGGAGAACTGGGGAGTTCCCTCTGATGTGCAGATACGACTGAGAGACTACTGGCCCATCATTAAGGGAAACAGACCTCTTCAGATGCTGATTGTTGCGGCTTCCACGGATAAACTGGCAGCTACCGTAAGACAGAACTCCGTAACAGTCATCATGCTTTACGGCATCCTTCTAGGAAACTATGCCCTTTCAGGGACACTTGGCCTCATCATGACTCCGCTTACCATCGTCTTGACTTTTGTTGGTATCGGATATGCCAGAAAGCTGGGCCAGAAAAAGGCTTATGTCACTTCAACCTGGATTTCAGTGGCACTGAGTATTCTTCTAGTCATATTCTTTGTGACAGCGGATCTTACGACCATTTCTCTGTCCAATCTGAATCTAGCAACCCTGATCTTCATGGCACTGATGGTTCTGCAAGCAGGCGCCATGTCCATCGGAAGCAACATCGTCATCCCAATGATTGCAGACTGTTCCGACTATCAGACCTATAAGACCGGTCAGTATATTCCTGGGATGATGGGCACCATATTCTCCTTTGTGGACAAGCTGATTTCAGCCTTCAGTGCCAGTATAGTAGGCGTCATGGTGGCTTTCATCGGATTTAGAGATCAGCTGCCCACTGCAGAAACTCCTCTGACAGGTCCCATTTTCTGGATGACCCTGTTCTTCTTCGTAGGTGTTCCAGTACTAGGCTGGCTGGCATCTCTAGTATCCATGAAGTTCTATGATCTGGATGGAAAAAAGATGGAGGAAATCCAGCAGGCCATTCACGATATGAAAACAGCAGTAGAACCTACTGCATAAACATACTACCCAAAAAAACTGTCAGCTTCTTCAAAAGAGCTGACAGTTTTTTTGGGGTAAATAGAAAAAGTAGATTCACTGATTTTCTGAAAGAAGCTGCTTTGACTTCTGAATTCAGCATACGATGAGTTTCATAATGCGAAACCCATTCTGAAAAGGAATCGCAGAAAATGGTTGGACAAGTTATCTGCTAGTCATCAGATAGGCTCACATATCTGGCATCGCTTACGCCATCCAGATAGAGGAAGTTTGTGATGTCCACCTGCACGATGCAGGAGTCATCCATTTCCGTCAGCGCGCGTAGGCTGGGATGCTTCCGGACCAGTTTTTCGATGATCTCAAGTGACCAATCTCTGTCCTTGATGATGCTGGCATGACCGTAAACGGTCAGAGCCTTCACCTGGGGCTGCCTTTCGGTGATCTTCTCTCTGGTGTCAATAAGAAGGCTCACTTCCGGATTCTCCACGATGCTTGCATATTTCGTGCTTCCTTTCAGTGTGACCATATAGAGCTTTTGTGCATCCTCGTCCGTCATGTAGAGCATCAGGGAACTGTTGGTTCGCAGGTCCTTGCAGGTGGACAGCACGCAGAAGTTGTTTTCCTTCACCATGGTTTTGCATAGACTGATATTCATGATACACCCTCCATTCTCAGTTTTCTTTTTCTAAGTATAGCATGCAGATGTCCGGTGACAGGTGGTCTAAAAGAATATTTCCTGAAAACTTTATGATCTCTTCACTCCTTGTGATCGAACCGATTTGATGAGAAGAAGGTTCTTAGAAAGAAAAAGGGTCTATTTAGCTGAGAGAAGGTTTGCGGTCCTAAGCCATACAATCCTGAAAGTTGATTTTCAGCTGATTTTGCAATATAGTGTGAGCATAAAAGAAGAATGAAAGTCTTCGTCAGAAATCGTAATGATTCTAGTCATACCGAAGGGAGAAGATAAAAATGAAAGCAGTACAGGTTACAGGATATGGAGACATAGACAAGCTTCACGTGGTACATATCGAGAAGTCACAGCCTAAGGAGAATGAGGTGCTGATCAAGGTCAAGGCCTGCGGCATCAACAATACGGAAATCTGGATGAGGGAAGGTGCCTACGGGGCGGATAAAGAATCCGGATGGAGACCGGAAGGTGTCCAGTTTCCTAGAATTCCAGGCTCTGATATCACAGGTGTCGTCGTAGAGGCGGGAAAGAATGTGGATAAAAGCATCCTTGGAAAGAATGTGGTGGTCTTTCCCTTCACTTCTTCAGGGGAGGAAGGGACGGAGCACTATGCAGAAGACATGTCCTTCATCGGGTCGGAATATGACGGCGGATATGCAGAGTATGTGGCCTGGCCGGAAAGCCTATGCTTTCCCATGCCTCTTCAGGACTTCAGTCAGAGCGCCGTGTTTTCCGTCAGCGGCCTGACGGCCTGGCATATGGTGGAGCAGATCAGACCGAAGAAGGAAGAGACCATTCTCGTCACAGGCGCCAATGGAGGCGTAGGGTCCATGAACGTGCAGATTGCTTCGAAGATCCATGGGGCAAAGGTTATTGCTCTGGTGGGAGACCCCAGTCTGAGAGACCGGATGAAGGAGCTTGGTGCTAGCCATGTGCTTTCCTATAAATCAGCGCATCTTGCAGAAGAAATTCTGGAGCTGAATGGAGGCCCTGTGGATTCGGTGCTGGATGTGGTGGGAGATGCCTTATTCAAGACTGTGATCAAGGTTCTGAAAAAAGGAGGGAAGCTCTGCATCTCAGGGTCCATCGGCGGACAGACCACCCATGTGGATTTAAGAGACATCTATCTCAAGCACATCACCATTTACGGCTCGGTGCTGGGCACCAGAAAAGAGTTCAAAGACATGCTGGATGCGGTGGCGGAAGGAAAGCTGAAGCCCATCATCGATAAGACCTTCCCCCTGGAGAAGGCTGCGGAAGCCCAGACCTATTTCAAGCAGTCGGGTAAGCTGGGAAAGATCGTGCTGCTGCCGGAAGAGGAAAGCGAAGCGTAGAGCTTACGATTTTTTCTGCTCAGTTTTCTCTATCAGCTCTATAGCAGAAGAGAAAAAAACAAGTATTTTAAAACTCCTGATCCAAGCGCGGATCAGGAGTTTTTTAGTTTCTGTCAGAGACTATTTCGGTTCATCACCCTTTTCAGGTTCCTTAGGAGTATCCTTCTGCTCCTCCTTATTGACCAGTGCATGGTCCTGCACCACGGTATTGATGACTTCATTGATGATGTGGTCTTCTCGGACTTCCCGTACTTTTCTACGCACGATTTCCTCCACTTCGAATTCCTGCTTCAGACCTTCTCTCAGGGAGTAGATCATGAGCATGAGAATGATGGCGAAGGGAAGACCTGTGATGACGGAAGCTGTCTGAAGGGCTGTGAGGCCACCTCCGATGAGAAGGGTTGCGGCTACGACGCCTTCCATCACGGCCCAGAACACTCTCTGAGGAACAGGAGAGTCCAGTTTTCCTCCGGAAGTCAGGTGATCCACCACAAGGGATCCGGAATCGGAGGATGTGACAAAGAAGACGGTGACAAGGACGATTCCGATGACGGAAAGTATACTTGCCAGGGGCAGTGCATCCAGCATGGCAAAGAGGGCCAGGGACTCATCGATCTTCACAGCCTCAACGATCTTTGCCAGACCGTTTGACTCCAGAAAAATGGAGGTTCCTCCGAACACGGACATCCAGAAGAAGGACAAGAGGGAAGGAATCAGCATGACGCCAAGGATGAATTCCCGGACGGTTCTGCCTTTGGAGATTCTGGCGATGAACATGCCCACAAAAGGCGACCAGGAAATCCACCATGCCCAGTAGAAGATGGTCCATCCACCCTGCCAGTTGGTGTTTCTGAAGGTCTCGGTCCACATGCTCATTTCAATGAAGTTGGACAGATAGTAGCCCAGATTCTGTGTGAATCCGCTCAGAATATAGACCGTAGGCCCAGCGATCATGATGAATACGAGGAATACCCCAGCCAGGATCATATTGATCTCACTGAGACGCTTGACGCCTCCGTCCAGTCCCAGGACAACCGAGATAGTGGCCAGGGCTGTGATGCCGATGATGAGCCCCACCTGCACGGGTACACTGATGGTGATGCCGAAGAGATGGTTCAGTCCTGCATTGACCTGGGACACGCCCAGTCCTAATGAGGTGGCAAGACCTGTAAGGGTAGCCATGACGGAAAGCACATCAATGAGGTTGCCCCAGAATCCGTAGATTTTGTTTCCGATGATGGGATAGAAAATGGAACGGATGGTCAGCGGCAGTCCACGGTTATAGGCAAAGAAGGCCAGGGACAAGCCGACGATGGCATAGATTGCCCAAGGGTGAATACCCCAATGGAAGAAAGTGGTGGCCATGGCAGCCTGGGCAGCTTCCGCTGAACCTGCAGCCATTTCTCCGAACATTGGGGAGGGGGAATTCAGGTGCGAGACCGGTTCTGCCACGCTCCAGAAGAGAAGTCCGATGCCCATACCGGCGCTTAAAAGCATGGCATACCAGGCGAATTTGGTGAATTCGGGCTGCGCTTCGGCACCACCGATTTTCAGATTCCCGTAGCGTCCGAATGCGAAGAGAAACGCCGCGACCACAAAGATATTGGCTGCGGTGATGAAGAACCATCCCGCATTCTTCGTGATCCCTGCCAGAAGATTTTCGAAAAGGCTTTCGGCAGAGCTTGGAAACAGCAGTGTTCCTGCAATGAAGACGATGAGCAGAATGACAGATACAATGCTTACCTGGGGATGAAGGTCAAATCCGAATCCTGCCCAGTTGTTTTCTCCGGGTTCCTGCCGATCTGCCTCATCAAATAAGGAAACGGTAGGACGGATCTGGAGTCCCTTGAAAGGCTTTCTGTTTTTGATGGCTTTGATTCGGGCTTCCCTTTCCGCTTTTTTCAGTCTTTTGGCCAGCAGCTTTTTCTTGGCCAGTTCTTTTTTCTGATCCTCGTTCATAGTAATGCTCTCCTTCTCTGGTGAATTAAATAAATAAAATGAATGAATGTGGAATGAAAATAAATGGTTCATTTCTGTCTCATAGACAGTACTAATTATGACTCAATTATACCATCATTCAGCGAAACTGAAGTTGGCGGTCTTGTCTATTGTAAAAATTATTGGAAGAAAAAGCAACGGAAAAAGGCAATTCCCTGGTGAAACGGAATGAAACAGGGAAAAACAAGGGTTATTTCGATGAATCCCATGATTTTCATTGCACTTGTTATATCTGTAACGTATAGTTATAGGTAATGAGAGCTTAATGGAATAATCCATGGAAGGAGTGAGTACTAGATGCAGAAGTTATATGAGGTGATTTTCGTCTAATTGCATATCGCTCAGAAGATCGGATGAAGCGGCGTAGCCTGTTTCTCGTCCTCTGAGACACTCAGAATTGGCCTTCGAGGAACTTTTCTTAAGCTGATTGCTACGCGCTGAAATGGCAGCGTCTGTTTCAGCTACGAAGAATGAAGTATACCCACAGCAGGTTGATCTTGCTGTGGTATTTTATTATCCTTTTTGAGAATACTGCCAGAAGCCTTATGTAACCCCACTTGACCAGATTAAGCTTTTAGAGCGTAACTGCAGCTGATTTGTTGAAAGAAAAAGGGGATTAGAAATGATGAGTCTAGAAAAATTCGGGTTTGATGCCGGTTTCAGAGAACGCTTCAGACCCTACCAGAACAAAGGATATGTGCCGGCTAGAATCGTGGCGCAGCATAAGGGACGATACGTGGTCCATACGGAGAAAGGAATGTTGAGCGGAAAACTGAGCGGAAAATTCATCTATCAGTCGGATGTCAGAAAAGATTATCCCGTGGTGGGGGACTGGGTAGCCGTGAAGATCATTGAGGAATCGGAGTCGGTGATTTATGCCGTTCTGCCGAGGAAAAGCAGCTTTTCCAGAAAAATGGCCATATCCGGTGGAAGAAAGATCAGAAATGGTGTCATCGTCGGGGGAAACATCGAAGAGCAGGTGCTCAGTGCCAACATCGATACGGCATTCATCGTCACAGGTCTTGATGATAATTTCAGTATCGGGAGAATCGAGCGCTACATCACCCTGGTGAAAAGCAGCGGGGTGCATCCTGTGATTCTTCTCAACAAGTGCGACCTGGTAGAAGATGCTTCCTGTTATAAAGAGAAAGTGCGCTCTGTGGCAGAAGGAATCGAAATCCATTCCATCAGTGCTTCCGCCGGGATCCATATGAACGTGCTGGACCCCTATACGGGTCCTGGTCAGACCATCGTCTTTTTCGGTTCTTCGGGCGTGGGAAAGTCCACCATCGTCAATTATCTCTTCCATGAGGATGTGCAGAAAACAGGTGCCACCAGTGAAGCCAATGGAAAGGGCAGACACACGACCACCGGAAGTCAGCTGCTTTTTCATGAAAGCGGATGTGCTGTCATCGATACACCAGGTATGAGAGAGCTTCAGCTGTGGGCGGATGAGGAAGTGCTCATGGAGAGTTTCCACGATATCCATGTACTGGCAGAAGGCTGCAGGTACAGAGACTGCAGACATGAAGAGGAGGACCAGTGCAGAGTCAGGGAGGCCATTGCCGAAGGGAAACTGGATGCTGAAAGGTTTCAGCACTTCAAAAGTCAGCAGAAGGAGCTTGTGGCACTGAAATCCAGCAGGGAATCCTACTATAAGGATCGAAGCAGTCACAAGAAGAAAAAGAGCGTGAGAAGAAATGGCGTGGACCGGTCCTTCTACTTCTCGAGGGAGAAGGAGGAGTAGTGCTGTCTATCAGGAATGGATGATCAGAAGAATGGACAGAAGGAAATCATGAGAAGGGAATGGGAGAGAAGATGAGCGTAAATGGAAAGACCGCGGTTATAACAGGCGCCAATTCCGGTATGGGGAAGGCATCCGCCGGAATGCTGGCAGAAAAAGGCTATCATGTACTGATGCTTGTGAGAAGCAGAGAAAGAGGAAAAGAAGCCCTGGAGGAGCTGGAAAAGGACTTTCCGGGAAGCTTCCATATGATTCTGTGCGACCTTTCGGATGGAGAGTCCGTACGCGCTGCTGCAGAAGAAATCAGCAGGAAGTGCAGCGGCCTGGATATTCTCCTGAATAATGCCGGGCTCATCACTACAAAGAGGGAGCTGAATGAAGCGGGTCTTGAGATGCAGTTTGCAGTCAATCATGTGGGACATTTCATTCTGACGCTGATGCTTCTTCCACTGATGCACGAGGGGGCAAGAATCATTCAGGTGGCTTCCGGTGCCCATAAGTGGGGAGAAATCCATTTTGACGATCTGACCCTTGAGAAAAATTTCAGACCTTTCAAGGCCTATGGACAGTCGAAGCTTGCCAATGTGCTTTTTGCCGAAGCGCTTTCAAGAAGACTGAAGCCCTATGGAATCACCGTGAACAGCTGTCATCCGGGTGCAGTGGGCACCAATATGGGGGTGAACCGGGAGACCGGCTTTGGAAGAGGAATCATGAGGATGCTCAAACCCTTCTTCAGAACACCGGAGGAAGGGGCGGATACGGCAATCTTTCTGGCCACAGACCCGTCCGTCTCGAAGATCACCGGTAGATACTTCTATAACAGGAAGCCCATGGCGGTAGCAAGAAAAGCCCAGGATCAGACGCTTTCCGAAAAGCTCTGGAAATGGACGGAAGAGTTCACAGGAGTTTCCTTTCAGGAGATGGAGAAGAACATGGTTAATTCTTCAGCCGGAGAATAGAATCGAAAAATCCACCAGCAGGGCAGAATCTATATCTGTATCCTGAAGGTGGATTTTGTTCAAATCTTAGCTATATTAAATATCATACTATTCTTAGACTAATTTTTACCTTGAAAAAATAGTAAAATCTTGTTTGGAGATTGTACTGTTACTATAGTATCCTATATTTATTGAAGGAATGATGAGGTGAATTTAATGGATGATAGTTCAAGAGTAATTTTAGAAATATTAGTTAATAATATGAATAAAAGTATGACATCGTCTGACATTTCATCATTAGTTCATCTTAGCGAAAAAACTGTTCAAAACCGAATAAAAAAAATTAGAAATATATTAAAAACTAGTGGGGTAGAACTTGTATCTAAACCAGGTGAAGGTTACACATTATTAATACCAGAAAAAGATGATTTGAATAAAATAAAAGATATTTTAACTGTAAATGAAGATTATATCCCGGATACATCAGAAGGAAGAATTAATTATATATTGAAGTTTCTACTTAATCAACAAGAATATGCGAAAATCGATGACTTGTCAGATTCCTTATATGTTTCAAGAAATACTATTACTTCAGATTTGAAAGAAGTAGAAAAAATATTAAGTTTATATGATTTAAGCATAGATAGAAGACCGAATTACGGCATACAGATTTATGGTGAAGAGTTTAATAAACGGGTGTGTATAGCAAATTGTATTTATAAGAATTCAATGAGAGACGCCAAATCTTCATTACAAATAGATGAAGGTTTATTAATCGCGCAAATGCTTACGGCAATAAGAAAAAAGTATCGACTTCAAATTCAAGAATACTTATTTGAGAACTTAATAGTACAGGTATATGTTGCTATAGAGAGAATAAAGAATGGAAATTCTATAGCTTTCTCTTCAGAAACTAAAAATGAAATGCATCAATTGATTAGTGAATTTAATTTTCAGATTGCAATTGAAGTAACAAATAAAATCAAAGAGATTTTCGATGTAGAAATACGAGAAGATGATACATTGTATCTGGCATTACATCTAAGTGGAAAGGTTAGTAATCAAACAAATCTTAGAACTGGAAAGAATCTGATTGTATCTCAATCAATAGATAAACTTGTCACTGATATGGTAAATGTAATATATAATACCTTGAGGATTGACTTCAGATCCAATTTAGACTTAAGGATGTCCCTTATACAACACATGGTTTCTTTTGATATCAGAATGCGATATGACTTAACAATTAAAAATCCAATCCTCACTAAAGTGAAAAAAGATCATGCATATGCATATAATATTGCTTTATGCGCAAGTATCGTATTGAATAGATATTATGAGAAAGATGTTCCTGAAGATGAGTTGGGTTTCTTTGCAATCCTATTTGCATTGGGTGCTCAAAATAATAATATACCACTAAAAAAGTATAATATTGTAATAGTATGTGTATCAGGTCGAGGAACTTCACAGTTGTTTATTCAGAAATACAAACAGACTTTTTATGAGTACATAAATAAGATTTATGACTTGACTATGTTTGATTTGGAGAAATTTGATTTTAGAGGTAATAATATTGATTTTGTTTTCACAACGGTTCCTTTAAATGTAACTCTTGAAGTGCCAGTACATGAAGTATCAGTACTATTAAATCATGAAGAAATCGCTAGTTATAAAAGATTGTTTGAGTATGGCGACAGCAGCTTTCTTTATAAATATTTTAATAAAAGCCTGTTCTTTCCAAATCTTAAGGTTTCATCAAAGGTTGAAGCTTTAAAAAGTATCTGTGATTTAACCGATAAATATGTTAAGCTGCCTGCTGATTTCTATGATTTAGTTATGAAAAGAGAAGAAATGGGGCAAACTGATTTTGGGAATCTCGTTGCTATACCTCATCCCTATAAAATCATCACTAATACAAGTATTATTGCATGTGCAGTTTTACAGAATAGTGTTTTCTGGGGAAAGCATAACGTTCAAGTCGTCTTTCTTGTTTCTTTTGGATTACACGAAGATGAAGAGGTAGAAAAATTCTATCATGTAATCACAAACTTCTTATCAAATGAGGAATTAGTTAAGAATGTTATTGAAAAGCCTACTTTTGAAAATCTAATTGAACAGTTAACAAAAGCGAATAGAATGAAATATGAAAAATTATCTCATTGAATAATAGACAATGAGATTAGAATTATATTAATGCGTTTGGTTAAATAAGTATTTTACGGGTAGTATTTTTCTCTATTAATCAGAGAGAGTAAAACAAATCATGGGAACCCTTAACCTATTGAAATAAAATAGGTTAAGGGATTTTTGTTTACGAATAGTTTGATTAATAAGCTTAAACATTTTCTTGGTGTCTGAGGAGAGCGTTATCTGATTATATTTAGCGATGATAAGTATTATTATGCTCGTTCTCAGTAAATTATTCTGTACAATTGAATTTCAAAGATTACCTTAGCGAATGAGGAAATAATGAGTATAGAGTGGCAGGGGGTTCGGTGATAAAATTCAATTATGAAAGAATATATGCATATAAATACTTTAAGAAATTAATTATGAGAGGAAGTGAATGAATGGAGGATTTAGAAGTAATCATAATGCAATTAATAACTTATGCTGGTGATGCAAGAAGTCTTGCAATCGAGGCAATTAGAATGGCTAGAAAAAGTGATTTTCATAAAGCTGATGATTTACTAGTAAAATGCAATGAAACAATTATTAAGGCACATAGTTTTCAAACTGAACTAATCATCGCTGAGAGTAATGGTAATAAAATGTCAATGACATTATTAATGGTACATGCCCAGGATCATGTAATGAACGCATTGACAATTAAAGAGATCGCTTTCGAAATGGTAGAAAATATGAAACAGCTAAAAAACAAGAATTAAAATATACAACAAGAGGAGAAGAAACATGAAAACAATTATACTGCTCTGTGCACAAGGAATGTCCACAGGTATGTTAATGAGAAAGATGCAAGCAGAGTCTGAAAGAATCGGCTATAACTGTACTATAAAAGCGATGCCGGTAAGTCAAGCGAAAATGGCGGCTAAAGAAGCAGACTGCTTATTTCTTGGACCTCAAGTTAGGTACGAGTTAAGCCAAGTTAAGGTTGAATGTCCAGATGTTCCTGTTGAAGTCATTGATATGATAGCTTATGGTCGTTTAGATGGAGCAGCTGTTCTTAAGTCCGCGCGTAAATTAATGAATGACTAGAGAGGAAGGTAAATATGAGTAAAATAGAACGATTTTCAGAGAAAGTTATGAAGTTTGCACAGCTACGGTATGTCAAAATAATCATGAATTCATTTTTAGGAATAGCTGCTTTTTCTATTGGAGCATCTCTATTTTCCCTGGTGCGCTCAATTCCAATTCCAATATGGCAGGAATTTTTAAATAATACTGGATTAACTAGTATCTTGAATATACCAATCAGTATGGTTTCAAACTTATATGCAATTATGGTAGTAATATCTATTGGCTATGAAGTAGGAAAATCCTTTGGACAGAGACCTCTACCTGCAGCAATGGTTGCGTTCGGATCTTTTATGATTCTGACTCCATTTGTAGCGAATATATCCTTAACTAACGAAGCAGGTGAAGCTGTGTCAGGTTTAGCCCAAAATGTAATTTCAATTGGTGTATTGGGATCACAGGGTATATTCTTGGCGATGATAAGTGGTTTAATTGCTGCAAGGCTTTATGTGTTTCTGTTAGAGAAAAATGTGAAAATCAGAATGCCTGATTCGGTTCCACCCTCTGTTGCTGGAATGTTTGAAACGATGATTCCTGCAGGATTAGTTTTCATTATTTTTATTGTATTTAGAGTTGTATTCGAACATACTTCTTTTGGAACAATGCAAACATTTATTTATACAATTCTTCAAAAACCGATTGTTGGTATTGGAGCAAATCCAATAGGAGCAGCACTATATTTATTTGTTGGGAAATTCTTGTGGATGTTTGGAATACATGGCGATTTGCTTACCTACGCAACTTTGGGTTCGGTAAGGCAGGCAGCAACACAAGCAAACATGGCAGCGTTTGCAGCAGGAGAAGCAGTTCCATATCTGGAATGGGGGCTATTAACACCATTTGCAAATATTGGCATTTTTGGTCTCACATTACTACTCGTGTTTTCCAAGTCAAAACAATACAAAAGCTTAGGTAAACTAGCTCTTCCAACATCAATTTTCAATATCACAGAACCAATAATGTTTGGATTTCCGATTATATTAAATCCAATTATGGCTATTCCATTTGTTTTAACACCTGGTATAAGCGTTGTTCTTACTTCATTATTAATGAATATTGGAATTGTTGCTCCACTAACTGGAGTTGCACTTTCTAATGTTATTCCAGCACCAATCTATTTATGGATGGCAACAAATTCAATCACTGGCTTAATCTGGGGTGTAATTCTAGTGCTAATTAATGCAGCAATCTTCTTTCCTTTCTTTAAAGTTGCTGAAAGGACAGCAGTGAAAGGAGAAAACGAAGCTGAAGTAAAATAAGAAAACTGATTATTCAACAATAAAAACATGCTTAATAATAATCACAGTGGTTAAGGATGTTATAACAATTTAGGTTATAGCATCCTCAAAGATTAGGAGGTAATATGAAAGGGTTTCCTGATGATTTCTTATGGGGTGGAGCTACGGCTGCAAATCAAATAGAAGGTGCTTATAACGAAGATGGAAAAGGTTTAAGCACTGCAGATGTTCAGACATGTGGAGGAATAAGTGGATTTAAAGTGGAAATTCCAGGATTAGATCCTAAATATAAGTCTGCATATGATAAACTACGACTTGTCACATACAAAGATAATGGACATTTTGGAGCAAGCATACTGGTTAAAATGAATACATATCCTAAACTTGGATCACCGACAATTATTGATAATGAATACTATCCCAATCATCATGCAATCGACTTTTATCATAATTATAAGGAAGACATAAGATTGTTTGCAGAGTTAGGATTTAAAAGTTATCGAATGTCAATTGCATGGACTAGAATATTTCCGACCGGCATGGAGGAGGTACCAAATGAGAAGGGGCTTGAGTTTTATGACAATGTTTTCGATGAATGTTCTCGATATGGAATCGAACCCGTGGTGACCCTTTCCCACTATGATATGCCATTAGAGTTGTCAAAAAAATGGAATGGATGGGCTGATCGTAGAACCATAGAGCTTTTCCATAAGTATGCAAAAACAGTTATTGATCGGTATCACGAAAAGGTGAAATACTGGCTGACATTCAATGAAATTAATGCAATTATTCATAGTGGATTTATGACAGCAGGAGTATTTGCTAATGATGAACAATTATTAGAGCAAGCATCCTATCATCAGATGTTAGGTTCAGCACTAGTAACAAAATATGCACATGACTCATACCCTACCTTACAGATAGGATGTATGATCTCCTATTCTCCACCGTATCCGTATTCTTCTAAACCGGAGGATAATTTAGAAGCCATAAGAACATTCAATTTAAGAACTAATTATTTTGGAGATACTATGGTGAGGGGATATATCCCAGAGTATAAAAAAGCTGATTTTGAAAGAAGAGGCATAGATTTAGATTTTCAAGAAAATGATGTAAGAACGCTTGAAGAAGGTGTAGTAGACTATATTGCAATTAGTTATTACCAAACCAGCGTAGCAATTGCGAATCCAGAAAACGAAAAATTTACTCAAGCCAACTTAACACAACACTACTTCAATCCACATCTGAAAAAAAGCGAGTGGGGGTGGCAGATTGATCCAATTGGATTAAGGTATGCACTCAATTTATTATATGATCGTTATCATAAACCCATCTTCATTGTGGAAAATGGACTAGGTGCATTTGATACTTTGAATGATAATGGAACAGTCAATGATCCTTATCGAATTGACTATCTTAGAGAACACATCAAAGAAATAAAAAAGGCAATCACTGTAGATGGTGTAAAAGTAATGGGATACACACCATGGGGTTGTATTGACTTGATAAGTTGCTCTACGGGACAGATTTCTAAACGATATGGATTTATTTATGTTGATTATGATGACTTGGGCAATGGTAGTGGTAAGCGTTATAAAAAAGAATCTTTCTACTGGTATAAAAAAGTGATTTCATCTAATGGTGAGAATCTGGGAGAATAATAAAAATTTATATGTGATATAAAAAATATATTTAAGTGTAAATCATAGTAATAAGTTTAATTAATTAAACTTATTAACTAGAATATGAAGAGAAGACGAGAAATTCTAATAAAGCATTAATTGTACCCAAAAGCTGAATCCACCAGCAGGGCAGAAACTATATCTGTATCCTAAAGGTGGATTTTCTCTTTTACATTAAGATGTGTAGACTTTGTGAAGACTCGAGTTTCTGTGCCTATAGAGAGTACTTATACTTTACGATTTCCTGCGTCTTCCCCTGATATGGGCTCATTCCCTTATACTCCAGTAGGAAGCCTGTTTTCTCAAGAACTCTTTGTGATGGGACATTTTCTCCATGACATATGCCATAGATGCGCTCAATACTCAGCTGATCCATGATGACGGGAAGAAAAGCCTGGAGTGCTTCAGTTGTATAACCTTTTCCTCTATGGGCCTCTGCCATGTGATATCCGACTTCGTAGCCATCTTTTATGGGGACAGCTTGAACATATCCGATGTTTTTTCCGTCATGGAGAAGAATCGGATAAACAAAGGGGCCGGAAGTGCTTTCATAGGCAGAGATGAGAAATTCCACTACCTCACGGGCATCTTCGATGGTTTCGAAGACCTCATCGGGTACAAAGCGCCGGGTTTCCTCATCCTGAGAATGGAGATGGACGCTTTCGATCATGCTTTCATCAAATTCAGTGATGAGGAGCCTTTCTGTTCTGATTTCCATTCTGTTTTTCAATCTGTTTCCTCCGAAAATTCATACTGTTTATCGAATGGCCTTATCTGACTATTTTCAGTATCCATGATTTCATAAAAGTTAATCTGTTCCTGATTTCTATCTGCATGAGAAATGTGCTTAGGGAAGCTTCTTTGCAGTGAGACTCATGACCAGAGGGAGCTTTCCTTCCAGTTCCGGATAATAGCAGAGGCCTCTATCATCAAGTTTGGAGCCACCCATACCAGGGACGCATCGGTCATATTCCCTGAAGTCCGTCAGGTAGAGTCCTGCCTGGATAAGGCCTTGCAGGATGGTGGATAGAGTATGGCCGAAGAAATAGTTCTCAGCGATTTTTGGCTTGGAAGCGTACCCTCCAATAGTGGTATCACGCTCGGGAGCGGTATCGAAATAGGGATAACTGGGAGAAAGGTTTCCTTTAGTCAGTTCTTCTTCATCAAAGATCATCATGAAGGGATGGGAATCGTGAAGGAAGAAGATGCCATCGGGCTTCAGAAAATGGGCGATGACCTGTCCCCATATCTTAAGGTCTGGCAGCCACCCGATGGCTCCATCTGAGGTCAGGACAATGTCGTAAGCCCCTTCATGGACCTCTCTAAGCTTCAGCACATCAGACTGAATGAACTGAACGGAATCCATGCCGGAATCCTGTGCCAGAAGGGTGGCATAATGAATATTTTCATGCGAAAGATCCACGCCTGTGACGGTAGCCCCCATTCTGGCGAGTAGAATGCTGTCTGCACCGGTGTTGCACTGCAGATGCAGAATCCGTTTTCCTTTGACGCTGCCTAGGCCTTCTATGACCAGCGGGTTCAGTGTAAAGTTCTCGTCTTTGAGAAACTTGCTGAAATGCTCGTAGTGATCTTTGGAAAGGGTGCTCCATGCTGCCTGGTTGGCAGCGATGATTTCTTCATGCATGAGGTATCCTCCTTCATTGAGAGCGTAGTTCAGTTCCATTCATTTCGTTACAAACTCCATATAGATAGATTAAAAGGTGTTAGTATAGAATATGTTTCAATCATCTTCCTATATTCTATCATCTGTGTGATAACCTTTTCAATAAGAATAAAAGGAAGATTCTTAATTAGATCATGTCTGAAGAGGGATCGTATCAGCAGAAATTCCGATTTTCTCCATAATGTCTCCACAATTGTCCGCTACATTATAGGTAACACCCCAATCTATATATATGGAAGGAAGACAAAGAACATGATCAGAAAAACGCTAGGAATGGCAATAGCCATTACACTACTCTCTGCTACACCGGTTTTTGCAATGTCACAGCCAGTGGTGGAGTATAAGGCGGCACCAGCTCTTGCGGTAGAGATACTGGAAGCGCATGGAGAAATCCCTTCAGGAGAAGTTCTGAAGCAGGTGGCACAGAATGTTGGGCTAAGAGGTTCATTCATGGGCGTTGAAAAAAACGACCCTATGTATGAGCATGAAGTGATGCATTATCTGCATCACACACTGAATGCCATCGACATGGACCATGATGCATGCATGCACCATGGCATGATGGAATAGGATTTCAGCACAGGAAGACAGAAGAAGCAGCGGATCAGGATAATGAAGATTATTCTGATCCGCTGTTTCTATCTTGTGATCACTGTCTGGAGTTCATCTACTGAATAGAGAAATGAAGTTTTCCTATAATAGAAGTGAGTGAGTCCAGCTTATATCTGTTGTTCTAATTGGAAAAATGAAGATCATTAAACTTCATGGACATTCAGCAGAAGAAGTGTTAATCAATAAATAAGTATTAAGAAGGAGATTTGTATGAAAGAAGCAGTCAGTCAACAAAGAATGCTTTTTGTATTACAATGTAAGACAAAAGGGGGTGTAAGCATGTCTATTTCACTTAGATTAAACAATGAAGAAGATGCACTATTTCGTAAATATGCAGCAATGAAGAAAATGTCTGTTTCTGAAATGATCAGGGAGACTGTTCTAGAGAAAATCGAGGATGAATATGATTTAGAAGCTTATGACCTGGCTGTGGAAGAATACCGTAAAAATCCAGTTACCTACACTCATAGAGAAATCATTGAGCAATTGGAGAATGAATAATGTATTCTGTTTTATATACTCAGTTGGCTGAAAAAGAACTGAAGAAGCTTGAGGGGGAAACCAGAAGATTCATACTTGCCTGGATCGGGAAAAATCTCGAAGGATGTAAGGATCCAAGACAGTTTGGCAAAGCGCTATGTGAGAACAGAAAAGATCAATGGAGGTATCGACTAGGAGATTATCGTATACTGGCTGAAATTATTGAAGATGAGATTGTTATTCTTATTCTCACAGTGGGGCATTGAAGAGAGATATATAAAAAAATGATCAGTCAGAATGAGTTCTGAGTGAACGAAAAACTCCCCTTAGGGTAGACAGTGAAATAGCATGGCTGTCTACCCTAAGGGGAGTTTTATTGCTGGAAGAATAAGGAGATTCTAGAAGACGAGATTATTGAAATAGAAGAAACTGGTACATCATGATGTTCATTCACATTGATGTACCAGTTCAGATTATATTATCATGTGCATATTCTACGCCTTATAGCGACTCAGTTCTTCTTGTATGCTGCTGATGTCAGCGTTAAGTGAGTTCATAGCTTCTCCGATTTCTGTAATTTGTGCATACTGCTCTTCGGATGAAGCGCTGATTTCTTCTGTGGAGGCAGCTGATTCTTCACTGATGGCGGCCATGGCTTCCAGAGAAGCAATGAGATCATTCTTCAGTGTATCCATGTTTCCGGTTTCCTTGATGAAGTCCTTCAGGATGCTCTCCAGTTCATTGACGTTATTATCCACCTGGTCAAAGACCTGAACTGTTTCTGTGATATTCCCTTTGGCGGATTCCACAGAAGTTTTGGTTTCTTCCACAGTTTTCGTGGTGACGGAAACGATGGAGACAATGCCTGTGATGATGGTGTTGATTTCCTCAGCGGAGTTGGAGGACTGTTCAGCCAGTTTTCGGATTTCCTCCGCCACCACGGAGAATCCTCTTCCAGCTTCTCCTGCTCTTGCTGCCTCGATGGAAGCATTCAGAGCGAGAAGGTTGGTCTGATCGGAGATGCCCTTGATGGTGCTCAGAATATTCTCGATGGATTTCGAGCTTTTACTGAGTTCATATACATTTTCTGCCACTTCGTTGGTGTTTTCAACGGTCTGAGTGAAGACGCTCTGAAGATTTTCGATCTTCTGTCTTCCCGCTCTGTTTGAGGAGACCATGCTCTCGGAAATCTTCTTTGCATCTTCCAGGCTTCCCGCAATGACATTGATGCTTCTGCCCAGGTCCTGTCCGGCACTGAGGCGTTCATTGACTCCAGTTGCTGTTTCCATGGCTCCCTGGGCGATTTCTTCCACAGCCCTTGTGACCTCTTTGCTGGAGGACATGAGTCCATCCACGTTTTCCATCACTCGATCGGAGGTTCCAGCCACGGAGTTAAAGCTTGTTACGGTGCCCTTGATGAGTTTTCGGACATTCTCCACCATGGTCATGAAGCGCTCACTGAGAACTCCGATTTCATCCTTGGAAGCATAGTTCATGGTGGCGGTGAAATCACCTGCACCTACACGCTCCATGGCCTTTTCCATCATGGCCAGAGGTCTGGAAACCCACTTCGTGATGACGAAGGAAATGACACTGACCAGAATCAGAATGGACACGATTACTGCCACTGCATTGTTGATGTTGTTGGTTCTGATGATTTCCTCAATAGCTGCTCGAGGATAAGTCGCAATGTAGGTGCGGACTTCTCCATCACTTGCCATGGCATAGTTGGAGATGCCGTCCACGGTGACGGTCTGAATGCTTTCTTTTTCTGCCAGCACCTCTTTCATCCAGGACACATCTGCTGCGGTCTGTCCAATCAGCTCAGTATTCTTGTGGTTTATGATTTTTCCATCGGTAGATAAGATGACCCCGAAGCCGCCGTCTCCAATGTCCAGTGTATCGATGGTTCTCTGGATGTCGAGATTCTCCAGAAGCGCCTGGATGGCTTTAGGTTCTAGACCGATCTGTATCACTCCTGGCGTATCCAGACGTGAGACGCCGAAGTACTGGAAGAGGGTTCCATCGGTTCCTCTTGGTGAGGGTTCCTGCACCAGCTGGCCGTTGCTCTGGCCGATCAGCTCCATAAAAGGCTGGGTCTGTTCTGATTCTCTGAAATCAAAGTTGTAGAACCCTGGAATGTTTCCATAGAGCAGGATTCCATCACCATCTGTGACATGGATTTCATCCACCTCGAGTATGCTGGCCAGTTCCACCATTCTTTCTGTCTCCAGGTAGGTCTGATCCTCACGGATCATCACTGCGATGCTGCGTGCCAGGGAAATGATTTTTTCGTTAAGCGCTTCTTTTGTGATGTCCACCACTTCTTCGGCAGAAAGATATTCGTGTTTGAGGTTCTCCACCTGATCCTTCAGCTGCATTTCAATGACCCGGTCCAGGGACCTGGTGGTGGTGATGGTGCTCATCAGGGATTGTGCACCGATGGCGAGTACAATGATCAGACTTGTGATGAGGACAATTTTTCCTTTTAACTTCATTTTCATGAGTCTCCTTTGTTTTTGAGATTGCGTGTGCTGCATAAACGCTGAAGAAGTCTTCAGCGTTATTAAAGGTATCTTTGACATTTTGGTTATCAAAGGACATACTTTCTATTTCGGTTACTTCGTCTTTGTATTAAGGTGTTCAAATGATAAAAAGCAGCTTATTTTGACTTTTTTCACAGAAATGAAGCACTCTATGAACCTTTATTATTTCGTTATTCTATGGGTATATACAGGCATGTATCTTTTTTTACTACACGTAAAATATGGAATTACGATATCAATGTTGAAAATGATCAGAGAACTGAAATAGACAGTTAAAAGAATCGGGAATTCAATTGTGATGAGGATTTTTAAAAGAGTTTGAACTCTATTTTGCAGCATCGAATACTTCTGGAATCAGATAAATGCTGAGAATCTGAGTAGAAGAACAGTCCGTATTTATGTACATTAATGGGCTTATACTACCTATACAGTTAGCGATAAAGAAATCGTCTTACAGATTCATGGAGCGCCGGGAGTTATTGGAAATGCTGTAACTTAAACCACGAAAACACATTGTCATAAAAATGAAGAAGGAGGAAATCATGATGAGAGGAAAAACAGGTAAGCCGTTCTACAAGAAATGGTGGGTATGGCTATTGGCTGTAGTTGTCATCGGTATAGCGCTCAGCGGTGGAGAAGAAGAGGGGAAAAGCGTTGCAGGTGATGTATCAGAAGGCAATCCCGTAGTATCACAGCCTATTGAGGAAGAACCAGAAGAGGTTTTAGTGCATGAGGATGAGGAGGTAGAAGAAGAGCAGCCAGCTGTGACAGAGCCTGATCCGGTACCGGAAGAGAATGATGGAGCAACCTTAGGCGAGAAGAATGCTGCAGGCAGTGCAATTCAGTATCTCAATTTCACAGCATTTTCCTATGATGGGCTTGTACAGCAGCTTGAATTTGAAGGTTATTCCCATGAAGAAGCCATCTATGGAGTAGATAACAGCGGAGCAGACTGGTATGAGCAGGCAGTTTTGAGTGCAAAGAACTATCTGGATTTCACTGCATTTTCTTATAAAGGTCTGATCCAGCAGCTGGAGTACGAAGGATTCACAAATGAAGAGGCAGTGCATGGAGCTGATTCCTGTGGTGCGGACTGGAAGGAACAGGCTGCTGTAAAAGCGAAGGATTATCTGGATTTCAGCTCATTCTCTAGGTCGGAACTGATTTCTCAGCTCGAATTTGAAGGCTTTACCAGTGAGGAAGCGCTTTATGGAGTAGAAGCGGTCGGTTACTAGGTCATACGATTTAAGACAATTTTAGATGTTAAAGATAAGAACTCTTCTCTCTATGGAGGAGAGTTCTTATCTTAAATAGGGTAAAATATATCTGAAGAAATTGTCATATATTAGTATAGATATAACTTTAGTGCAATCGTTTATTGTATTTGATTTTAGAATATTCTATAATCTTTATAGGTGTAGAAATTCATATTTAGAAATACATAAGATATTTTGAGAGTATATACAATACTAATTTTATATTTATGTGATTCATTTATACAACATTATTATATTAGGAAATGAAGGGTGAAATATGGAGATTCTAAATATTATTTGTTTTATTCGCAAGAAAAACAGATCCCTTGATGACAGCTGCTGATATGCATACGTGAAGTGGGGGATAGTCTAATATCTTACGGTTCGTGTCACTTAAAATCAATTGCTGCAAAATCATAAATAATAATTTTGAGGGGAGAAAATGGGATGGATGATAAGGATAATAAATTGAATCCTAGTGAAAAGGAAAATAAGGATGAGAAAGTACAAGCAATTGCTAAATTCAAAAAGATAGGTTTGATTGGTAAGATACTTTTACTGGTAGTGCTTTTAGGGATTGGATTTGTAGGAGCGAAAGTGCTGGGTAAGGATGAAGGAAAGATGGAAATAGTAACTTTATCCGACCTTCAGAAAATAATCGATATCAGTGAGTTTCATACATTTCAGGCTGTGTACAATGGGATAGCAGAGGTGAAGAATGAAAAGGACACGGAGAAAACTGATTACTACGTATCATACAATGCTAAAGTAAATGCAGGATTTGATTTCAGTGAGTTGATTATTGAACAGAAGGAAGAAAGTATACTTGAGATTCAAATTCCTGAAATCACCATTCAGGACGTAATTGTGGATATGGGATCTCTGGATTATATATTTAAGAACGAAAAAGTCAATAAAAGTGGTATTTCTGATAAGGCATATGATGCTTGTATCGCAGATGTGACCTTAGAAAGCAGTCAAGAAGATTCCATCTTAGAACTTGCACAAATGAATGCGGAGAACACGATGAAAGCTATTATGACTCCATTTCTAACAAATACAGAATATCAACTAGAAGTGGTCTTTGGAGGTGCAAGGTGAGTATGTTAAAGAAGATTACGACAATGATACTAATTGTAGGATTATCCTCTATTCTTTATTCATGTTCAAATCAGCAGTCTCTGTCAGAAAAACCGGAAGAGATTGAAATGAAGTCTATCACTAAGCTTGCAACGCTAGAGTGCTATTATCATAATGTCGCAAAAGTGAAAGAAAAAGATGCATCTAAGTTTCTGTTCTGGTCTAAGGATAAGAATTTCTGGATAGAATATAGCGGCATAGTTAAGATTGGAATTGATCCGTCATTGCTCGATATTGAAGTGAATGAGGAATATGTCACAATACAAATACCAGAGGCAAAAGTGCTCGAATATAAAGTGGATCCTGACTCTCTAACGGATGCTTCTTATATAGTAGATGCGGACTCTGCTAAAATTACTGCTGAAGATGAATCTAAGGCCTTTGATGCAGCTCAGGAGAATATGGTAAAGACTGCATCAAATGATAGAACTCTTCTGGCAAGCGCTCAGGAAAGAGCGAAGAGACTAATTGAAGAATATATAATGAAAATTGGAGAGAAAACAGAAAAAGAGTATTCAATTGAATGGATTTATATAGAGGATAACAATGAGGATGTTGATCCAGCTGATACTGAAGTGGAAACACCATAGTGAAAGATGTATATGCTTGGATAAGTGCATTTTAATGTCAAAAAGAGTGTAAGGAGAAAGATATGAAGGAAATAGCTGTACAAGATAATATGGAACTATTTCAAAATGTGCTTGACGCTGCAATGAAGATTCCTGGCGTAAGAATTAATCGAGAGCAATTTCTTCGGAGAACTCTATCCAAATATTACAAAGAGGATGTCGTGAAAACCGCCATAGAGTATAATCCTGCCAGGGCGGGCATTTCATCAGATGAACTGAATAATATTGCTAGATCGTGCATTGATTTTGAAACAAAAAAGGTTACTGCAATTTCTGCAGCGGCAGGTGTCCCTGGCGGGTTTGGAATGGCTGTTACTATTCCTGGTGATCTGGCGCAATATTTTGCCCACGTTATCATCATCTTGCAGAAGCTGATATACTTATTTGGATGGAGAGATCTTTTTAGAGAAGATGAAGATTTTGATGATGAGACATTTTCACTTATTACAGTCTTTCTTGGTGTTATGTTTGGAGTCCAAGCGGCAAATAAGGTAATGGCTAAAGTAGCTGCAGCAGCTGCTGCGAGGGCAAATAAAGTGATAGCAGCAAAGCCATTAACCAAAGGAGTGTTATATCCTATCATCAAAAAAATTGCAGTAGCCATTGGAGCTAGAATGAATAAAGGAATATTTGCCGGTGGAGTTGCAAAAGTTATACCCTTTGTTGGCGCGTTAACTTCAGGTGGGGTCACGTTTTTTACTTTCAGACCTATGTGCTATAGACTTAAGAGACATCTGGAAACACTTCCTATTGCCAATATAAGCTTTTATGAAAACTCAGAAGTGATGTCTCATTATAATACGGATATCAATGAATTAACTCAACAAGATTTTGATGTTGAGGATATATAGGACTTTATGGAGATAAAATCAATGAGTTCTTAGTATGGTTATTCAATATTCTATCTGAATGAACTGCTCATTGATGTATACTACTAAAGCAATAAATCTAGACTAAGGAGAAATCTAATGTCAGCAGACTTAATCACTGAAATTCAGATTCGCGGAACGAAGGAAGAAATTATGGAAATACTTCAGGTTGTGAGATATTTTGAAAATGAGAAGTATGAACAGTATAAGGAAAAGCGCGACTGTCCATATATCCAAAGTGTAAGAATCAGCAGCAATGGAAAAAGCCTTATGACGAAGAGGATGTCAGATAATGATATTGATACATTTATATCTGATAGCGGTAACGAAGTAAATATTTCAGCAAATGGTCCTTTCGGAGTATATTACATGCTGGAAGATGTAGGATTGTTTGAAGCGATATCAGTAGCTGCTCCAACAGCTGCTTTTTCTGGATCAAGCGATGGTTATATCACAGGAGCTTCTGTGGCACTTACTGGAGAGCTACTGAATGGCACATTGTATCTCCGGAATTATTATGAAGCGGATGAAGATCAGAATGAAGAACCTTCTGAAAATATGGAGTTTTGGGATCCTGTAAAACGTTATGATCCTAAGGCTAACAAGTATTTCTGAGTCAGCTTCGGTATCTTATTATTGTGTGATACCTATTAGTGAATGATATGCGAGTGTTGCACATCAAAGTAAATTGATACAGAAGAAACTTAGACTGCTGGAGCAGTTGCAGAAAAAATAAGCTTTGTTAAGCCAAAAACAGTGTCATTCAAGGGTTTCTTGAATGACACTGTTTTTGCTTATGCATTTTTTTATAATGCCAAGGACAATTTACAAAGAGAATCTGCTGCGATTACCTATTATTCATAAACATAATGATCGGCCTGTGCAAACCACAGCTCATGATACTTTCCTTCTTTATCAGAAACCAAGGAAGTATGATTTCCAAGCTGTACGATTTTTCCTTTATGAAATACTGCGATGTTATGACAGAACTTGCAGGAAGAAAGTCTATGGGAGATGAAAACTGCTGCTTTGTCTTTTACCAGTGCGTCGAATTTCGAATAGATTTCAAACTCGGCTATAGGGTCAAGGGCTGCTGTGGGTTCATCCAGTACCACGATGGGTGCATCTTTATATAACGCTCTTGCAATGGCCAGCTTCTGCTCTTCTCCACCGGAGAAGTCTCGGCCTTCTTCATCAAAATTCTTCCCAACGGATACCTGGTAATCAGGAACCGATGCATGCACCATATTTTCTAAACCAGCGTGCACGAGGCAGTCCTCCAGTTTTTCCATGTCAACATCTTCGCTCACAGTAACGTTCTGATCCATGCCGAAAGAGAACAGTTTGAAGTCCTGGAATACAACAGAGAAAAGCCGGATGTACTCTTCATAGTCGTATTCTCTGATATCTATACCATTCAGTGTTATGGTTCCTTCTGTAGGCTCGTATAGTCTGCAGAGCAGTTTGATCAGTGTGGTTTTTCCGGAGCCATTCATGCCGACTACAGCCAGTCTTTCCCCTGAATGTATGGTGAGGTTGATATGATCTAAAACGAGCGTTTCCGATGAAGGGTACTTAAAGCTGACGTTTTTGAATTCGAACAGGTAGCTATCCTGGCTGCTGATCTGTCTTGACCCTTCTTTTTTCATTTCAGGTAAGTTGAAGTAGGTGATGCTGCTTTGGAAGTGATCACAGGCAGCGACCAGCATATTGTACTGCTTCAGAAAACTGCCGATGGCCTGATATAATCTCATGATGGCATTGATCTGTATGAAGATGACACCTATGGTTATAGCGCCTACGTAGGCTTTCAGAACAACGAATGTGTAGACTGCCACCATCATGAAGACATTCACCAGGTTCAGCAGGGAGTAATGCCGGATATTGGGTTTTACAAAGTTCACCAGGCAATCATTGCAGTTGGGCTCAACAAAGTCCATGATCTTCTCATGGAGGAGGTTCTGTGCATTGTATAATCGGATGTCTTTGCCATTTGCATAGTTGTAGCTGATATGGAAAAACAGATAACCGAATATCCTGTTGGCACCAACCCCACCCTTTGCGCTGTTAGCTACAGTCTCCCCTAACTTTCCCTGGATGATACTGGAGAGAAAAATGCCGGTGAGGAGCACCACAACCATTGCCATAAACACCAATGGTGATTGAATGAAGGCAAGGCTTCCTGTCACCTCCACCTGGCTGCCGTTTGTGAACATGGTCAGGATCAGGCCAGAAGCGATAAGGATCTCCAGGATGGCCAGTGTTCCCAGCTGCAGAAACTCAGCGATATTCCAGATGCCCATGTAGTTATTTCCGCCTTCCTGGATGAATTGGAGTAGATCCATGGTTTCCGTTTTTTCAATCAGGGCATAGTCCAGTTTCATGGTTTTCTTTGACAGCTCGAACTCATAATTGAAGATCAGATGGTTGGTTTCATCCTTGTACCTTTTGGTGAAGTATCCGCTCAGAATATGCAGGATGAACATGAGGCCGACGAGGAGCGCTGCCAGCGTGATCAGGGTTGTCTGGTTTCTGTCTCCTAATAGTTCATCCAGGATTCTCGCTGAAAACACGATGGGCACAAAGGGTTTTATTGCCTGAAGAATGGCACTTACGAAGAGTACTGGCAGATACTGCTTGCGCAGGGTATGGATGGTCTTTAAGGCCATCTTCACGGAAGTCAGGTTCAGTCTGGGTTTACGGTCTTTTTTCATGATGCCACCTCCGCTTCCTCGTTATAGTACTGACTCTGGACTTTGAACATATGGGCATACTGCTTGCCTGCTTTCATCAGCTCTTCATGGGTACCGCGCTCAATGATATGTCCTTGATCCAGGAGCAGCACTTCGTCACAGAATTTTGTGCTGGATAAACGATGGGAGATATAGATGGATGTCTTGTTTTTGGTCATATCATGATATTTCTCATATAACTGCGCTTCTGCGATGGGATCCAGTGCAGAAGAAGGCTCGTCCAGAATCAGAACCGGAGCATCTTTGTATAAGGCTCGTGCCAGAATCAGTTTCTGACGTTCTCCACCGGATAGTTCTGTGCCTTCACGGTCCAGATATTTTTCAGCGCTGGTGTGTTTTCCGTTAGGAAGGCTGCTTACTTTCTCCAGAAGCCCTGCCATCTTGATCACTTCATCCACTTTCTGCTGATCTGTTTCTTCCCGAGGCTTCATGGAAATATTGACGTCGATTCCGTAAGCCAGTACCAGTGCATCCTGAAATGCCACGGAGAACTGATCGAAGTATCTGTTTATGTCGATGTCTCTTGAATCAATGCCATTGATGAGAATTTCTCCGCTGTCGGGCTTTAGAAGATTCAGAATCAGTTTGATCAGTGTGGATTTACCGGCACCGTTGATACCTACCAAAGCGATTTTCTTTCCTTCTTCGATTTTCAGATTGAAATGATCAAAGATGACCTTTTCGCCATAGGAAAAGCAGATATCCCGTAATTCAATGGAGATAGGTGTTTCGATTTTTCTGTCAGGCAGGTTCGAGTTGGCATTCTTTTCCACCTGATCCAGAAATACACGGTAATCCGAGACTTCAAGGGAGTCTGCCGACAAGATGATGGCATTGTTGACGAAGTTACTGATCCACATGGAAAAGCCTGTGATGGAGCCGATATAGAGCACAAACTCTGAAGCGGAAAGAGAGCCCTGCAGGACCAGCATGATCAGATAGATGTAGGCGAATCCATCACGCAGGAAGGCTATAAGGCCGTCCACTGCAGCGCTTATGAATACTCGGAACGAGATCTTCTTTTCCCAATCCATTTCCTCATTAATGTACTTCTGACCTAAGGAAACAAGCCACTGGAACATACCATACATTCTCACGTCTTTTGCATACTTCACGTCTTTTGAGGCATCGATGACGTAGGACTGTTTCTTTCGGATCTTGTTTATGGCATCCTTGTTTCGGATTCTGAATTTATTCACGCTGTTTCCTGCGAGGAAGCTGAAGATGCCGCAGAGCACAAGTAGAAGTATGATGAGTGGATTCAGCCAGGATAAGATGATGATGTAGACGAGGGCGCCTAAGAGATTTGCGCTGCACTCGACGATTCTAGTGACCATGTCCTCCACACCGGTGGAAGGTCTGCTCATGGCATGGCGTGCCTTACGCATTTCCAGCTGTCCCTGCTCGGAGGAGAGGTATTTATAGTGGACATTCAGTGAGGCCATGCACATCTCAGAACCCAGGTTCATGCTTCTGAAATGGGATTTTCTTCTGGGAAAATATCCATCGGCAAAACTTCTGATCTGGCCGACGAGTAAGGAAACTATACCGAATATGGCGATGAGAAGCAGCAGTTCTCTGACTGATCTGCCTTCTTCAGAGTACTGAATGATGAACTTCGGCATGTAGATGCCGATCAGAGGCTGCACCACCATGGCAAAGACCAGTGCCACCATAGATAGAAGGAGTACGGAATCGATTCTCCAGATGTTTTTCAGCGTATAGTTGATATTACTCCATACGCCATAACGGGGTTTACTCATAAAATAAGTCCTCCTGTAACAGTATAAAATATGATAATGAGGCAGATGGATTGAGATTTGAAGGAAAGCGTGAAGAGTCGCAGAGGCATCGCAGTGAAAATAAGAAGAGAGTTGGCTCAGCGAGAGAGAAATGCTCAGAAAAAAGCAGTAGCGCTAGGCAGAATTTCGTTTCATAGATAGTTCCCTGTGATGACGATGATGAAGATGTGATAAGATCGGAATTTGCTCCAGATTCGGTATGGGAATATTGATTTGGTAGCTTTTCTGGGTAAGTCAGAATAACTATATTATTAAGGATTGAAAACGATAATCAAAACATAGTATTATTTTAAACGATGATTACACTTTATTACAATAAAATAATGAGAAATTATTATGTTTTCTAAGCTTTCTCTATTTGACATAGAATCTTATTGAAATATCAGTTTTAAGATTAGTTGAAGAATCAATATTGGTCTTAATAGGTCGGAGAAAATGAATAATAAATGGTTGATTGTCAAATATGTTGTGATAATTATCTCTAAATTATATAATAAGGCTTAAGTAGAAAACTATAATATATAGATGATTATATGAAAATTTCTGTTTTGAGGTGATTTATGAATAGAAGACAGTTATCAGAATTTTTATTTAGCAAAATGAATATGGTTGAACCTTATCCCGATAAAGTAAAGCCTGTTTCTGAAATGATGGAGCTTACTGCCTTTTTTCCTGGGGGAATGGAGCTATGGTTAGAGGAAAAATCAGAGATAATTCCAGATATACTTGTTCTTGGACATGATTTCTCAACTGTTCTAGAATACAAAAAAATGGTGGATAGTATGCAGAATGAGATTAATGGTCCTACTTGGAGAGAATTGAGAAAACTCTTTAAAACAGCAGAGATTGATCTTAACCGATGCTTCTTCAGTAATGTTTACATGGGGCTTCGCGATGTGAAATTGATGACTGGTACATTTCCAGGATCAAAGGACAAAGCATATGTTCATAGAAATTTAGAGTTCCTCAAGCTTCAGATTGAAACAATAAAACCAAAAGTAATCATCACATTAGGAAAGCCAGCCTCAATTAATCTTTCCTTACTCTCTAAGGAACTGAAGGAGTCATGGGCAGGTGGTAAAGCCCTTAGTATCCCGAACAATGGGTTGAAAAATAATGTTGTGATTCATGACCATAACTACATTTGTGCAGCGTTAGAGCATCCATCTATGAGAAATCAGAATGTGAAGAGAAGAAGACACCAAAATGAAAGTGGATGTTATTCAGGTAGTCATGCAGAAGTTGAATTGCTGAAAGATGCGATGCAGTTCACGTAACGGATATTTGTATCGATTACTAATTCATCCAATATCTTTTATGCGTTAAAGAAATGAACTATTAAATACATAACATAGTTTCAGAAGTAGCATCCAAGGTTTCATTACCGATATATGTTTTTAGAGAATCAAAAGAATATGCTGATGAATCATACATCGATGTCTTTGCAGATTTCGAAGGAATAATTGAATTTAATCTGATCGTAAAGACAGAAATTCCAGAGATGAAAGAGTAGAGAAAGTTTAACTAAAAACACACCAAAACACTCGCGAGTGTTTTGGTGTGTTTTTTGAATGTGTTCGAATGATAAGTCTATTGGGGAGAAGCAGACTTTACCTGTTCATGTTCAGATTATTCAAAGCAAACTGCTGAAAAATAGAAGATATTATGCACCAAACCTATATCTTCTCCAGGTAGGCATTGTTTCGGAAATCCGTCGGCGCAACACCCACTTCTTTCTTAAAAACCTTCGTGAAGTAATTATGGTCATAGATACCCACGTGGATTGCAATATCCTGTATGGAAAGGGAGCTGGTGTTCAGCAGGTTTTTTGCTCTTTCAATTCTTAGCTTGTTGATGTATTTGATAATGGTTGTGCCAACCTCTTTTTTAAAGAGATTGGAAAGGTAGGGCACGGAAACGTTGTATTTTTCCGCTAAATCAGAAAGGCTGATTTTTGCATCCAGATTGAAATCGATGAAATACAGGGTCTGCCTTACACAATGGGAATACTGCCTGGTGGATTTTGTCTTCACAAGAAGACAGTATTCCCGAATCATTTTCTCATATAATTGGTCTAACGCTGTCTCACTAAGGGCGTTTTCAATGTAGTTCACAAACTTGCTTGAGATCTCGTGTAGAAATATCGGATGAATCTCATTGGGTTCAATGGCTTTTCTGAAGAGAGTATTTGCTGTGATAAGCAATGATTTCTGCTCTCTTAAAGTGCTTGTCAATCGAGGTTCAAAGGGTGCACTGATGAACTTTCTTGCGGACTCCAATGCGGCTTTGCGGTCTCCTGCTGATATATGCTGCAGAAGCTCTTTCTCAGTGCGGTACCTCAGCTCTACTTTTCTGGAGTAGGCATCAAAATCAGTTTTTGGCTGATATAGTATTCCTGATTTTGACACATTGGACAGGTCATGGTACTGAACAGAAAAAGGCGTGGCATCGGGATTGATGTAGTTCACGATATTACCAATGGTGGAGATGATCTGGAGATTGGTGTTAATGACGGGTATACCATAAATGAAACTTTTCAAGTGCTGCACATTTGAAATGGTAAGATTGTGCTGCTCTGTTAAATCGTGCCAGTATTTGTCATCGACGGTTTTATTAAAATATGGTCCGATGGTAATGAGCTCATTTTTGTCCTCATAAGGATAGAAAAAAATATAGTTCAGCATATAAGAGTCGGTGACAATGTGAAATGTATAATGGTCCATTTCCTTGATAAAGCCACGAACATCATCATAAAGATCATGAGATCTCTCCAGACTATCCCGAAGATAAAGGTCAAATGCTGGTAAATCATTATAAGGCTCAAGAAAATAATGCATGTCCAGTTTCAATGTGTCTTTTAGTAGCTTGGTTATGAAATCTAGTGTTCTGCTGATCATAGGATACTCCTTTATTACGAAACTGACCTTGATTAAAGAATTGCGATTAAGTATATCTTCTTCGAGTGAAAATATAGTTATTTGAAGAAATTATAACTAAGACACAGGAATTAATCAACGAAAACATGCAATTTCATGCAATTACTTTAAAATAATACTAATACCAAAGTTTTTTTTTCTAACTGAATAGAAAAAAACGTGATACATTGATTATGTTAACGAATACAGGGGAGGAACGTGTATGTTATGGAAATGGTAAAGCGTGACGATTTCAATGATCGGTTTATTCAAGTCAGCAATGTATCCAAGCATTTTGGCGTAACCGTTGCATTGAACGAAGTATCCTTCACCGTGCCAAAAGGCTTGGTGTGCGGACTCGTTGGAGAAAATGGAAGTGGAAAATCCACATTTGCATCTATACTTGCAGGGATTACACAAGAGACAAGTGGAGAGATTTTTCTGGATGGTCAGAAGTGGAAGCCCGGGAATGTGCTGGAAGCACAGAAGAACGGAGTGGCTATGATTGTTCAGGAAACAGGAACCATTGAGAATATTACTGTGGCAGAGAATATATTCTTAGGTCAAGAAATGCTGTTTTCAAAAGGAATATTCATCAGCCGAAAGAAGATGTTTGTGGCTGCTCAGAAAATACTGGATGAACTGAAGATCACTTCATTCAATTCTGAAACCCCTACATCCAAGCTGGATCTTCAGGATCGCAAACTGGTTGAGATCGCCAAAGCAATGTACTGGAATCCTAAAGTGTTTATAGTAGATGAGACAACAACGGCCTTATCCCATATTGGGCGTGAACTCCTCTATGCGCTGATGAAGAATCTGACATCAAAGGGGACAACGGTTCTTTTTATCAGTCATGACCTGGAAGAGCTCATGGAACAGTGTGACATCATTCATATCCTTCGTGATGGGGATTTCATTGGAACGCTAGAGAAAAATGAGTTCGATGCAGACCGCATGAAAGAAATGATGATCGGACGAAATCTTGAAGGAGACTACTATCATGCAGATGAGGAAGGCTATGCAGACGAAGTGGTTCTACGGGCGGATCAGATTACTACGCTGGAGGATTTGCTTTGTTTCAGTGTAGAGCTTCATCGAGGTGAGGTGCTGGGCATCGGAGGATTATCGGATTGTGGCATGCACACTCTGGGGAAAGCCTTATTCGGTGCGGAGAAAGTATTGGATGGAAAAGTAACTCTGTCAGATGGCACTGTCATTGACAATACGAAGAAAGCAGTCAAGCATAAAATGGCTTACCTTTCGAAAAATCGAGACCGTGAGTCTCTGGCTCTGAATGCCACTGTGAAGGAAAATATTGTCAGTATTGCCCATGATATCAATAAAGTTTTCGGACCCATCCTGTCATTCAGGAAAGAGTCCCAATATGCAAAAAAACAGATCGAAGACCTGTCTATCAAATGTGCATCAGAGGCTCATCTAGTGAGTACACTATCCGGTGGGAACAAGCAGAAAATTGTTTTTGGGAAATGGATTGGCGTTGACTCCGATATTCTCATCATGGACTGTCCCACACGAGGTGTGGATATCGGGGTTAAAGCAGCGATGTACAAACTGATCTATGAAATGAAGAAAAGCGGAAAGGCCATTCTACTGATCAGTGAGGAGCTTCCGGAACTGATAGGGATGAGTGATCGGATCATCATCATGAAAGACGGCGAAATCAGTGCTGAGATTCCCAGGAGTGAAGGATTCAGCGAACATAAACTGATAGATGCCATGTTGTAGGAGGAAGAAATGAAGGAGAAATTAAAACGGTTAAATGAACAGCAATTCTTCATTCGTCTGATGCCGATCTTTCTGTTGGCTGTCATGGCCATTGGATTCAATATCGCTACGGATGGAAAATTTGGAGATGTTCGAAATCTCAAACTCATCGTCACCCAGGCGATAATCATTGGTACGGTGGCAACTGGTGCGGTGTTTATATTTGGAACGGGGAATGTGAGTATTGCTCTTGGAGCTACCACTGCAATAACAGCTGCCATCATGAGTAAGGCATACCTTGCAACAGAATCCGTGCCTGTGATGATTCTTTCTGCGATTGTTGTCGCTACATTGATTATGGTAGCAACAGCAGTACTGAGTACAGTGCTGAAAGTTTCTGTCATGTTTGTATCTATAGTGGTCATGGTTCTATTCCAGGCAATTTTGCAGACAATACTGGGTGCTGGAACCTTAACACTGCCCTATGAGATGACATCGGCGCTTACCAGTGCGAATTTTCATTACATAGCCTTTGCGGCTTACTTCATTCTGTGTGCGGTGCTCTTTCACTTTACTGGAATCGGACGTTCCATAAAGTTTCTAGGATCAAATAAGATCTGTGCTGAGCAGAGCGGAATTTTCATGAACAAGTACCTGATGATTGCTTTCGCTGTATCGGGTATAGGAATCGGTCTTGCGGCCATCATGACGGGCATCAGAACGGGTACCATAGGTGTTGGAACGGCTTCAAGCCTTAATATGGATGTAGTGCTAGCCATTGTCCTCGGAGGCATGTCTGTGTTTGGCGGAACAAGATCTTATATCTATGCAGGAGCCCTTGGGGCGGTTACTGTCACACTCTTAAACAATGGATTACTTATGGTAGGTATCAGTCCAACAGTTCTTCAACTGGTCAGAGGAATATTCTTTCTGACATTTATCTTTGCAGGTCAGAAACGGCCGGATCGATTACCAGACAACGAAATATAAATATTGGGGGAATTGAAATGAAAAAGAAAATTGCATTATTACTGGCAGCCATGATGATGGTGGTAGGCCTTGCAGGCTGTGGGAGTAAAGAGACGCCGGAACCGTCTGCTCCTTCCTCACCGGAAGCAGGAAATGAGACACCTGCTCCATCAGAAGAAGAGAACATCACCATCGCTGTAGCCTGGAATGCCATCGATGCAACAACTCAGACGAGAATGACCTATCTGGAGGATCATCTGGGACCTGCGCTGGGCATTGACTTCATCTTTTCGGAGGCCATTTCTGATACAGCGCAGCTCATGACGTTCCTTGAGAACTCTTACGCAGCTGGCGCTGACGGGTTACTTTCTCTTATTACAGACGGGACGGAGCAGCTGGTATCCAAAGCAGACGAGCTTGGTGTGTATACCGCAGTGGTATCTTCCACGCTCTACGAAGAAGTAGCCGCAGTTCCGACCTACATGGGCATTACCGGAATTGATTTAAGCAAGGTTGCAGATGCCTATGGTGAACTGATGGATGCGCAGTTTGATTCTGCTGAACCTGCGAATTTCATTGTGATTTCCGGTGGTTCCGCCATGGGCGTTGCATCTCATCGTGAAGCAACAAAATCCATGCTCAAAACATTTCAGACGAAATTTGATTTGACTTATGATGCGGACATCACAGAACTTGCCACACTGAATGCCACCACGGAGATCAGCACGGGTAATGAGGAAGTGAAGATTACTATCGTGCCAGGATTCCCCAATATGGACGGATATGTCTCTGGTGTTTCAGGACTGCTGCAGACAGGAGATTATGATGCCATCGTCTCTGTGTATCCTACAGCTGAAACCTTCGGCACCGCCATCGACGAAGTGGAAAAAGCACTGGGCAAGAATGTCAAGCTTCTTTGTCAGGCAAACTTTGGAGAAAATACCAAGAAGGCATTTAGCACCTTGGACTCCACAGGAAACCCTACACTGGATGGGGCTGTCATCAACTCCGGATCCGCTTCGGATGCTTATGGTGTAGTCCTTCTCTATAACGGCATCACTGGACATGGGGATGCCTTCAAGCCGGAAGGCAAGGCCATCACCATGGCGCCAGGACCACTTGTTGCCAGTGGCGCAGAAGCATACGGCAAACTGGAGCAGCTGGATACCAGCGATGAGATGTATGTGTACACCTCCGATGAGATCAAAACCCTTCTGAAAAAATATAACGATGCTGCAGATTATGATCTGCTTATGGAAACAAGCCGAAACTTCACCACGGAAAATATTCTGGAAAGACGTGGACTGAAGTAGAGTGCAAAAAAAGGGAAGGAATCTACAACTGGAGATTCTTCCTCTAAGAATCATTGGAACATGACACTGAGGCAAAGAATAAAAATACTGGGGGAAATGAAATGAAAAAGAAAATTGCATTATTACTGGCAGCCATGATGATGGTGGTAGGCCTTGCAGGCTGTGGGAGTAAAGAGACGCCGGAACCGTCTGCTCCTTCCTCACCGGAAGCAGGAAATGAGACACCTGCTCCATCAGAAGAAGAGAACATCACCATCGCTGTAGCCTGGAATGCCATCGATGCAACAACTCAGACGAGAATGACCTATCTGGAGGATCATCTGGGACCTGCGCTGGGCATTGACTTCATCTTTTCGGAGGCCATTTCTGATACAGCGCAGCTCATGACGTTCCTTGAGAACTCTTACGCAGCTGGCGCTGACGGGTTACTTTCTCTTATTACAGACGGGACGGAGCAGCTGGTATCCAAAGCAGACGAGCTTGGTGTGTATACCGCAGTGGTATCTTCCACGCTCTACGAAGAAGTAGCCGCAGTTCCGACCTACATGGGCATTACCGGAATTGATTTAAGCAAGGTTGCAGATGCCTATGGTGAACTGATGGATGCGCAGTTTGATTCTGCTGAACCTGCGAATTTCATTGTGATTTCCGGTGGTTCCGCCATGGGCGTTGCATCTCATCGTGAAGCAACAAAATCCATGCTCAAAACATTTCAGACGAAATTTGATTTGACTTATGATGCGGACATCACAGAACTTGCCACACTGAATGCCACCACGGAGATCAGCACGGGTAATGAGGAAGTGAAGATTACTATCGTGCCAGGATTCCCCAATATGGACGGATATGTCTCTGGTGTTTCAGGACTGCTGCAGACAGGAGATTATGATGCCATCGTCTCTGTGTATCCTACAGCTGAAACCTTCGGCACCGCCATCGACGAAGTGGAAAAAGCACTGGGCAAGAATGTCAAGCTTCTTTGTCAGGCAAACTTTGGAGAAAATACCAAGAAGGCATTTAGCACCTTGGACTCCACAGGAAACCCTACACTGGATGGGGCTGTCATCAACTCCGGATCCGCTTCGGATGCTTATGGTGTAGTCCTTCTCTATAACGGCATCACTGGACATGGGGATGCCTTCAAGCCGGAAGGCAAGGCCATCACCATGGCGCCAGGACCACTTGTTGCCAGTGGCGCAGAAGCATACGGCAAACTGGAGCAGCTGGATACCAGCGATGAGATGTATGTGTACACCTCCGATGAGATCAAAACCCTTCTGAAAAAATATAACGATGCTGCAGACTATGATCTGCTTATGGAAACAAGCCGAAACTTCACCACGGAAAACATTCTGGAAAGACGTGGACTGAAGTAAGACGGTAGTGTAAAGGAGAACTGCAATTGAATGTTAAACAATTCGTCAATAAGGCCATCTATTTAATTTCAGTACCACTGGCTGTTGGTCTTTTCATGGAACTGCTGGTGTATGCACAGACTGGAGGCCATCTGGTTTCTTCGGTGCTGGACCTCCGGAACTTAGTACGAGATCTCGGAGTCACAGCGGTTATCGCTTTTGCCTTGTCTTTAAATCTAGGCAGTGGAAGATTTGATTTATCTTTAGGAGCTCAGAGACTTGTAGCCACCATCATTGGTGGCAACATCGCTGTGAGTCTTGGCTTTAATGGCATTGGACTGCTTATCATGGCAATTCTCATGGGACTCCTGGCAGGATTTGGTGTTGGGATGGTGTTTAGTGTCTTCAGGGTCCCACCTGTGATACTAGGTCTTGGCATGGCCATGATCTATGAAAGCCTGGCTTTTGCAGGTTCTGATGGAAAAGGGCTACAGCTCTTTGGTGTTCCTGATATCGAAATGCTTGTGAACCCAAACTTTACCCTGCTGGTTCTTGGGCTGGGCACACTGTTTGTTTTTATCCTATTCACATTCACAAAGTTCAGATATGAGATGCAAGCGATGAGAGGCTCTCAGAAGATCGCGAAGACATCTGGAATCAATGTGTTCAGACATGTTGTGATCTGTTACACATTGGCCGGGGGACTGGTTGCGATTTCAGGAGTGTTCAGTGCTTCTTTCACTGGAGCTCTTGCACCGATGCTCGGCATGACCAGCAACAGTGCAGTGATCGCCATGACTTTCCCGATGTTTCTCGGGACTTATCTGGCACGAAGAACGAACATCGCCGTGGGGATCATCAGTGCTTCTTTGACCATAAAGCTCTTTGGTATTGGAATGGTAGCATTAAAAGTCTCCAACTCACTGAATACCGTCATCAATATGCTGGTGTTCATCGGATTCCTTGCTTTTTTAGCCAATGAAAGGATTCCTGCTTTACGAAGGAGACAAAGAGCACGCATTAAGGAAGCGAAGGAAAAAAGAATAGAACTTGAAAGCGTTACAAATGTAGGGAGATTATGATGGTCAATTTAAGAACGAAACCATATCTGCTCAGTGAAGAAAAAATCACTTGGGTCACAGAGACACTTTCTGGAATGTCTTTGGAAGAAAAAATAGGTCAGCTGTTTATTACGCTGAAGAGTAAACCTGGTGTTGATGAAAAAGAAATTGAAGAGACCTTGATGAAATATCACCAAGGTGGGTTGCGTTGGCAGGGAGGAGATATGGAAACAGTCCATCTCCAGAACACCACGTATCAGAAGCTCTCTACAGTACCACTGCTCATTGCTGCAAACTGTGATGAAGGTGGCAATGGATGTATACCTGAGAAAGGAACATTTGTAGCAACAGCTGCCCAGGCTGCAGCCCATGAGTCCCCTGATACTGCCTATCATATGGGACTGGTCTCCTCACGTGAAGCGACAAGCATCGGCTGCAACTGGCTGTTCAATCCGGTGGCAGATATCTACATGAACTGGAGAAACACCATTGTCAACACAAGATGTTTTGGCTCTGATGCAGATGTAGTTCTGAAAAACACCAGAGCATTCATCAAAGGCGTGAAAGATGGAAATCCCAACATGGCCTGCTGCATCAAGCATTTTCCAGGAGATGGTGTGGAGGAACTCGATCAGCATCTGGTATTCGGAATCAATAATCTGAGCGTAGATGAATGGAACGACACATTTGGCAAAGTATACAGAAATCTCATAGAGGATGGTGTTGAAACCATCATGGTAGGCCATATTGGGTTACCTGAAATGAGCAGAAAACTAAGACCGGGTATTAAAAATGAAGAAATCATGCCGGCCACCATCGCACCAGAGCTTCTAACAGATCTTCTCAGAGGAGAAATGGGATTTAATGGTCTGCTTCTTACAGACGCCACCCATATGATCGGACTTTCTGCAGTAAAGAGTAGAGAAGAGGCGCTGCCTCTGGCGGTGGCTGCAGGTTGTGATATGATCTTATTTGCAAATGATCTGGATGAGGACATGGCATTTATCAAGAATGGAATTGAAAAGAACATCCTGTCAGAAGAGCGCCTTAATGATGCGGTCACAAGAATTCTAGGGTTGAAAGCAAAGCTCAATCTGACCGATGAACGTGTGGCCATCCCTGAAAAAGAGCTTCTCTATACCAACGTGAATACAGAGGAGCATCAGAACTTCAGAAAACTGGCAGCAGAAAGATGCGTGACTCTGGTAAAGGATACGGCAAATCTGATTCCAGTGGATCCAGATAAGAGGAAGAAGGTCTGGCTGGTTTACGTACAGTCTGCGCCTACAAGCATTGCCTACAGACCAGACCCTCAACGACTTGTTATGGTGGAAGAGCTCGAAAGAGCTGGATTCCAGGTGGAACTGGCACCATGCTTTTATGATCTGGAAGCGGAAAATGGTCCAGGCATGATGAATTTTGTGAAGATGCTGAACAAAACCAGCAGAAAAGAGTTCAAAGAAAAGTACGATCTGGTTCTGGTCGTATTCAATATCAGCGGCTATGCTCAGGAAAATATTGTCCGCGTTAAGTGGAGTCAGCATCACAGTGTGGAACTGCCCTGGTATATCTCAGAAGTACCTACCATCGGTATCAGCCTGAATTATACAAATCATCTGATTGATATACCTCAGGTAAAGACATTCATCAACTCCTTTGGCAGTTCGAGAGATCATATCAGAGCCACCGTGGATAAACTCTGCGGGAAGTCCAGCTTCACTGGAGATGTTAAGGAACATTATTTCTGCAACAGGTGGGAAACGAGGTTATAAATGAGTACTTTTAAAGAAAACAGATACTTGGTCTGCATTGATTCTGATGGCTGCGCCATAGATTCCATGACGGTAAAACATGAAAAAGCCTTTGGACCTGCGTTGATTGAGATTTGGGATGTTCCTGATGAAAGGCATCAGGAGATCCTTACCCTGTGGAATCAACTGAATCTCTATACAAAAACCAGAGGAATCAACAGATTTCAGGGACTTTCTGCAATCTTATCCTACTACCCGGAGCTTTCCGATCCCATGGAACTTAAGAGCTTTACCGCATGGGTTGAAAATACGAAGGTTCTATCACCGGAATCCTTGCAGAAGGAATATGATAAAACCGGTCTCGAGATCTTATCCAAAGCCCTTGCGTGGTCTAGACGAGTGAATGTGCTTATAACTTCGCTGCCCTTGGCGCTTCCTTTTGAGGGAGTGAGAGAAGCAATGGTGCGAATCGGAGAGATGGCGGATATAGCTGTGGTATCTTCTGCGAACAAATCTGCGATTCAGGAGGAATGGGAGACGAGTGGATTATACAATCTGGTGCAGTATTTTTTTGCACAGAATGATGGAACCAAAAGTGAATGCATCAGAAAACTCATTGATTCAGGGTACAGGCATGAAAATAGCATCATGGTCGGAGATGCCATCGGTGATTATATAGCAGCCGAAAAAAACAACATCAGGTTTTATCCCATCATGGCTGGCAAGGAAACTTTTTCCTGGCAGGCATTTAAGGATAGATACTTCCAGATGTTCATGAATAGAGATTTTGATGAGCATATTCAAGCTGAACTTTTAAGAGCAATGGATGATAATCTAGCAGATTCCATAAGTAAATCTTAGAACATTGAAGGCGTATACGATACCAGGAGAGACAAGCAATCCATGCCTTGTCTCTTTCGTGTCAGTATAAAAGAATCTTCAGTTTTATGACAGATTTTGGTGGATGAGCATAGTCATACGGAGGTAATTATGAGAGAAATATATCCATTAAATACAGGATGGATGTTTGAAAAAGCAAATACAGTACTTGAGAATAATAGTTACATAATGTCATCCCACGAGGTGGTGAATCTGCCCCATACCTGGAATGCAGATGACAACAATGACAGGGGGAAGTATGTCTATCAGAGGAATTTCTCTTTGGGAAGTAAGCATGCGGACCAGGAGATATACATTGAATTTCTTGGAGCAAACTCCGTATGTCAGGTGTATCTAAACAGCACTTATCTTGGAGAGCATCGTGGAGGATATTCTACATTCCGATTCTGCATTACCCAGCTGGTAAGATGGTATGATGACAACGAATTGACCGTGTTTCTGGACAACAGTCCTACAGAAGATGTCTCACCCTTGGCGGGAGACTTCACGATCTACGGTGGACTTTACAGAGGTGTGAATCTGATCTGCACAGATAAAAACCATTTTGATCTGGGTTATTATGGCACCAGTGGCGTGATTCTTCGAAGCGAAGTGGATGAGAAAGAAAATGGAATCCTTCATCTGGAGCTGCATGCGAAATGTGATGAAGGTGTCAGGGTTCAGGTGTCGGTTCTTGATGAGAATCATGAAACCATAGAGACGAAAATTGCAGATGCATCAGAAAAACACATTTCAATGAAAGTGGAGAGACCAGACCTATGGCAGGGCAAAGAGAAGCCATGCCTGTATGAGCTGAAAGCAGAGCTTGTGGGAGAAGATACAGTTTATGATGAGGTCAGCCTGAAATTCGGATTCAGGGCGTGCTCTCTCCATGCAGAAAATGGTTTCTATCTCAATGGAAAACATCTGCGGATCAACGGTGTAGCAAAACACCAGGACTGTGAAGGCTATGGCAATGCGGTGACACCAGAGGTCATAAGAAGAGATTTTGATCTGATCAGAGAAATCGGTGCCAATGCTGTGAGACTCTCTCATTATCAGCATGATCAGCTCGTCTATGATCTCTGTGATCAGGAAGGATATGTTGTCTGGGCTGAAATTCCAATGATGTCCATGCCGGATTCACAAAGCGTTCTGGAAAACGCAGAAGAACAGCTGAAAGAGCTTGTACTGCAGAATTGTCATCATCCATCCGTATGTTTCTGGGGTATTCAGAATGAGATTGCCATGGGCGGGGAGTCCATCAGTATGTACAGATCTGTGGATGAACTGAATGATGCTGTGCATAAAATTCTGCCTAAGGCACTGACTGCCAGTGCCAACATGTACTATGTCAAAAATTCCAGCCAGCTGAATCAGATCACCGACATGACAGGATATAATCTCTATTACGGGTGGTACTATGGAGAGACGAAAGATCTTGAACTGTGGATTGAAGAGTTTCATAAAGATAACCCCCAGGTTCCGTTGGGGATTTCAGAATATGGTGCAGATGCCAACCTTGCCTTCCATTCTGAACGGCCGAAAGTGAAAGATTATACGGAAGAGTTTCAGAGTATCTATCATGAAGAGACCTACAGGATAATCAGCGACAAGCCTTATCTTTGGGGCAGTTTTCTCTGGAATATGTTTGATTTTGGCAGCGCTATACGAGATGAAGGTGGAACCAAGGGGAAAAACTGTAAGGGCCTGGTCACTTTTGACAGAAAAATTAGGAAGGATGCGTTTTATTTCTACAAGGCCAACTGGTCCAAGGAACCTTTTATCCATATCTGTGAAAAGCGGTTCATAAACCGGCATGAAGATTTGATGGATATTAAAGTTTATTCCAATTTATCTAAAGTTACAGTATCCGTCAATGGTGTTGAGATGGAACCAGTTTCTGGAAGTGTTGTATTCATCTTCAAGAATGTAGCTTTAAAGCCGGGGCAGAACATCATCAGAGCGTATCAGAATGGAGAGGAAGACCAGGTTGTCTTTGTGAAAGTAGAGGAGCCTGACCCTTCTTACGTCTTTGTAGATCCTCACCCGGAAATCAATGTGAAGAACTGGTTTACTCAGGAACAGGGTGAGGTGGATGTTTTTCCAGAGAACTTCTTTTCCATCCTGGATTCATTAGACACCTTAATGGCCAACGAGGCAGCCTGGAATATTGTGAAAAAGTTCGCGCCGAAACTTGCCGAACGTGCTGTGCCTGGAGCGGTTACCCTACTCTGGGTCTGTAATAAAATGAAAAGCGTTCTCTCGGAAGAAACGGTGAAGAAAATGAATGGTGAACTTATCAGAATCCCTAAAGAACAATAATTTTTCACATTCTAAAATAATTCTATATAAGGACAGAATGGAAAGGCAGGAGAAAAATGATCAGATTTACATTACATAGTGACCAGCTACATCCATTTCCGCACTACTGGGAACATTGCATCGGCAGCTGCAATGCTTATACGGCACTGAGAGAGGATTACAGAACACAGCTGAAGCGGGCTCACGACGAACTGGGGTTTCAATATGTACGGTTTCATGGCATTTTCGATGATCGGATGAGTACACTTCTCATGAAAAAAGATCATCAGGGCAATGAATACGGACTTGTATATAATTTTACCAACATCGATAATATTTTTGATTTTCTTCTCAGGATTGACATGAAACCTTTTATTGAGTTGGGCTTTATGCCTTCTGCCATTGCCCGAGGTGACAAAACGATTTTTCATTATAAAGCAAATATCACTCCGCCAAAATCTTATGAGATGTGGGGGGAGCTTGTTCGAAGATTCGTGGAGCATCTTGTGGACCGCTACGGGATTGAAGAAGTTAAAAGTTGGTTTTTTGAGGTCTGGAATGAACCGAATCTGTTCTTCTTTTTCGATGGAACGAAGGATGAGTATTTTAAACTCTACGAAGTTTCAGCAAGGACGATCAAAGAAGTCCATCCTGAGCTGAAAGTCGGTGGCCCAGCTACCTCCTGTAATTCCTGGATCAAGGATACGGTGGATTTTTGCAGCGTTCATGATGTTCCCCTGGATTTCATTACAACCCATCATTACCCTACAGATGATCCTCTCTGGAAATCAGGCATGGATATCATGGATTTTTTTCAGTCGGACTTGGCTGGAAACCGCACCTATGAACGTGGTGTACTGACGAAGATGGCAAAAAGGGTTCGTGAAGAAGCTGGCGACTATCCGGTGTACTTCACAGAGTGGAACACCTCTGCCATGCAAGGTGATGCGAAGCGGGATGAACCCTTTGCCGCTGCCATGATTGCCAAGACACTGGCGGATCAGGATGGACTGGTTCAAGGATATTCTTATTGGACCTTCTCGGATATTTTTGAAGAGAGCGGACAGCTGCCAGGGGCCTTTCATGGTGGATTCGGACTGCAGACCTGCTATGGGATTGCAAAGCCATCCCATAGAGTCTTTCAGCTGTTTCATGGACTCGGAGATCGGAGAGTGGGGATTTCTTCAGATGTTTCACATGCCACAGTGGAGGCAATTGCAGCAAAAACAGATTCAGGGTACCGAATCATTTTCTATAATCATACGATTCCAGGAGAAGCGATTCGTGAGGAGACGATATCTTTAATGGCTGTATCAGTTTGCACCCTGAAAAATGTGGTTGTGTATCGAATCGATGAGAATCATGCAAATCCCAAAAAGCTCTGGGTGAAGCTTGGAGAACCGGAGTATCTGAAAGAGAGAGAGCTTCAGCTTCTTCATGGGGAATCCGAGCTCATTCCTGAAATCATGGAGATGGATTCGGAGCTGATACTGAGTATTCCTGCACATAGTGTCATTGCGGTAGATCTGAAGTGTAAAAACTGATACCAGGGTGACAATAATCGGATAATAAAGGATATGTTATGTAGCTATCAGAAATACAGTTTTATATACAGGTAAGGAGGCAAAAATGAAGAAACCGCATATCATTATATTTAATCCAGATCAGATGCGAAGTGACAGTATGGGGCATCTTGGGAATATCGCAGCAAAAACTCCGTTTTTAGACCGTTTTGCATCCGAGGAAGGTATCTCTTTCAGAAACACTTTTTGTCAGAATACGGTTTGTGTCCCCAGCCGTGCAAGTTTTACAACAGGCTTATATCCGCATGTGCACGGGCACAGAACCATGAACAGAATATACCTGTGAGTGTCAGAATGTTTGATAATCTGATCCAGATCATTCTTGGTTATTCCCCTGAGAGCTGTGATATGGCGGGGGTATGTTCTGTGAATACAGTCATAGAAGCTGATGGCTCTATGTATCCCTGTGACTTTTATGTGCTGGATCAGTGGAATCTGGGCAATATTACACAGGATGATTTTTCATCGCTGAAGAAGAAGGATCGAGCTCTTCAGTTCGTGAATGAATCCTATCCTAAAAATAAGGAGTGTGTAAGCTGCAGTTACTTGAAGCTGTGCAGATCAGGGTGCAAGCGCCATTATGTTCAAAATGGAACAATCAGTCAGAATTACTTCTGCAGTTCATACAAGGAGTTTTACAGTCATGCTTATGAAAGGCTGAGAGAAATAGCACAACTCGTGAGATACTACAAAAAAATCTAAGTGTTGCACAAACCACTGGATGGAGACATTTTGATACAAGGTGACGTCTCATATTCAGGTATAATCAAGCAATCTGATGAAGAAAAGCGGTTTTCCGAAGTGAAGGAGAATCGCTTTTCAGATAGGCGTGTTTCGTATGATACAGGTTTATACTTTTCAGCACTTCCTTCAGAGCTTCAGTTCTAGCATCATTTGTTATAGCTAATTTCAATGGCTAGAAGTTGATTGAGCTGCCTACCCTTTCTATTGACAGATCTATTATTCTTAAGACCATTTTAGAAGAACAGAAAGAGACCCTTCCAATCTCATGTTTACTAGAGATATCGGATGGGTCTCTTTTCAAATGATTTTATAGCAGTGTGATGGTTTCTCGATTGGAAGGGAATATAAAGTGAGTGAGTATGTTGGACCCGTAATAAACTACCTCATGGCATTCAAATGCTTAGGCAGATCCCCAATCATTTTTATTACAACATCAATATACCCACTGCGCCTGTCCTGATCCAGTAAATAGTGATCGGTTTTATCTTCAGCGACGATTCTCTCCAGTGGATGGACAATACTTGCAATTAGAATCGTGTGTGGCACTTCAATGTCTTCAGGACTAAGTTTAAAAGCTCTTGCGAGAACCTGATCCAGAAGCTGATTCATGTTCTCTGTCACACGAACAATTTCTTTAAATAATGAATCCGGGTTCTTTGCTATCCGGGCTTCCTTCGAGAGGATGGTGATCCCTGGGAACCGGATGCAGTAGTCCATGACACGTTCTGAGAAAGCTTTCAGCTTTTCCATGTCAGTGAGTGTGTCATCTTCTAGAGGCTCGATGGTGGACTCTACATTTTCGATATAGAACTCTTTCGTTTTGTTGATGAGCTCTTCTTTGGAGCGAAAATAGTAATTGATGGAAGCCACGTTCACATCAGCTTCTTTTGCGATGGCACGTACAGGCACGCTTATGGTGCCTGTTTTTCCAATAAGGTACAAGGTTCTATCTAGTATTTTTTCTTCTACACTGTTGAGTTCTCTCATGGCGGCTCCTTTGAAAGTTCTTGTTTTGTTATTAGTATAGCATGATTTTCTTCAGTATATTTGAAAGGTCTTCTTCAGTACTTAAAAATAGTATTTGGATATCGATCAAGGGGAGAATAAAGCAGATGTTCCATTGAAATCGAGATAGAAATAAAAAAAGTTAAACAAAACGTTTAAAACATATTGATTAAAGCGATAAAATCTAGTACAATTTGTTTGTGAAATAACGAACCAGGAGGGAATTATGAAGAAACTGATTGTACTACTACTTACCATGATGATGCTTGTGAGTGCCGGCTGTGGAGCAAAGAACGAAGCCCCAAAGGAAACGCCAGGCACCGCCGCTGAAAGCCTCTTTACAGAAGGAACCTTTGAAGGAACTGGAAAAGGGCACAATGGAGAAATCAAAGTTGCTGTCACCTTCACTACAGACCGTATTGAGAAGATCGAGGTGCTGGACCATAAAGAATCTCTAGGGATTTTCGAAGCGCCTGTGGACAAGATTCCAAAAGAAGTTCTCGAAGAGCAGAGCCTGACGGCTGACCTTGTGGCTGGAGCGACCGTAACGTCCGAAGGTCTACTCGAAGCCATCGAGAATGCCTGCATTGCGGCAGGAGCGGATATCGAATCCCTGAAGAAAGCGGAAGCAGGCCAGGAAACAGAAGGCGAAGTCGTTACGCATGAAACGGACATCGTTGTTGTGGGTGCAGGCATTGCAGGACTATCTGCTGCCATGGAGGCTGTAGAGCAAGGCGCTAAAGTAATACTGGTGGAAAAGATGCCTATTGTTGGTGGAAGTACCATAAGATCTGGTGGCAAGATCCTTGCAGCTGGAACGGACATCCAGAAGGCCCATGGGATTGAGGACAGCGCAGAAGCCTTTGGTGATTTCCTCATGGAGGTCGGAGAGAATCAGGTGGATGAGGACTATGTGAGACTCATTGCAGAGAAGTCCAATGAAAATCTGGAATGGCTGATCGAGCATGGCGTTGAGTTCGCTGATGACATCGAGCCTCTGCATTCCACCATCAGTCCTGCCAGAGGACACTATACAGCAAACCTATCCGGTGCAGGCATGATCACCCCTCTGGAAGAAGAATTTCTTGCAGCAGGTGGAACCATTCTGTATGAAACACCAGCGGTAGAGCTTCTGACCGAAGGAGACAAGGTCATCGGTATTAAAGCGACCAATCCTGACAAGGATGACATTACAATAAAAGCGGAGTCAGTTATTCTGGCTACTGGCGGATTCAATCACAATGAAGAAATGATGGAGACCTACATTCCTTTCCTGAAAAACTATACCAGCAATGTAGGTCTGGGGAATTCCGGTGACGGTATCACCATGGCCAAGGCTGTAGGTGCAAAGCTTCTGATGAGAGAAGCTGGAATCAATCTGACCGTAAATGGTGGAACCTACTACGGGTATGGGGAAGAATTTAAGGGCCTCTTTGTGAATCCTGAAGGAGAACGTTTCATGGATGAATCTGTCTTCCACTTCACAAGAACCAGAATTCTCATGGATCATGGCATCAATGAGATGTACGCCATTACAACTGAGTACAATGACCGCATCGGGAAATCCATGGAAATGGGACTTGCGTTTGAGGCAGACTCTGTGGAAGCGTTAAGTGAACTCATCGGCGCTGAGAAGCTCAGCGAGACCGTGACCAGATACAATGAACTGGCAGAAGCTGGAGATGATGCGGACTTCGGCAAGGATGCATCCTTCATGAAACCTGTTGAAGGAGAGAAATACTACGCGCTGTATATGGGCATGAGCAGTTCAGGTACCTTCGGCGGTATCGATACAGACCTTCAGGGACGAGTCTACAGCGAAGACGGGTCCATCATCGAAGGACTCTATGCAGCGGGAGAGACTGCATCAGGACGTGTTCTGTACAAGGAATACCCAGGTTCTGGTACTGCCATCATGTGCTTCCTGACCTTTGGCCGTGAGGCTGGACGTCATGCAGCAGAAGCATTGAAATAAACTTAAACTTAAAAAGAGGAACATCGTATTTGAAGATGTTCCTCTTTTTGAGTTCAGCAATAGATGAGATGCAACACGCTGACTGTGGATGCTGTCCAACATCCGACCCAGTGCCAGAATGGATTGTTTGCAGTAGGCGAGTCAGATGCTCATGTGGTTATATTTGTAATAGATAGTATAATCTATCTTCGCTCTACATAAATGACAGTATAGAAACCTATGAGAACACTCGAAACACTCGAAACACTCGAAACACTCGAAACACACGTAAACACTCGCGAGTGTTTACGTGTGTTTATAACTGATACGATTAATCAGATGAAGTTCATCTCACGCATTATAGAACATTCAGAGCAGTAAACTGAGAAAAGTCGTCATCCAATTGCCACATCCATAGACAGAAGAGATATGACGGTTGGATCTGGATGAGACCATCATAATAAGCCTAGATTGTTCGATTCGTTAGCAGGAATCTGTTTCTCTAAATGAAAATACTTTAAGCTATGAATTCATTCATTTATATGTTTTGATTTGATTACAGCTATATTTGTGAATATTTTGATATAATGTAAGAGAATTAGTGTCTCGGAGGATAATATGAAAGTAAGGAAGTATATTGAAAAGTTTCCGAAAAGGATCATAGGTTCTGCAGAGCTCATGGAGAAGATCCTTTCACCCTATGGTCTTCTTGTGGATGAGGTGAGCCAGCTGGTCTCAGAAGGTCTACTTGAACCAGTAAAATCATCTGGACTCAATGGAAGAAGACCGGTGCTTTATAACAGGTACCGCATTCTAAGAAATGAGAAAGACTACTCCGATGTCTATGGAAAGATCCGCCTGCTACATGGGAAATTCGACCATCAGTACTATCTGAACCATCCGGAAAGTTATCTGGAGCAGGAGGAGGACATCAGAGCGCTTAGTGACTTCCTGTGGCATAGAGCAAAGGAGCTGGAGACACCCATGTCCATCAATGAGAGATCCTTTTCCATCTTCGGGAAAGAGAAACTTCTGAAATCCGTGGAGAAGAAGTTTGGCAGCTGTTTTCATCTTCGGGATTTCACTTGGGATGATCTGAACATCTATGCCACACCGGAGCCCTTTTTCGAATACATCCATCCGAATATTTCTGAAGGAGACATTCTGGTAGTGGAGAATAAGGATACCTGGTACACGCTGCGAAAGATCATGCGTGAAGAGGACAAGGTGCGTCTCTTCGGTATTGATTTCAAGGTACTTCTATATGGAGAAGGAAAGAAGATTACAAGGCAGTCCGGAAGACTGCGGGAATACAGTGAAGAGGTGCTGGGAGAAGGCGATCACAGATTCTATTATTTCGGCGACCTGGATTATGAGGGGATCTCCATCTTTCAGGAAGCGAAACAGAAGAATCCGGAAATCCAGATGTCGCTACTTACACCAGCCTATGAACTGATGCTTTCGTTCGGTGAGAATATGAAGTATCCCATGACCAGAGATCACAGAATGCCAAGAGCAGATCTAACTGCTTTTCTTGCTCTCTTTTCAGAAGACCATCAGAAGAAGATACTGGACATTCTGGAGGGGGGTTACTATATACCTCAGGAAATACTGAACTATTCGACGTTTAAGTCACATATGAAAGGAAACAGCCATGTATGAATTTCTGGAAGGATTCCACAGGCGGATGCAGCTCATCGGTGTGGTGGATGCCCTGATCAATCGAAGAAATAAGAAATCCGAATTGGAGGCGCCCATCGGAGACAGGCAGTTTGAAAACCTGATCTTTTCGGTCCTCGTCTTCATCATGGAAAAAACCCTCACAGAGGAAGAAGAATGCACCATGAAGACCATAGCCGCATTTGTCGAGCAGCTGATGATAGAGGAGTATCAGTATCCCAGTCCTACAGAAATGGCTCTTCCGGTCAGTGAATACATCGTGAAGACCATTCTGCAGTTTGATGGGAAAAACACCTATTATCCGGTGATGAATTATGAGACAAAGGAATGGACGGAGCTTAGAATCAAGCTTCTGGATGAAAAGGTGGAAGACCGTCCAGGAGGATATGTCAGCATCTATTCCCTGACGGATCAGGGCTATGACTTTCTTTTTAGAACCAAGGAAGTGGATAATGAAATCAGCTTCTCTGTGGAGGAGTTCAAGCTTCGAGAACTCATCAAGCGTAAAAACTACAAGAAGGCCCTGCAGCAGAGCAACAATCTGGTGCAGATGGTCAGACAGAAGAAAAGGGATCTGGAGCAGTTCATTCAGACCGCCAAAGGAAACATTCTAGAGCTGGATCTGTCCAAGTTTGATGAGCTTATCAACAGCACCTATAAGCTTCTCCGGGATGAATACGAGATGCTTGGGGAAATACTAGGGATGGTGAGAAAGTCCGAAGAAAGGCTGAAGATGGAATACAGCCTTCGTGGAGAGCTCACGGAGGACCTGAGAAAGGCGCAGATGGAGCTCGGTAAAATTAATCAGAACCTGGCTTCCGCCAGGAAAGAGCAGATGAATCTCATCAACGAGAGAGAAGGGTCCTATCAGATCCTGAAATCCACACTGGCGGAAAGCTTTCAGTACACCCGTCAGAAGCGCTATGACTTTGAAGCGGAGATACTTCGGCGAATGGAAACTGCTGGAGAGGAATCCGTGAAGAACCTCTGGCGACTCTTCAATCCTCTTTTCCATGTGGAGCCGGTGCGTCATCTGCCAATCAGTCTCTTCTATCAGCGCCAGGGAAAGCTGATAGATCAGGACGAAGCACCTGAAGCCGGATTTCTTATGGATGAGCTTCAGGAAGACCTGGAGAAGAAACAGAATGAAAAGACCAACCTCAACTACCTGAAAATCATGAAGAGCATTGCTGAAATCGCCATGGAAAAGGACGGAGAGACGGATTTCAGAACCCTCTGCCAGGAGCTGAAGAAGGAAGAGGAAACCTGGGCGCGTCTCATAGAAGGGAATCTTCTCTTCATCACCATGCTCAAGCTCTATGAGTTGGAGAAACTGGATGTGGAAGCCTGGAGGCGGTCTAAAAGCACTTTCCTTGGTAATCCCACCAGCGAGTTCAATATCGATGCACTCCTCTATCAGCTGAATCAGGGTGGATTCGGTTATGAGCAGGTCGATGAGATTCATTTCTCTAAGATTGAAGGAGAAAGCTTTGAAATGATACTGGAAGAACAAAGAGAAAGCATGCTCATCCGAAATAAGATTGAGCTGGACAACATACGGATAAAGGTGGTGAAAAGTCTTGGAGAATATTAGAACAGCCTCTCAGATTCTTCGTGTGATGATGGAGGAAGGGAAACTGGAAAGAACAGGAAATAAGGACCTTTTCATGAGCTATATCAGTGAACCTGGTATTCAGGAGGTCCTCCATGCCATGACGGAGGAACTGGATGCCCAGGTGCTTCGCATCAACAATATCCTCTATCTGATTCCTTCCACGGAGAATCAGCTTCTGGGATTTCGGAACAAGGATGTAAGGGACTGGCTTGGCAGCAATGTGAGGCAGGCGGATGCGTTTCTTGCCTACTACATCGTTGCGGTAATCTTCAATCTCTTTTACGGAGGAAAAAACCGAGATCCCAAGCAGAGAGAGTTTCTCTCTCTGGTGGCGGTCATGGAAGAGATGGATCGAAGAACCAGAGATTGCCTGGAGCATCCTGAAAAGACGGAAGAGCTGGAACAGGAATACAGCATGAACTTCATGAACATTGCCCAGAACTGGGACATCAAGAAAGGATTCGAGGAAGGAAGCAGACTGACCACGAAGATGGGATTTCTTTTAAGGGTCATGAGGCTTCTGCAGCAGGAAGGGCTGCTTCGCATTTCAGAAAACGAGAAGGAAATCCGTACAACGGACAAGCTGGACGATCTCATGCTGCACTATTACCTGAACGATGACCGCGTAGAGGAGATTCAGAGGATTTTCAAGGAGGAGCACCATGCCGAAAATTAATCGGATCCGTATCATCAATTTTTCCTACAATGGCGATAAAAGACTGATTCTGGATGAACAGTTCAATTTCCATCAGGGTGAAAATGCGCTCATGAGTCTCAAGAACGGGGGTGGGAAAAGTGTCCTGGTTCAGGCCATCATGCAGCCGATTCTTCCTGCTCAGACTCTCCAGAAGAGAAAGATCAGCGACTTTTTCGTGAAGAAGAAGCTACCGTCCTATATCCTCATCGAGTGGAAACTGGATGGTGATGGAGGGTATCTTACCACAGGTATCTGTATGGAAAACAAGGAAAGGCATCTTCAGGATCAGGAGGAACAGGGAAACTCTGTGAGGTACTTCACCTTTACCACCAGTTACAGAAGACCAGACACCTTTGACATCCTGAGAATTCCGCTGGTGGAAAAATCGGACAACAGAGTGATCATAAGGACCTTTAAGGAGTCCTATGATCTGCTGCAGGCGGAGCGTAAGGAGCGTCCCAATGTGGTGTCTATATTTCCGGAGCACGAGAAGAAGGCCTATCAGGCGCATCTTCTGAGCTTCAACATCAACAGCGATGAATGGAAAACCATAATGGTACCCATCAACTCTGAAGAAGGCGGCATCATCAAGATCTTCGAGAAGTGCAAGACTTCCAGGCAGCTCATGAGAGACTGGATCTTAAAGACTGTGGATAAGGTGCTTTTTGATGACACCAGAGAATCCCAGAGTCTTCATGAAATGATGGGGAATCTGGCTCAAACCATGATCGACAACGAAGAATACATGGTGGAAAGAGACCTTCTGAAAGGTTTTTCGGACAATCTCAGAAGAATCAGCGACGAAGTGCGAAAGGTCGCTTCCACCTATGGAGATCAGATGGAGGTGGAAGGAAAGCTTCTTTCGCTAGACCGGTATCTGGAAGAGGAGATTCTGAGAATATCCGAATCCATAGAAGAGGATCTTGTGAAACTGGATCTTAAGGAAAGAGAGAAGGTGCGAATCGCTCAGGAAAAGATCTCTCATGATTACTATGAAGCTGAAAACAGGCATGAGAAGAGTAGAATCAGGGCAGAGGAGCTGAAGAAGGTTTTTGAGGAGCTGAGCGCAGAGAAAGAACGTCTTTATCACCGCATGGCTGTGATGGATGCGGCAGAGATCCATGAAGAGCTTCTTGAGCTGGAGACAAAGCTCGCAGGTGTAGAAACAGATCTGAGAAGAGTGGAGGATCAGTCTGAGGATCAGATGATGATCGAAAGGCTCTCCTACTCTATTAAGCTTGCCTATAAGGTGGAGCTGGAAGATCTCAGGCAGAAACTTGACAAGAAAAGGCACCAGGCAGAATCACTCAAAGAAGAACAGCAGAAACTGAAAGAGGAGATGAAGCAGAAGGAGGAGAAGCGGAGTACACTCAAGGAAAGAGTGTTCTCCCTCAAAATTCGAATAGAACAGTATCAGCAGAAAGAGGAGAACCTTTCTGCAAGAATCCGCATGGTCTTTCAGAGAAATCTCATGGGTGGACTGGATCTGAAAGAAGCGGGCAGAATGGAAAAGCATCTCGAAAAACTTATGACGGAAGCCATAGGAGAGATAGACAGACTGGATGCTGAGATCACAAAACGCAATGAGGAAGAGGAAGCCATACAGAAATCTATACCTGAAATCACGGAAGAGAAAGGGATAACAAGACTCCACCATAAGAAGAAGGAGGATGAAATAGAGATCTTCCTTAAGAAAGAGGAAGTGTTTATCCGTTGCCTTGAAAAGTACAATCTCAACCAGGTGAAACGATTTGACCAGGAATATGTAGCGATGGAATTCCAAAAACTCCTCCTTTCCGCTCAGGAGAAGCTGGATGGACATAAGGAGGAAATCAGAAGTCTCAGAAAGCGCGAATCTGCCATGAAGAACAATATCCTCCATGTATCCAAAGAGTACTGGGATTATCTCATGAACAGCGGCATCATTTTCGAGACGGGAGAGTCTTATCTTCAGAGGCAGACCGCTGAAATCAGAGAAAAACTGATGCAGTCAGCGCCGCTGCTCCCCTATGCATTTCTCATGACGGAAGAGGAGCTTCTGAAAGCGAAGAGTCAACGTCCTCTGAGACCCCTTCTTCAGCCCATACCTGTGATGCTGTATCAGTCCTTGGAAAGTGAAGAAGAAAACGGAGAAGCATCCATCGATCTTGGAAAAGGCATGAGTATTTTCTGTTATCCGGATCGGAAACTCTTTGAAAGTGATGGAATCGAGTCCTATAAAAAGGACCTGGTGATGAGGCTCGAAAGTGAGGAAGCCAGCAAAGCCCATTATGAGGAGCTTCTGAAAAGCATTCGGGCAGATGAGTCCATGGCAGAAAACTTCGAGTATACGGAAAACTGGCTCAAGGAAGCAAGGCTTGAAGAAGAGGCGTTATCCGAAAAGCTGAGAATGCTGATTGAGAGGGAAGAGGAACTTCAGATCAGAGTGAAGAGGCTGAAGATAGAGCGTAGGGATCTGATGGAAAAACGAAGATCAGAAGAGAAAAGCAGAGAGCATCTGGAAAGAAATCTGGAGGATTTCAGGCTGCACCTTTCGGAGAATGAAGAATGTGAACGTGATTTCAGGGAGAAGACCAGCAGAGAAGATGAGCTGAAAGAGCTGGAAAGATACATGGAAGTGTTAAGTAGACAGCTTGAGAAAGTGGAAAGCGATGTTATCAGTGAGCGTAATGAAGTCTATAAAATGGAACTGGTAGAGGAAGCAAAAGCCAGTGAGGCCAGAGTCTATGATTCTTTCGAAGAAAGACCCCTTGTGGAAGGGACTCTTTCATCGCTTCTGGTACAGCTAAAGAAATACAAAGATTCGCTGGATGGTAATGTTCTAAGGCTCACCAGTGAGAAAGAAGAACTCCATAAAAGACTGGATAAGGCCAGAGGGAAGCTTAGGGATACTGGAATCGTAGAAGAGGAATATAAGGCAAGGTCCTTTAGTCTATCGGAAAAGGCGGTTATGAAGGAAAATCTGAAGAACCTGGAGCCAAAGTTCACCTCAAGCGTGGAGCAGCTACGAGAAGCGGATAATGAAGCTTTCCGCAGATCAGGAATGCTTGAAGGTAAGTTAAATGAGCTACAGAAAATGATGCCGGAACCACTGGATAAGGAAGAAATACGGGGACATTATGTGGAAAGAACCGCTGCGTGTGAAACAGCAATCAGAAGCATTAGAGTGAAAGTGAAAGATTCAAACGGAAGAATCGATGAATACAGAAGACTGCGAGACCGGATAAAACTCATTATGCCTGATAGGAACCGTGCGGAAGCAGTTAAGAAATGGATTCCGGAGAAAAATGCCAGTGAGAGCTTTGAAGAGCTGGGAAGACGACTAAGCCAGCTGAAGAAGCTTATGAGTGAGCAGAGAAGTGAAGTGCAGTCATCATATCAGAATCTGAATTACCAGTATCAGGGGAAGAACTATAATCTGAGCTCCATACTGGAAGCATTCCAGAAAATGCATCAGCAGGCGGAGAAGGATTATGAGAAGTACTACTATCTGTATGAACATACGGAGAATCATCTGGAAAGTCTCAATCATCTGATTCATGTGAACGAGCTGCAGCTGGAGACCATGGAAGAGAACTTCAAGGATACGGTGACCATGAGTTACAATCTGGCCAGAGAAATCTATGACCATGTGAACAGAGTGGCCGATGATTCCAGCATCATGCTGGATGGTCGCAGCAGAAAGGTGAAGATGATAGAAATTATTCTTAAAGAGCTGGAGCCCCAGGAGAAGGGCTTTGAAGCCATGAGGCAGTATATCACAGAGAGAGCGGATGAAGTGAAGCAGCAGCTGAAGAGCGGCAAGACGAAGAAGGACCTACGTGAAATGATAGCAAGATTCATGTCCAGCGAGGAGCTGCTTAATGTGGTCTCTGATCTGTCTGATCTCAGAATCAAGGCATTCAAAATCGATGTCAATGCAAAGCACAGCCAGGCGAAAGACTGGGAGAAGGTCATGAGGGAAAACTCCGGGGGAGAGCGGTTTGTATCTTTCTTTGCCGTCATGGTGGCGCTGATGTCCTATTCCAGAAACAGCCAGAAGCTGATTCAGGAATACCATAAGATCAAGGATACAAAAGTGCTGCTTATGGATAATCCTTTCGGTCCCATTTCATCAGAGCATCTCCTGAAGCCTCTGTTTGAGATTGCGAATAAGTATGATACGCAGCTGATCTGTCTTACGGATCTGAAGCAGAACTCCATCATGAATCAGTTCAAGGTGATCTTCATGCTGAAGATCATGGGCAATACTACAGGAACTATGGAATATCTGACGGTGGAGGAAGAACCTTCTTCAGACTATCAAGATGAAGTGAATGAGAATCTTGAAATGGTGAATTATCACTTCAAGGAGATGGAGCAGATCAGTCTTCTGGATGGGATTGCTGAGTAGGTATAAGTACCCGATAGTGAATAAATACTGTTGTATGCAAAGCTGAAAACTTCAAACAGTGATTGAATTTTATATTTACAATAAAAATAGGCATCTTGATTCTACTCTGCGGTAGCAAGATGCCTATAAGTATCTTAAATTTTAGTATTTAATAATCGAGATTTTAAATATTCTCTAAGATTCTCATCCTGGCAGAATACATAACATCCTTTCATGCCTCTACTCAAGAGAACTCTATAGATGTTCTGAATATAGTTTGTTAGCTCGGTTGGTTTATTCTTTAATCCCTTCTTTCCTGCAGAGTCCTTATAGTCATCGTAGGAACCATAAACCTTCATAGATATGGGGTCATATTTCAGATCGTTACCGATGATGACTCCCACATAATCAAATTCAAGGCCTTGGGATGTGTGAATACAGCCGATCTGTCCAGACTTATCTGGGTCGACTGCCCAAGAATAGGAATTGTTTCTGCTGTTCCATGGCATGCTGAAATTGTATTCTTCCATGACGATGTCATCTATCTCTGCATTAGAGTTTCCTTCTTTTTCTGAAGTCCAGTTCCATGCGTAACCAGCTAGAAGTCTTGCTTTAAAGCCTTCTTCAATCCTCTGATCTACAACGTCCTTCAGGCCATTGGGGGTGTCGACAAGTTTGAATTCAAAAGTCTCCTGATCCCAGCCGTCAAAATTCGCTGTATCTGAAATGCCTAGGGTATGCTCTACCCAGTTAAGAAAGCCTTCTGCACCAGCACATCTGAACTGTGCAATCAGATCTACCTTGACCACTTCAGACCCATATTTATCTGCAACCTCGATGATCTTTTCTACAGTACCTTCGTCATTGGGCCGGATTCTCTGGAAATCATCAATGAAGAACACATTGCATCTCGAGGATCGAATCATGTCTTCCACCTGACTCTCACCTTTGTACATATAAGTGCCTTTTCCTTTTAGTCTATGTGCTTCATCCACGATGAGCATATCGAATTCATCGTCTAGAGCATTATAATATTTTCCGGAACCGGAAAATATCGCACTTAATCTCTTCTTAGTATATTTCCTGCTTCCACAGAGGGAAGAAATAAGTGCTTCTTTGAAGGAAGCATTCGGTGCTATAAACTGGATGTTCATCTCTTCGTTTAGCAGCTTAACAAGAGCGTTCATTGCAACAACGGACTTTCCGGTGCCTGGACCACCATTAACGATGATTGTCTTTTTGCCTTCAGCATTCAGCGCATGTTCTATGATGTTTGCATAAGCCACCTGCTGTTCATCAAGTAGGGTATATACCTGATTTCCCTGAAACATGCTAGTAATATATTCCACGAATTTCTTAGATGGTCTAATTTTCCCGTTTTCAATCTGATAGAGGATTTCTTTTCCGCTTCCCCTTCCTACATACTTTCTGATGAATGCTTCCAGTCTGTTTACGTCTCTAGAGAAGAAAACAGGTGTGTCTTCTATGATTTCAGCATATTGCGAGCTAAGCAAGGGTTCTGGGTCACGCACCTGATAGTTATGCAGGTATGCACAGGAGTAGGACTGGATGTTCTTTGTGTAGACAGCTTCATTCATATCAGTAATATATTTTTTGTAGGAATAAGCCTGATAGGAAGGATGAGGCACATCGCGAACTGCTCCGCCTACGTAAGTTGCGACTAGTTCTTCCTTGTTTGTTGCATGAGCAGATTCCCATTGTTTAAGTTCTACAATTACAAAGTTTGCTTCATCCTTTTCATTGTGGCCTGTTACAATGAAATCAATTCGCTTGCTTGTTGAAGGAATATTATACTCTACAAGTACGCCACAATCACCAGGTATGTCAGCTTTTCTTAGGGCTGTTTCCATGAAACGGAGTGAATTGTTCCAGGACCTTTTTTCGTTGCTGTTGACCTTGCGTCCGAATTTCTCTCGAAAGCCTTTTTCGATGTCGGAGACGATGGCATTACTATCAACAGCATTTCGGAATCCTTCCACATCATTCTTGTAGATAATCATGTAATCACCTCAACTCTGTATATTTTTTGCTTGTCCCATATGCTTTGTCTTTCTGATACTTTTCTCCATTCTTATTTAGCTTATGCTCAATAATTTCTGAGATATCTAAATTCAGTTTCTCTGCAAGTAGTATGGAGTAGATCAATACATCGGCTAGCTCTTCTTTCATGTTATCGAGCTTGTCGATTTTCTCTAAGTCTGCTCCTGACCATTGAAATATCTCAAGGAGTTCCGCAGCTTCGAGACTGATTGAGATGGCTAAGTCTTTAGGATTATGAAACTGATCCCAGTTCCTTTCATCTCTGAACTTTATTATCTTTTCTATTAAATCCTGATTCATATATCCTCCAGTGAACAATAAATTATCTAATAATTCTTATTATAACTTATTTATCGAAAAATGAATAATTTAGAAAGAAATACGTATAATATAAATTTTATAGTGTAAAGAAAAAATCTATTAATCTTGATATTTGATTAGGTCGGAATGTCAAAGTATATAAAGATAAATATTCAGAAAGTGAATATTAAAATAGAATAATTATGATTAAAATATTATTTCCTATATATTGTATTAATTTTTAGAATATTCTATAATATTTTTGAGCATAAGATTTTGATGTGATTTGATAATCATCATAGCTGATGATGGCTAGAAGTATTACTAAGTGCAATTTTGCCGCGAGATGTATTTTGAGGATGGAGGTTAACATGAAAAAAATCACATATTTTGATGTGGAATATGCAAATCCTAAAAATAAATCTATTTGCCAATTAGGATTATTATGTGAAGATTATGATTCTGGAAAGCCATACTATCCAGAACAGAATCTCTATTTAAATCCACAAGATGGTTTTGACGATATTTGTGTTAAGATTCATGGAATTTCCTTTTCTAAAGTTAAGGATGAACCCTTTTTACCTGAGGTGTGGTCTGATATAAAAAAATATTTTAATAACACAGTTGTTGTTGGGCACAATTTAGCTAATGCAGATCTTAATGCATTGGCAAGAAATCTAAAACGCTATAGTTTAGAGATTCCTGAGTTTTACTATATTTGCACCCTTGACCTCGCTAAGAAATATGTGCCACCTTTTACTGTGGAAAACTACCGTATGGGTACACTTTGTAAGTGCTTTGATATCGATATAGATTTTGAGCATGATGCTTTTGCTGATGCAAGTGCGAATGCAAACTTATTTAGAGCGTTGGTTAAAAATTATGATATTTACATAGAGGAGCATATTAGAAGATATGATCCGATTGAAATAAAAGATTTTGAACAGTTCATGGCTACTCCAGTAATCAGAAAGGCAATAGTTGAATTTTATGGTATGGTGAAAGGGTTTTCTATTGATAATAAAATCACCTTCACCGAAGCGAATTACATTAGAAATTGGAGAAATCAGTACTGTCTATATACTGGAACAGAGGAGTTAGCCTCTATTATTGATGTCATTGACCGTATTCTAGAGGATGGAGTCGTTACGCTTGAAGAATCTTTTGAACTTCAGAGTATCGTTAGACAATATATGGCTATCACCTCAAAATCTCCTGTTACTTTAGGTACGCAGGTACTAAATGGAATCATGAAGGGTATAATTATTGACGGCGAAATATCTACTGAAGAAAGTGAAAACCTAAGAAATTGGTTGAATGAAAATAGTTTTCTCTCCGGGCATCATCCTTTTGATAAAGTTATGTGTATGCTGGAGGAAGCTCTTACTGATTCACTAATTACTGAAGAAGAATCGGGATATATTACTGAATCGATACAAAGCATTCTGAATCCAATTGAAGCGTTGAAGGTACAAGTCAATTCAGTTGATGGGAAACATGTCTGCCTTTCAGGTAATTTTGTCTTTGGAAGTAAGACTGATGTAAGCCAATATATTGTAAATCGTGGCGGAATCATTGATAACACAGTAAAGAAATCAACGAATATTTTGCTGATTGGAAACCTTGAGTGCCAAGCATACTCTAACGGAACTTATGGTAGTAAAGTGATAAAAGCTATTGAATATAATCAGAAAGGATGCAGTATTCAAATAGTGAAAGAGAAGGATTTAATTATTAAGTAAATGAATTAACAACAAATTGAGATTTATTAAATTTGATGATCGAAAGTGAAGCTCATAGTAGTTAACTCCAGTTTAACTACTTAAGAGAAGAGGCTGCTTAATAGGGGGAGATGCATGGATGCTAATCAATCAAAAACGCATAATAGTAATCCTGGTTTTGATTTCTGTTTTTCTTGTAGCGTGTACACCTAAGTATGTTTTACAAGACGAAATATATTCAAAGGTGGCAGGTGTAACATTTGAAAATGAAGATGGAGTGAATCGTCAAGAACTACTCTCCGAGCTGAGTTCAGGAGAGGAACTGGAACTTAGGTTGGAGCCGGAGAACCGTTATGATAAAAATGCTGTTGAAATCTATTCATCATTAGGGAAAATCGGATATATTAATAGAGAATTAGCACCTTATATATCAACATTGATAAATGAAGATGTGCGAGTTGATGTAGTAGTAAGTGAAATTACAGGTGGTGGACCTAGTCTGTTTTATGGATGCAATATCAAAATTTCTATTTATGATAAGAGTTAATGATAAGTTGTCTGAATAGTGAAAGGATGAAGAGATGGATATAATAAAATGGATCTTTTTTATGGGACTAGGCACATTTATAGGATCATTTGGTGTAGTACAGCTACTTATTTTGGTTTTATATTCTCTGCCAACTAATAAAGCTCTGAATGAAAAAGGTTTTGTTACAAATGTTCAAGAGATGGAAAAGTCAGACAGATCTTCGATTTTGTTATTATCACTTATTACTCTGACAATATCTTTCCTAGTATTTAATTATACATCAAGCAATAATTTGACGATTTACATTAGCGCTATTCTACTGATGGTATTTGTTGGGAGGAAACAGTTAAAAGGAAATAATGATAATATTTCAGATTATTTAAGAAGCCATCAGAGATATTTTGTCGATATTAGTATGCTTGATGAAAAAGAAACGAATAACTTAATTAGTATTCTCCAAGGTCATTATAGTACACAGAAGCAGGGCGTTGGTGGGTTTCTTCTCCTCTATATTTGTGCTATTGCTTATTATTCATATAGAGCATTAACTTCCATCTTCGATTTAATGAGATGGTTAAGTAACTCTGAGTTAATCACTTACATGGTAGAGACAGATTCCAAATTAATTCCTTTTTCAGTCCTTCAAATAATAGCAGCAATAGGAATTATTTCATTTGGGATTTACGTTGTATATAGTATCTACAAAAGAAAAAGAACAATAAAGAATATAGTCAGAAATTACCATATCTTATTGATAACTGTAAGTGTTGTTACATTGTTTATGGCAAGTCTCATACCATCAATTCTACAGGAAGAGATGATATATGTAATTTTTATAGAAGTGGTTATCACCATATTTTTTGCGGTCTGGGGGATTCAGTTTTTTAGCAATTCAATCAGGGTTGGATTCACTTTTGGGTTTAATAATTTAAAGCTCAATAGGGATAGTGTTGATGATCAAAATGATCTAAAAGGTCAAATCGAGTTTCAGATTAAGAATAGCATCTCAATCTCTAATCAAATAAGTAATGCAGAAATTGAGAAGAAAAAAGCAAAAAGGAGAGAATTAATAGGGAAAAGGTTAAGTCAATTTACAGCAGTACTTCTAGTGGGGGTTTGTATTTTAGCATTAGTAATTTGGTTCAGTGTTAACTACACTGCATTTGGGAAATATATGAATGCAAATGCGCTGTATCAATTAGGTAGATATGATGAGGCCTGTACCGTCTATGAACAGTTGGGGGATTATAGAGATGCAAAAGAAAATATTAAAATAGTAAAATATGGGATGGCTGTTGATGAATACACACTTGGGAATTTAATGAAGTCACATAAATTATTCCAATCAATTGAAGGCTATCGGGATTCTAAATCTTATATAGATAATATTAAGCCTTATCTTAGGCACGCTGGGTTTAGTTTAGAAGGGAGATTTTCTTCGAATGGGAAGTACTTTGAATATATTGAACAAGGAGATAATGTAGAAGTGAATTCAAATATACCGTCATTTGATGGAGAATACTTTCAACTAACTGATTTTGGAACAATAATGCAATTTGGAAAGGATGATAGTTATTCTGATTCGTACAAATTCTTTTTTGTGAATGAAGATATTCTTTATGTAACTTCCTTGAAAAACGGTGCTACCTATAAATTGCATAGAGAAAAATAAATGAATTTTTTCGAGATAATGGTGATAGACGACGTGAATTTTGTTAGGAGGAAGTTACTCTAGTTGACTAGACCAAGAGTATCTTTATCAACTTAATGACTAAAGAAAACCGCACTTATTTATGATATGGTTCACCGTACCATATCCTAAATGCCCTATAAATCTGCTCCAGCATACAGACGACAGATAGATCATCACTCATATCAAGAGTGGTAAGACTTAGTGTGTCATCTGTATCTACCTTCATATTAATCACAAAGGCGATCTTAGAATGTCCGTTTAAAGTGAGCTCCTGGATCTTTTCCGAAAAGGAAACAGAATCCAGGGCTTTTCCTTTTGCATATACTCTGAAAGTATAGCAGGAAGAAACGAGAGGAAGAACATCACTTTGGTTTTCCACTTCCTGCAGAATCAGATTGCAGTACCTCTTCAGTCTTTTACTGTATTCCTTAATGGCACCCAGATAATAATCTGGGATTTCATTCTTCCTATAGATAACAAGCAGTGTAACCATAGTTTCGCCTCCCTTGTATTACTATAATCATACCATGATTTTTTCTAGGTATAGGATGAAAATAACATATCTCCATTTAAATAAATTGAGTGCAATTGAAATTTAGGCCGTTATCTATTATAGTAGTAATATGGATAAGAATAGAATAAGCTATGGAAAAGAAAACGACACAAACCTAAAGCTTCTGATCTCTCTGAGCAGAGGCTTATCGAATATCAGTAGAGAGACCATGAGAAACATTAAGGAATACGGCATTACCCCCTCCCAGTTTATGGTTCTGGAAGTCTTATATCACAAAGGAGAGATGAGAGTCTGTGATATTACAGAAAAAATACTGTCCACTGGGGGGAATATGACTGTGGTCATCAACAATCTGCTGAAAGAAGAATACATTGAAAAAATACCGACCCCAGGGGATCGCAGATCCTACAGCGTCAGGATCACGAAAAAAGGAGAAGAGCTCATCAGTGCGCTTTTTCCCGGACACCTTGAGATTCTGGCGCAGTCCATGGATGGACTGAACCATGAGGAGAAGCAGGAGATGATCCGCCTACTAAAGAAGATGCAGAGGATCGAAGAATGAAGACGCTGAGAAAATATGTGGGATACCGCACACTGAAAACAGCCATCGGCGCAGCTGTCGCCATCATCATCGCAGAATACATCGGGCTCAGCTACGCCGTATCGGCTGGTGTCATCACCGTTCTGAGCGTGCAGAGCACCAAGAGAAAGTCCATCGAAATCGCCATAAGAAGACTGGGGTCTACAACCCTAGCGATTATGGTGGCCGTTGTGGTCTTTCTTCTCATGGGCTACTCCGCGGTGAGTTTCGGAATCTACCTACTCCTCTTCATACCCATTGCGGCAGCATTTAATCTCAATGATGGGATTGTGCCCAGCACGGTGCTTGTAACCCACCTGCTGGTGGAAGAGTCTGTAGCTCTTTCCTGGATTCTCAATGAATACGGCATTCTCATCGTAGGGGCAGGAATTGCGCTCCTCTTCAACATATACATGCCCAGTGTGGAGAAGGATATTAAGGAGGCGCAGAAGGATGTAGAACGACTCTTCAAGAAAATCCTTGCCAGTTTCTCGGAAGACATTCTATCCCAGTCTGTGAACATAGAAGAAGAGAAGATGTTCAAGGAACTGGATGCCACCCTGACGAGAGGATTTGAAAAAGCCCACAGGCTTTCCTCCAATTATCTTTCGGAAACCTTCCTCTACTATGTCCGGTACATGGAGATGAGAATCAAGCAGTACGAGATTCTCAAGCAGATGAGAGAAGACCTGGGCAGGGTGGACAGCTACTACGAGCAGAACCGTCTTGTTGCCTCTCTGACGGAGCTTGTAGCTCATCAGTACAATGAGCTCAATACAGCCAGAGAACTCATTGACGATCTCAATGGTTATATGGAAATCTTCCGAAATCAGGACCTGCCGAAAACGAGAGAGGAATTTGAAAACAGATCCTCCCTCTATCAGTATGTCCGGGATCTACAGACCCTTCTGGAAATCAAGAAGGAATTTGCAGACTCTCTAACTGAGTATGACAAGAAAACATTCTGGAAAAAAGAGGATGCAGCATAGATCCACTACAACTCAAGGTATTTCAAAAGGGGTTCGCCAGAACCCCTTTTAGTATGGAATGGATTATGTTTAGAAACCCCAGAAAATAAGATTCATGCGCAGTCTGACCAGGAGGGAACTTGAGCGGTCTACTGCGTGAAAGAAAGCTATCTGTTCTCTTCAGCAGGGAGCACTGTAAGCTCATATCCTTTCACGAAGAGAAGAAGTAGTGTGAACAGTAGTATCAGCAGAAGAGAGGTGTTCATGAGCTTCTGCTGCGTATCAGGAAGTAAGATTCGCAATGAAAAAAGTATAATCAGCACGGGTAAACTCCATCTGGTCCATAAGGTGGATGTGACTTCCACCTGGTCACCATCTTTTACGGTTACTCTATTACTTCTCACCCCGAACTGCATCACTTTCAGCTGTACCTGCTCATGAGGGATTTCGACCTCCACTTCTTTCTTATGGAAAACCGTACCGATCTTTTCTCCATTGGCATAGATATTTAAATTCGAACCGGACCCTTGCCAGCCTGTGTTTCTTTTCACTCTGATCAACATAGGAAGCCTCCTTATGAGATGGATTAAGAGAATATAGTGTTTAGTAAGTGGAGAAGTTAAAATATCAATAATTAAATCTTTTCATTATAAATTTATTATATATCATTCTAAGTGCTAATACTATTACCACTAGCATCTGATGCGAAGCTGCATGAAACAAAGAGGCAGGGACACTATTAATAAGTGTTCCTGCCTTCTGGGCTTCTCTATTCTTTTTCCTCTCTTGCAGTCTTCTTCACCCTCAGGTAGGCGATGAGCTCTTCCTGGTCTCTTACATCCCACTGATCAAAATCCCTGATCAGCTCATAGAGCTCCACGCTGATGTGCTTTTCCATAAGCCGCATATCCTCCGGTTCTGCCAGAACGGAATAAATGGAAAGATCCAGCGCTCTGCAGAGACTGGTCAGCGTATCCACTGGTGGCGTGCTGTTTCCGTTTTCTATATCGCTGATATAGGAAATGGACAGATTTGTAGCCTGAGCAACGTCTTTCAGGATCATATTCTTCTCTAGTCTTGCTTTCTTCAGCTTTTCTCCAATATTCATGTCCGCTCCTTAATTCCGTATATAGTAGTAGTTTAGCAAGTATTGGAGAAAATAAAAACTATCCCAAAGACCAGAAGCAATATATTTCGATAACAGCGTAAATGAATTGAATTATTTCGATAGTAACGTATAATTGATATCATAGGAGGTGCTGATTTGGTTAGTATCGGCGATAATATACGTAAATATCGAAAAAGTGGACATCTCACGCAGAAAGACCTGGGGGAAGCCATAGGCATTTCCAATACCTATCTTTCTGATATAGAAACAGGAAGAACGAATCCGTCCATCAAAACCCTGAAGAAGATTGCAAAGGCTCTGGATATCAGCTATATAGAGCTTCTGAAAGACACGGAGTAAAATGAAACAGAATAAGTGGAAAAACGTAAGCAGGATGAGCATCCTGCTTCATTTTTTCGATGATGAGTTTTAATTCCCCCAGGAGAACAGAAACCTTGTGAAAGGGAGTTGTGCTGCCTGATCGGAAAACATGAACCGAACTCTTGCTTCACGGGAATTTCCTGTAGAGAGGAAGATTCATAAAAGCTGGATAAATGAAGTGCACTTGTGTATTGAAAAGAAATATCCTAGAATAGAGAAGATTATATAACGACTGAAAAGATGTGAGGATAAAGATGAGTATTAGAGTTTTACTGGATACGCTGGTTGTTCTGTTTGGGATCATTGCTGTGGGATATATTGTGACGAAAAGAGGGTGGATGAATCCTAAAGTGAATCCGAAAATATCAGAGCTGATCATCAAGCTGATTCTTCCGGCGCTGATTTTCGGATCCGTGTTCACGGAAGAAAGCACTTTTTCCCAGAAAGAAGTGATGAATATCCTGCTCTGGGGGTTTGTTCTGTATTTTGTTCTATTCATGCTTTCTTTTCTGACCATCTACCTGATCAAACCCTCAGAGAAGGACTCGGGCATCTATCAGATTCTTCTCATCTACGCCAACACAGGATTCATGGGGTATCCGCTTTTCGGTGCGCTGTTCGGACCAGAAGCGATCTTCTACGCAGCGGTGCTGCATCTGCCCTACAATATCTTCTTCTTTACCATTGGTGTGTATATCATCAGAAAAAGCATGAAAGTGGAGAAGAAAGAAGAAAATGTCTGGAAAAGCATATTCAGTCCGGGAACCATAGCATCCATGCTGGCGATCTTCTTCTTTGTGCTGAACCTTACACTTCCGCAGCCCATGGTCGATATGGTGAAGATTGTGGGCAGTGCTACGACGCCCCTGGCGCTTCTCATTATCGGATCCTCCCTTACAGTGGTTCCCTTTGATGCACTGTTCAGGAACAGGAAGCTTTATTTCTTCACCTTCATCAAGCTTCTCCTTCTGCCGCTCTTCATCAGTGTACTCATCAGGCCATTTCCCATCAGCGATATGATCCGGATCATGATCATACTTTCCACTGCTCTGCCATCGGGCTCCCTGGTGGTGATGATGGCTTCCCAGTACGGAGAGGATACGGAGCTTGCCTCTTCGGCCGTTTTTCTCACCACCGTCCTTTCCGTTCTCACCATGCCGCTTGTTTCGGCTATGATTCTATAAGGTGCTCATCAAAATTTTAACGGGATAATTTAGCTTTAGAGATGCTTCCTGTATGACTCATCAGAGAGATGAATCATGCAGGAAGTTTTTCTTCGGGTCAGCATCATCAGATGTCGGGCCCTTTTCATGCAGACAAGTGCGCTTTCAAAACACAAGTGTGCTTCATTCCTGAACATAATCATGCTTAGTTGTATGACAAGTTGATTCTAAAAATAAGATAGATTGCTTGAAATATGACAAAAACATAACGATTTCACCTGAAATTTATATGGAAATTCACTTATTTTCCTATTGACATCCCTGTAAACGTTTATTACAATCTAGTTAAACCTTGTAAGATGTCAGACGACTAAACGATGTTTTGCAAATCTGAAAAGGAGGTTATCACTTGGAGAAAAAACATGTGGCCAGTGAGCAGGTGTTTAATTACATAGAAGATAAGATTTATACCAAGGAATGGGTTTCCGGTATGAAGATCGCATCAGAAAATCAGCTCAGTGCAGAGCTTGGTATCAGTAGAATGTCTGTCCGTGAAGCCATAGAAAAGATGGTTGCACTCAATGTGCTGACAAAGAAGCAGGGGGAAGGTACTTTCGTCAACGATCTGACACCGGGAATCTATCTGAACAAACTGATTCCGCTGGTGATCCTTAATCCGGACAATCTACTTGAGGTTCTGGAGTTCAGGCTGGTGATTGAACCGGAGAGCGCAAGACTCTGTGCAGAGCGCCGAAATCAGGAAACCATAGATGCCCTTGAAGAGTGCCAGAGAATCATGGAGGCGCATAACAATACATCAGACGAATTCGCGCAGGCGGATTACAGAATGCATATGGAGCTTGCCAAAGGAACCGGAAATTCACTCATCATCAAAGTGAACAGTGTGCTCACCAATATCTGGGAGCATCAGCAGAAAGAGCTGAACAAATATCTTGGACCCAGTCAAGGGGTCATCGAACACAGACCGATCATCGATGCCATCAAGGCGGGGGATGGAGAACTGGCAGCGCTTTATATGAAGCGACATGTCCTGAGAACCTATCATCAGATCGAAGAGATTGTAAAGAAAGAAAATCAGGTGTGAATATTTTTCTGCAAAGCAGAATGATATAGAAAATTTAGGGGGAAAAACAATGAAAAAATCTAAGTTAATTGTTGCGTTATCACTGGTGTCCATGATGCTACTCTCAGCTTGCAGCACAGGGGGTACTGCTACAACTCCAGATCCGGAGCCAAACACTCCAGCAGAAGAAGAACCAGCTGAAGAACCGGCAGGAGAAGAAGAGAAGTTTGTCATCAGAGCAGGTATCGGTCTGAATGATCAGCATCCACAGTTCAAGGGGCTTGAAGTCATGAAGGAATACGTGGAGAAAGAAAGTAACGGAAGAATCGAAATGCAGCTTTTCCACAGCAGTCAGCTGGGAGACGATATTCAGATGATGGAAGCACTGCAGATGGGAAGCCAGGAAGTTACTTGTCCTTCCACTGCACCAATCACATCCATCGACAACAGATTCATGATATTCGACCTTCCTTTCCTGTTCCCAACCGAAGAAGTCGCATCCGATCTTCTTGATGGAGATCTTGGACAGGAACTTCTGGATGGACTTTCAGATCATGGTCTGATCGGCCTCGCTTACTGGGAAAACGGATACAGACATCTTACAAACAGTGTAAGAGAAGTGAAGTCACCTGCAGACATGGAAGGGCTTAAGATCAGAACAATGGAGAACGAAGTTCATCTTGACTTCTTCAGAGCGCTGGGTGCAAATCCTACGCCAATGCCATTTGGTGAACTATTCACAGCGATGCAGACTGGTGTTGTAGATGGACAGGAAAACCCTGTACCAACCATCGCACTTCAGAACTATCCTGAAGTTCAGGACTACACAACACTTACAGGACATGTGTACAGCCCATTCGTACTGCTGATGAGTAAGATCTTCTGGGACAAGCTTCCAGCAGAACTTCAGACAGTAGTTGAAGATGGAGCGATTCTTGCAAGAGATGAGCAGAGAAGAATCAACCGTGAGTACACAGAAGAACTCAAGGGTGATCTGGTAGATGCCGGAATGACCGTGACAGAACTGACAACAGAAGAGCTGAAAGCGTTCCAGGATGCTACAAAGCCAACCGTAGAGAAGTTCAAATCTCAGATCGGTGAAGATTACGTCAATCAGGTACTGGAAGAAATTGAAAATCTGAGCGGAAACTAATAGCTGATTATTATTACAATAGGAAAACACAAAAAGGAGTTGTAATGACTCCTTTTTGTATATTAAGGAGGAAATTTCAAGATGGAAAAACTGCTGATAGTCCCCAAAATGTTAGGGAAGCTCAATCTTGCAATTATGAAAGTGGTTCGATGGCTTTTGGTCGTGACTATGATCGTGCTGGTGGTCGTTGTATTTTACGCGGTGCTTAGCCGTATGGTACTGAACGCATCCATTGCATGGGCAGAAGAGCTGACAAGAATCCTGTTCATATGGCTGGTGTTCATGGGAGCGGTTCTGGCGCTTCACACCAGAGGGCATCTGGGGCTTACAATCATCATCGACAGAATCAGTCCGAAGAAACAGCTGTTTCTTGATATCATCGGCTGGATTCTGATCATTTTAGTAACCTATGCCATGATCAATGGCGGAACAAGAATCGTGGAAGTGGTGAAGAGTTCAAGAACACCCGCACTGGGTCTTCCAGGACACCTGAAGTACCTGGCTGTGCTTGTGGCAGGGTATCTTATGATCCTGACATCGGCGGAGCATCTGCTGATGTCTGTGGGTAAATTCGTGAACAGTTTACGTGGAAAGAATGAGGAGGTAGAAAACTAATGGATATGCTTTATATTTTCCTGGGAGCGCTTTTCGGATTCCTTCTTATCGGTGTTCCCGTGGCCTTCAGTCTGGGTCTGGCGGCGCTGATCATGATGAATCTCCAGGGCTTTGCCAATGATGTTCTGGTTCAGAAGATGGTGGGCGGTATCGACAGTTTCCCGCTTCTGGCAGTACCCTTCTTCATGCTGGCGGGTGAGATCATGAACAGCGGAGGCATTGCCCGGCGCATCATCGATTTCTCCAATTCCCTTGTAGGACATGTTACAGGTGGTCTTGGACTTGTTAATATCGTAGCCAGCATGTTCTTCGGTGGTATTTCCGGTTCCTCCGTAGCCGATACGGCGGCCATCGGCGGTCTGCTCATTCCTGCCATGACAGAAGACGGATATGATGCGGAGTTCTCCGCAGCAGTAACGGCATCCTCTTCCACCATGGGTATTGTCATTCCTCCTAGTATTCCGATGATTCTCTTTGGTCTCATCAGCGGCGTGTCTGTCGTGAAGATGTTCATGGGAGGGATCATCCCTGGAATACTGATCGGCCTTTCCCTTCTTGTGCTCACCTATGTGATCTCCAAGAGAAGACATTATCCCAAGGGAGAAGCCTTTTCACTGAAAAGAGTATTCACTACAGGTAGAGAGGCGATCTGGGCCATCTTCCTTCCGGTCATAATCATCGGAGGAATCGTGTCCGGTAAGTTCACACCCACCGAGGCTGCGGTCATCGCGGTGGTCTATGCACTGGTTGTCTCCCTTGTCATCTACAAGGAAATGACTGTGAAAGATCTTCCTAGAATTCTCATTGAAACAGGAAAAACCACGGGCATCGTCATGTTTGTGGCAGGTTCAGCCATGGTCGTTGCCTGGCTTCTGACTGTCGTGCAGATTCCGCAGAGTATCGCCACGACGGTTCTTGGCATCACAAGAAATCCGCTGCTGGTACTGCTCATCGTGAACTTCTTCCTGCTTCTTGTGGGTATGGTCATGGACCTGACTCCGGCGCTTCTGATTCTTGCACCGGTGCTGCTCCCTGTGGCGCTTGAGGTAGGCATCAATCCGATTTTCTTCGGTGTCATGATGGTCATCAATCTGGGTATAGGACTGGTCACTCCTCCAGTAGGAACCATTCTCTATATCGCCTGCGGTATCGCAAAGATCAATCTGGAACAGATCACAAAAGCCATGCTGCCGTTTCTGGCTACGCAGGTTGCGGTTCTGATCCTGATCATTCTGTTCCCTCAGCTGGTGCTCTGGATACCAAGTCTCATGTAATGAAATGACATATAGATTCTTTAAAAGATGGCAGGGAAACGTATCCTTAAATGCCGGAAGATAGTGGAGGTAAAGGAATGAAACTGAAAAGTCAAATGATGAGAAGCGTGGCCGTGGAGATGGATGCGCTGAAAATGGGAATGGGCTGGAGTGTGGAGGATCTCTCCAAGATGCAGATCATCATCGAATCCACCTATGGAGACTCCCACCCGGGATCGGTCCATCTGGACCGCCTGGTCCATGCATCTGAAGATGCGCTCAATGGTATAGGGGTGAAACCCGCCAAGTATTTTGTGACGGACATATGCGATGGTATCGCTCAGGGACACGATGGAATGAACTATTCTCTTCTGTCGAGAGAGATGATCTGCAACATGATCGAAATTCAGGCTACCGCAACCCCTTTTGACGGAGCGGTCTTCATCAGCAGCTGCGACAAAGGTGTACCTGCGCATCTGAAAGCCATCGCAAGGCTTGACATCCCTTCGATCATGGTGTCGGGAGGCATCATGAAGGCAGGCCCGGACATGCTGACGCTGGAGCAGATCGGAACCTACAGTGCACAGCTGAAGACAGGAAAAATCACGGAAGAGGTTTTCCGGGAGAAGCAGCATAGCGCCTGCCCCACCTGCGGCGCCTGTGCATTCATGGGAACCGCTGCAACCATGCAGGTCATGAGTGAAGCATTAGGTCTTGCTCTGCCTGGCACGTCACTCATGGCGGCGGTGAGCTCGGAGATGGAAGAGGTGGCCAGCCGTGCTGCGGTGCAGCTGGTGGAACTGGTGAAGAAGGACATCAGGCCTTCTGACATCCTGACAAGGAAGGCTTTCGAAAATGCCATCATGGTCCATGCGGCCATTGCAGGCTCCACCAACAGCATGCTGCACATTCCGACCATTGCGCATGAAATCGGCGTGGAAATCGACGGGAATCTCTTCGATGAGATTCACAGAAAGATTCCGTATCTGGTCAATGTCAGGCCCAGCGGAAAGTTCGCGGCAGAGTACTTCTGGTATGCAGGAGGGGTGCCTGCGGTCATGCGTGAGATCAGAGCGCATCTCCATCTGGATGTCATGACGGTCACAGGGAAAACCCTTGGCGAGAATCTGGATGAGATGGAAGAAAACGGGTATTTCGAACGGATGGAAAGCAAGCTCAGAAAGCTGGGTTACGAGAGAGAAGAAGTGATCCGAACCTATGCGGACCCTATCCAGAAGGAAGGTGCAGTGGCGGTTCTCTACGGAAATCTTGCACCTGAAGGTGCAGTGGTGAAGCATTCGGCGCTGCCTCAGGAAATGCGTGAGGTTGTTCTGAGGGCAAGGCCCTACAACAGTGAAGAGGAAGCTCTGGAGGCGGTTCTTACAGGAAAGATCACTCCCGGAGACGCCGTGTTCATACGTTATGAAGGACCCAAGGGCACAGGCATGCCGGAAATGTTCTACACCACGGAGGCCATAGCGGCAGATGAGACCTTAAGCTCCACCACAGCGCTCATTACGGATGGACGCTTTTCCGGAGCCACAAGAGGTCCGGCCATCGGTCATGTTTCTCCTGAGGCTTCTGATGGAGGCCCCATCAGTCTTGTGGAAGAGAATGATCTCATTGAGATCAGCATCGAAAACCGAAGTCTGAAGATCGTCGGTGTGGAGGGAGAAAGACGCTCCGAGGAAGAGATGGAGAAGATCCTTCTGGAAAGAAGCGTCCAGTGGAAACTGCCTCCCATGAAGAAGAAGACAGGAATTCTGGCAACATACAGCCGTCTGGCGGTATCACCCATGAAAGGTGCATACATGGAGTAGAAACAGGCGGCATGAAGAGGAGTGTTCGAAGTGAAAATTACAAATATCAAGCTGTATCAGGTTCCGCCTAGATGGCTGTTTCTGAAGGTGGAGACCGATGAAGGCATTTCCGGATGGGGAGAGCCTGTCATCGAAGGCCGCGCCCAGACGGTGAAGGCGGCTGTGGAAGAGCTTTCACAGTACATCATCGGAAAAGATCCCATGAAGATCGAAGACATCTGGCAGGTTCTTTACAGAGGAGGATTCTACAGAGGCGGACCGATCCTCATGAGCGCCATGGCTGGTATTGATCAGGCGCTCTGGGACATCAAGGGCAAGTTCTTCAATGCGCCGGTGTATGACCTTTTAGGGGGACAGGTGAGAGACAAGATCAAGGTGTATTCCTGGATCGGCGGAGACAGACCCAGTGATGTGGCCGAAGAAGCGAAGAAGAAGCAGATGCAGGGATTTTCAGCCATCAAGATGAACGGCACGGAAGAGCTGCAGTACATCGATTCCTACGCGAAAGTGGATGCGCTTCTGGAAAGAGTGGATGCCATAAGAAAAACCGTGGGCAAGGATTTCGGCATCGGTGTGGATTTTCATGGTCGTGTGCACAAACCCATGGCGAAGATTCTCATGAAGGAGCTGGAACCCTATCGGCTGATGTTCATTGAAGAGCCTGTTCTCGACGAGAATCTGGAAGCGCTGAAAGAGCTGTCAAGACATACCTCCACGCCCATAGCGACGGGAGAAAGAATGTATTCGAGGTGGGATTTCAAACAGCTCCTTTCCACCGGATACATCGACATCCTCCAGCCGGACCTCTCCCATGCGGGAGGCATCACGGAATGCAGAAAGATCGCCACCATGGCAGAAGCCTATGATGTGGCTGTGGCCTTCCACTGTCCACTGGGACCTATTGCGCTGGCGGCCTGTCTTCAGGTGGATGCGGTTAGCCATAACGCCTTCATCCAGGAGCAGAGTCTTGGTATTCACTACAACAAGGGAAATGACATTCTGGATTATCTCAAGGACCCTGAAGTCTTCCATTATGAGAATGGATTTGTGAAGATGCCTGAAGGTCCAGGGCTTGGCATTGAAGTGGACGAGGAAAAAGTGAAGGAAGCTTCCCTGGGCAGCCACAACTGGAAGAATCCGGTATGGCGGCATGAGGATGGCAGTGTAGCAGAGTGGTAGAAATCGGAGGATGATTATGAGAAGTCAGGATATACTTGTCGGACCGGAATGGGCCAATGTCAGGTCCCTCTATAAAGCCAGTGGATTCACGGACAATGAGCTGAAAAAACCCCTCATCGCCGTGGTGAATTCCTTCAACTCCATCTGTCCGGGCCATACGGTTCTGAACCAGATGACGCAGAAGGTGAAAGAAGGCATCTACGCCAATGGTGGAACGCCTCTGGACTTCGGCACCATCGGAGCCTGCGACGGCATTGCCATGGGGCATAAAGGAATGAAGTACGTCTTACCTACACGGGAAATGATCGCCAATGACATCGAAGCCATGGTGGAGGCGCACAGACTGGATGGTCTGGTGATTCTGGGGTCCTGCGACAAGATCATTCCAGGCATGATTCTAGGCGCACTTCGGGTGAATCTGCCTACGGTCTTTGTCAATGGGGGTCCTGCTTTACCGGGAAGGATGCTGGAGAACAATCCCTACGGGGGAGAATACATCGATCACTCCATCATCCAGCAGTCTGAAGGCGCGCTGAAGTCCGGGAAGATTTCCATGGAGGCGTTCACCTGGATCGAGAACAACGCGGTGCCCACCATCGGTTCCTGCGCCATGCTTGGAACGGCCAATACCATGGCCTGTCTGGCTGAAACCATGGGACTCTCCCTACCCGGATCCGCAACCATTCCTGCTGTGTATTCCAGAAGGATCCAGGTGGCTTTTGAAACAGGAGAAGCGGTCATGGACCTTGTAAGAAAGAATGTGGTGGTGAAAGATCTCCTGACGAGAGAAGCCATCGAGAATGCGATCCGTGTCAATGCGGCCATCGGGGGATCCACCAATGCGGTGCTGCATCTCCTGGCCATTGCCAGAGAAGCGGATATCCCGCTGGATATATTCGAACTGGGGGCCATCAGTGATGAGATTCCGCATCTGGTGCCGATGATTCCTGCCGGTTCTGCCACGCTGCTGGATTTCCATGAAGCGGGCGGTGTTCCTCAGGTGATCCGGGCCATGAAGGAGAAGCTAAATAGGAAAGCCATGACGGTGACGGGAAAAAGCTGGGAGGATGTGCTGAAGACGCATGATCTGCCTGAGCGTTCCATCGTGAAGGATCTTCAGAGCCCTGTTCATGAGCGCGGCGGCATTGCGGTGCTGAAAGGCGGCCTTGCACCGCTTGGCGCAGTGACCAAGCCTTCTGCGATTCCGGATGATGCCCTGTATTTCAAGGGGCCAGCCAGGGTCTATGAAAGCGAGGAGGATGCGCTCATCGGCATCCGAAACCATGAGGTGAAAGCCGGTGATGTGGTGGTCATCCGAAACGAAGGCCCCAAAGGGGGACCCGGCATGCCCGAGATGTACAAGGCGATGAAGCTTCTGGTGGGCATGAACCTGGGAAGCGGCGTATGCCTGATCACCGATGGAAGATTCTCAGGTTCAAACAACGGATGCTTTGTAGGGCATATCTGTCCGGAAGCCATGGACGATGGTCCCATTGCCTATCTTATGGATGGTGATGAAATTGTTGTGGATGTCAGGGGCAGAAACATCGAAGCGCCGGATGTGGATTTTGAGGAGAGAAGAAAAACATATAAAAGGCCCCCGGAGAAGAAAGTCACAGGGTATCTCCATCAGTACAGGAAGAATGTGCTTTCCGCATCGGAAGGAGCGGCGATACCGTCAAAATAATCAACGAATTGGGGGCGGATGCCGGCAATAACTGTGCCGGAATCTGCAGGAAAGGAATGAAAAACGTGAATATACTTGTTTTGGAATCCAGTACGACATCTGCGAAAGGGATGCTCTTTGATACGGAAACAGGAAATTATGTCATGGAGTCTCTGCCGTTCACTCAGGATGAGGATTCCACACTTCAGGATGCGGATACGGTGTATCAGCAGACCATGGCAGTGGGCAGGAAAATAGCCACAGGAAGGAAAGTGGATATCATTGTGCTGAGCGGTGCATGGCACAGCGTCATGCTCACGGATGAAAACAAAAAGCCTGTGACGCCGGTGTATGTATGGTCCAATACCCAGGCATCCCCTCTGTGCAGAGAACTGCGAAAAGACGAGGAGTTCACCTCATGGTACTATCGTCGAACGGGGTGCATGGTCAGTGCCATCTATCCATCCTTCAAGCTCATGATGATGCGTGAAAACGGAGAGGATTTCAGCGGCAGGTACATCATGGGACAGGGGACCTATAATACCTATCGGCTCACAGGTGAATATGTGGTGCTGGATTCCATGGCATCGGGGAGCGGACTGATGAATACCCATACGGTGGATTATGATGATGAGATTCTGGATTTCATCGGAATCAAGCGTTCCCAGCTGGGAAGAATCGTCTCCTATAAGGGTACCTTTCCGCTGACCAGAGAAGCGGCAATCACCCTGGGACTCCAGGAGGGGATTCCGGTGATTCCGTCAGGAGCGGATGGAGGATTCAACCAGGTCGGTGCAAGAGCCATAGAAAACGGGGTCATGACATTTTCCGTGGGCACCAGTGGAGCCATCCGCCTGTCTTCGGATAAGCCCGTCATTCCGCTGAAACCAAGCACCTGGTGCTACCGTTCTCCATACAAATGGATCAGCGGCGCAGCCACTTCCGGTGCCACAAACTGCGTGGACTGGTTCAAGAAGAAGATGTTTGAACCAGGCACCACCTACGATCAGATTGAAAAAGGCTATACGGGGAAAGAAGAACTTCCGGTGTTTCTGCCGTTTCTTTTCGGGGAAAGAAGCCCCGGCTGGGAAGATGGAAGGTTCGGCGGCTTCATGGACCTGAAACCGGAGCATACCCGCTATGATATGTATCAGGCGGTGCTGGAGGGAATCCTCTTCAATCTCTATCAGTGCTACGAAGTCATCTCCGATATCAACGGCATTCCGGAAAAGGTCATGCTTTCAGGCGGGATTCTTCATTCGGAGCACTGGACGAAGCTTTGCGTGGATCTCTTCAACATCCCCATGACTGTGAGCAAGATTGAACACAGTTCTCTGATGGGTGGGGTCTATCTTGGCGCAGAGCTTCTCGGGGTCAGTTTCAGTGAGGAGAAATACGATGCGCTTTCGGATCGGGTGATCTATCCGGACAGGGAGGCCCACAGAAAGCTCAAAAGAAGATACGAGCGTTACCTTGATTTATACAAGGCCACGTCAATGGAGGTAAGTGGGAATGATTAGCGTATATTATGATTCAGGCACCACCAATACAAGGATCTATCTCATGGAAGAGGAGAAGGTGCTGGACCAGATGTTTTTGGAAGCTGGCACCAGAGACTCGGCGATTTCAGGGGACCGCAGCATTCTTCTCAGAAAGCTGAAGGAGGGCTATGATGCGCTCCTTGGAAGAAACGGCATGAAGGACAGTGATGTGGAGGAAATCTATCTTTCGGGCATGATCACAAACCCTTTCGGCATCATCGAAGTGCCTCATCTGGAGACGCCGATTCATAAAGAAGCCCTCTACAAAAGCATCTATACCCATGAGGAGGAAACCTTTTTCCTCCGACCGCTGAAGCTGATTCTGGGGGCGAAAACAAGACGCCCCCAGGAAGGGCTCCATCTCGGGAACGTTCAGCTCATGGGCAATACCAGAGGAGAGGAAATCGAGGTCATGGGGCTTTTGAGGCTGGGCTACCTGAAGGAAGACAAAACCCAGGTGATGATCTCGCCAGGTTCCCATACGCATATGATGCTGATACGAAAAGGTGCCATAGAGGATATCTCCTCTCATTTCACCGGAGAGCTGCACCATGCCATTCTGAAAGAAACGATTCTTGGGGGAGAGACCGCGAAAAACGTCAAAGTGTATCATAAGGAACCGGTGCTGAGAGGGTATGAGCTGCTGGTGAAGGAAGGCATCTCCAGAGCGCTCTATGTGGTGCACTCCACCAAGGTCTTCGGCTTGTCCTCAGATGAGGAGCGTCAGATGCTTCTGACAGGAGTCATCAGCGGAAGTCCGATTCTGCATCTGAAGGAGAAAATGCGGGCGCAGTGGAAGGATGTGGAGGAAATCATCATTCTGGGCACGGCTTCCTATGTCAGTGCCTATGAAATGATCCTGAAGGAAGTGCTTCCTGGGGTCGCGGTGAAGGTGGTTTCGCCGGCGGAGGAGAGCAGCTTTGCGCTGGAAGGATTCAGAAACTTAATGACTGTGAGAGAAAGGGGCTAAGAACATGAAAAATGTGATGGAAATGATTCTGAAGGAAAAGATTGTGGCCATAATAAGAGGCATTCATTCTGATTATATCGTGGATACGGTTGCTGCACTGGTGAATGGAGGCATCCACTGCGTGGAAGTGACATTCAATGCGAAAAGCGAAGAAGCTTCCAGGGATACGCTTCTTGCCATAAGAAAGATCAGAGAGCACTTCGGAGATGAAGTAGCAGTGGGTGCAGGTACAGTGCTTACTGTGGACAATGTTGTGGATGCCTATGAAGCGGGAGCGGAGTTCATGATTTCTCCCAACAGCAACAGGGACGTCATCAGCAAGACGAAAGAGCTGGGTCTTATATCGATCCCTGGCGCAGTGACACCCACTGAAATCATCGATGCCTATGAAATGGGTGCTGATATCGTGAAGCTCTTTCCGGCAGCAACCCTTGGACTGGGCTATATCAAGGCAGTTACGGGTCCCATCAACCATATTCCGCTTACAGCGGTAGGTGGGGTCAATGCGGAGAACGCGAAGGATTTCATCGAAGCGGGATGCGTCGGTGTCAGTGTCGGAGGGAACCTGGTGAACAGGAAACTCATCGAGGCGGGCAGATTTGATGAAATAACGCTGCTGGCAAAAGAATACAAGCTGGCCTAGGAGGCAAAGATGAAAAAAGTAATGATTACCTCTCGTTCCTTCGGTAGTGTCAGTGACAAGCCCTTTGAGATTCTTGAGGGAGCGGATCTTCAGCACACCATGATGGGGGAAGGCTTTGAACAGGCTCTCTTTGAGCAGAATATAGTGGACTATGATGCACTGATCATCGGGGCACATCCTTTTCCGAAAGAGGTGATGAAGAAGTGCGTGCATCTTAAAATCATCGCCAAGCACGGAGCGGGACTGGACAACATCGATCTTGAGGCTGCAAGGGAGCTGGGCATCAGAGTGACCAATGTGCCTTCGATGAATGCGAACGCGGTGGCGGATCTGGCTTTCGGTCATATTCTCAATGTGGCCCGAGGAATCACCGCCTGCAGCAATCTCGTGAAGAAAGGGCAGTGGAAAACCTATATCGGTGTGGATGTCTTCAACAAGACCCTCGGGATTCTGGGGTTTGGCGCCATTGCAAAGAATGTGGCCCGAAGGGCGAAGGGATTCAGCATGAAAGTGCTTGCCTATGATCCTTTTGTCAAGGAGCTGCCTGAAGAGTTCAGAGATTATGTGGAGCTGACAGACCTTGACAGCGTCATCAGACAAAGCGACTTTCTCAGTATTCATGTACCGCTGACGGAGGAGACCAGAAACATGCTGAACTATGAGCGGCTTTCGGCGATGAAGAAGGAGGCGTTTCTGATCAATACCGGCAGAGGCGGCATCGTCAATGAGGAGGATCTCTACAGAATTCTCACTGAAAACAGGCTGAAAGGTGCTGCGCTGGATGTCACAGAGGTGGAGCCTGTAGGTGCGGATCATCCGCTTCTCTCTTTGGATAATGTGATCATCACGCCTCATATAGGGATGTATTCCGAAGAAGCCATCAATGCGGTCAGTGTAACCTGTGCGGAAAATGTGGCAAGCTTCTTTCTAGGCGAGGACATGAGGTTTGAAGTGATCTGAAGCTGCTTCGGTAAGGGTATGGAAGGAAGGCATGACTTCGGCGCTCCTTTCTTTACTGATGGGTTCATTGCGTGTATATTAGTATTTAGATATCCGATTTAAATACCAGACGATGCGTGATCGTCAAATATAATATAGAGGAGTATGAAAATGAAAGATTTTATCAAGAACCTGAAAAGCCTGAAAATCGTTCCTGTGATCAAAGTGAATGATGCGAAAAATGCCTATGAACTGGGTAAAGCGCTGATGGAGGGTGGCCTTCCTGTGGCTGAAGTGACCTTCCGCTCTGAAGCGGCAGCCGATTCCATCAGAGAAATGAGAAAAATAGAAGGGCTTCTTGTGGGTGCCGGAACCATCACCAGTGTGAAGCAGGCACAGACCGCACTGGATGCAGGTGCTGAATTTCTGGTCACAGCCGGATTCTCAAAGCCGGTGACGGAATTCGCCGTAGAGAACAACATTCCGATTTTCCCCGGAATCTGCACACCTACGGAAATCATGAGCATTCTGGAATTTGAACTTCCTGTGGCGAAGTTTTTCCCCGCGGAAAACTACGGTGGACTGAAGACCATCAAAGCGCTTTCCGGTCCGTTCCCGAATATGATGTTCATGCCTACCGGCGGAATCAACACTTCAAATGTCAGAGAGTATCTGAGTCATCCCAATATCATTGCATGCGGCGGAAGCTGGATGGTGAAAGAGGATCTCATCGACAATCAGAAGTTTGATGAAATCAGAAATCTTGTGGCAGAGGCTGTGGAACTTGTAAAGGATCTTTAGAAATCGCTGCTGGAGCTTTCCTTGCGGATCCTGCATCGGAGCTCCTTTACTTCTTCATGAATGACAAAAATGAGGCTTCTTCCTGGTGAACGCTGGAAATCCTATCGGTTTCGGTGAAGAAGGGAAAGAAGCTTTTTTCATAGAAGAACGATTGCAGATCCGCTTCTTCGGAGAAGAGTGAGAACAGTCTGCTGAGATTCTCTGGATCTTATGAAGAATTCGTGAAGAGTACGTGAAGAGTGATGGAGAACCATTGAAAAATGGTTCGGGAACATGAATAATAAGGTAAGAAAAAGTTTGAAGGATATATCAGATTGAATGAAGGGCAAACAGGATTTGCCTTAGGAGGTAATTATGTTAGGAGATATTGGAATTTACGGATTCAGAGTAATGGGTGAAAACCTGGCCAGAAACATCGAGTCCAAAGGATACACCGTATCCATCGGGAACAGATCCTCATCGGTGATCAGAGATTTCATGGAAGGAAAAGGGAAGGACGGGAACTTCGTTCCATCCTATTCCATGGAAGAGTTCGTTTCCTCATTGAAGAAACCGAGAAAGATCATGCTCATGATCAAAGCAGGCAGCGTGGTGGATGCCACCATAGACAGTATCCTGCCGCTTCTTGATGAGGGAGACACCATCATCGATGGAGGAAACTCCAACTATGAAGACACGGAAAGAAGAGTCAAAGAGCTTCAGGAAAAGGGCATCTATTTTGTAGGTTCAGGGGTATCCGGTGGAGAGCTGGGTGCACTATATGGTCCGTCCATCATGCCTGGCGGCGCCAAGGAGGCCTGGGAAGGCATCAAGGATATCTTCATCGATATCTCGGCCAAGGCCGGAAAGAACGGAGATGAAGCCTGTACAACGTGGATCGGTGCCGGTGGATCCGGTCACTACGTGAAGACCATCCACAATGGCATCGAGTACGGAGACATGCAGCTGATCTCGGAAACCTATGCGGTGATGAGAGATGTGTTGGGCCTTTCCAATGATGAGATGGCAGAGGTCTTCACCAAGTGGAACAAGGGAGTACTTGAAAGCTACCTGGTGGAAATCACGGCAGATATTCTGGGCGAGAAGGATGAAAAGGGTGAATACCTGGTGAACTTCATTCTGGACAAGGCCATGCAGAAGGGGACGGGAAAATGGACCGTCATCTCTGCTCTGGAAGAAGGGCAGCCGGTGTCTCTCATCACAGAGGCGGTCTATGCAAGAATCCTCTCTTCCATGAAGGATGAGAGAGTGGAAGCATCAAAGCTTGTGAAGAGACCCGTCAGTGAAGTGGACAAGGAAGAGACCATAAAGAATCTGGAAAAAGCGCTCTATGCTTCCAAGATGGTATCCTATGCCCAAGGGTTCTCTCTTCTCAAAGCGGCGTCGGATAAATTCGAATGGGGACTGAATCTGGGCGAGATCGCTTCCATCTGGAGAGGTGGATGCATCATCCGTTCCGCGTTCCTGGATGACATCAGAAAGGCTTACGACAAGAATCCGAAGCTCATGAACCTTATGGTGGATGACTTCTTCCAGAAGGAACTGGAAAAGGCGGTATCAGGGCTTCGTGAAATCATGGTTGCTGGCGTAAGAAACGGCATCGCCATGCCGGCCATGAGCTCCGCTCTGGCTTACTACGACGGATATCATACGGAGAACCTTCCTGCCAATCTTCTGCAGGCGCAGAGAGACTATTTCGGTGCCCACATGTTCGAAAGAATCGATGAGGAAAGAGGAGAATTCTTCCATCACGACTGGAGCGGACAGGGTGGAAACACCGCATCCACAGTCTACAAGGTATAAAACCTAAACAAAGAAGAAAGCGATGAAGCAGCGGAAGACCCTTGAAGGGAAGATTCCGCTGCTTCTTTCATATTCAGACAGTACGAATAATAGTTCTTCATAGAGACGAAATATATGGAAATATACCCTGATGCTATCCACTGCTTCCTGGATGTAATATTCGGAGATTTCATGGAAAGTACACGAATGATCCGGCAAAGGATAATGATTATCATCGGGATTGATGCGGATATTGAGGTTTCAGACTGGAATTACGGCTAAAAATTAGTCTGATTACCGTTTACAGCCATGAAATGTATAAAGAAACTGATAGAGCGAACGAAAGGCCTTGCGCTAATGATATCATTCGTATAAAATGAATGAGTAATCATAATAAATCATATGAGGTGGAAAATGGAAAAATTATTCAAGCTGAAGGAACACGGTACCGACATCAAGACCGAGATACTTGGTGGAACCACGACTTTCCTTACCATGGCTTATATCATATTTGTCAATCCCCAGATTCTGGGACTCACAGGTATGGACCAGGGTGCAGTATTCACAGCGACCATTCTGGCAGCGGTCATCGGAACATTCATCATGGCTTTTGTGGCCAATGTACCTTTTGCGGTAGCGCCAGGAATGGGGCTCAATGCATTCTTTACCTTCACTGTTGTATTTATACTGGGATACAGCTGGCAGCAGGCTCTGGCACTGGTATTCCTATGTGGACTTATTAACGTGTTCATCACGGTGACCAAGATCAGAAAGATGATCGTGAAGGCGATCCCTGAATCCCTGCAGTATGCCATCAGTGGTGGTATCGGACTGTTCATCGCCTATCTTGGCATCAAGCAGGCGGGTTTCCTGACCTTTACGGCAGAGACTGCTAACAGAATCACCGACAACGGTGACGGAAGCGGCATGTTCGCAGACATCGTGCCTGCACTGACCGACTTCACAAACCCAACAGCGCAGGTTGCACTGATCGGACTGCTCATCACCATCGTTCTTCTTCTTCTGAAAGTGAAGAGTGCGATTCTTGTGGGCATCGTTGCAACCACCTTCATCGGAATCTTCTTTGGTGTGACAAACGTTCCTGAACTGTCCATGGACATGTTCAGAGTACCAAGCCTTGCACCTACACTTTTCCAGCTTGATTTCAACGGGCTGTTCGCCATGGACAAGCTCTTCATCACTCTTACAACCATCTTCGCATTCTCTCTGACAGATACCTTCGACACCATCGGAACTTTCCTGGGTGCAGGCAGAAAGTCAGGGATCTTCACAGAAGAGGATGCCAATGCGGTGGAAGATTCCAAGGGTATGAACACAAAGATGGAAAAAGCGCTTTTTGCTGATGCGACAGCCACTTCCATCGGAGCACTTCTTGGTACATCCAATACCACAACCTATGTGGAAAGTGCAGCCGGTATCGCGCAGGGAGCCAAGACAGGTCTTGCCTCTGTTACCACAGGTGTCCTTTTCATCGTATCTCTTTTCCTGGCACCCATCGCACTGATGGTGCCTGGAGCAGCCACAGCACCCGCACTTATCGTGGTGGGTATCATGATGGCGGAAGGGCTCCAGAACATCGATTGGCATGATCTTACCATCGCAGTACCTGCATTCATGGTACTGGCATTCATGGGATTCTCCGCATCCATCACCAATGGTATCGCATTCGGATTCCTGTTCTATGCCATTGCGAAGATCGTGGACAAGAAGGCGAAAGAGGTTCATCCGATCCTCTACGTCATCACCGTCCTCTTCATCCTATCCTTCATATTAACTGCAGTTGCATAAAAAAGAAGTGTCCCCATACTTCAAGGAAGCAGCGTATAGATAGTTAAGAAGAAAGATGCATCCGGAATTTTTCCGGATGCATCTTTTGTATCTCATGGACGCTATGGATATCAGCTATTTCTGAAATACGATGGATACGGGTTCAGGGGTACTGATATCCTTCTTTAATAGTAGAAGCTTTCCTGTATCTCTGTCGATCTTGAAGAGGGTCAGGTTATGGGAGATCATATTGGCTGCCAGAAGGAATTCTCCATCGGGAGAGATGTTGAAATCCCTTGGATGGTCTCCTTCGGTGGATACCGTCTCGATCTTCTCCAGCAGGTGGTTCTCCTTCACTCTGAAGCCGGAAAGGCTGTCGTGACCTCTGTTGGATACATAGAGGAACCGGTTGTCTGGGGTAAGCCTTATGGCGGCTCCGGTGTTCTCTCCGTGGAAGTTCTCCGGCAGGGTCTTCATGACCTGCTTCAAGGCATAGTCTCCGCTTCGGAAATCATATACGAAGATCTCGGAGGAAAGCTCAGAAAACACATAGAGAAACTTTGCCTTCTTATGGAAGGTCAGGTGCCTTGGACCGCTTCCCGGTGGGAGCAGGAGGTCGCCTTTCTTCTCAAGACCTTCTTCGCCCACCTGATAGAGGTAGACTTTATCTGTGCCCAGATCGCATGCGAGAATATCCTCGTTGTAGGGGTTCCTCATGGCGAAATGAAGATGGGAAGAGTCCTGTCTTTTCTCTATGGGCCCACTGCCTTCATGCTTGATGGAAGAGATTCTTCTTCTCACCATCTGCTCCTCCAGCGGGTAGAGATCCAGATTCCCGTCATGGTAATTGGAAGCCAGAAGATAGTCGTCAAAGACGGAAACATGGCACGGGGTATTTTCCTTTTCATAGAGCACCTTATCCACGATATCGGTCTTCAGGTTTATGGAGAGCACCCCATGGTCCTCCTTATCCCGCATGGAGGAATAGAGAATGGTTCCATCTTCGCTGAGGGCAAGGTAGGTAGGGTCTTCCACCTGATAGAAGTTCTCTATTTCAAATTCTTCCGCGTTGAACCTGAATTTTCGTATGCCTTTGCTCTTTTTTCTTGTGTAGGAACCGATGAATCCGTTGTAATCTTTCATGAGATCATTTTCTCCTTTATCCGTAGTTTGATTTATCTCTATCATACCAAAAAAAGTGAAGCGTAAAGTAACTGAATTGTTAACCTTTATTAACCTTCTAGTAAGGTTTGGAAGGTATACTTCCTATACCCTTATAAGTGAGAGAACGCTTATCCTCCGATCATGAGGAATTAAAAGAGCGGTCACAATGAAGAGGGTATGCGTCATAAAGAGACGAAGAAGAAGGGACTTGAAGAGAAATGAACGGATATGAGGAAATGAAAAGAAGAAAAGAGATAAATGACAGAAAAAAGATGCACAGCAGAAGAAACAGAAGGAAACTTCTGGGTGGTCTGCTTCTACTTGTGCTGCTTGGAACGGCTGGGTATGTCTTCAGGGATCAGCTTGCAGGTGGCAGCAAGCCCCTGGAAGTGGCGAATAGTGTAGAGGATCAGAACCTGGAGCAGGAGAACAGGGAAGAAGGGGTGGAGCCGAAAGAGCCAGAAGTGGAGGGGTCCGTAGCGAGCCCTGAGGAAGGGCCTCTGGACCGGGAGGAAAGTGTTCCTGACACGAGGGATCTCACGCTTCTGAAACCGGGAACCAATCATTCCCTGGGAGCGTCCGCCTATGCCTACAGCACGGAAATGGTGAGAAACTGGATCTGGGGTGGTGTATCCTATGAAGGGGAGAATCTCGCCTTTTTAACCTTTGATGATGGTCCGGTGAAGAAAAGCGAGGCGGTGCTGGAGGTTCTGAAGAGAAGAGGCGTGCCAGCAACCTTCTTCATTCCGGGGTATGTGCTGGCGGAGCATCCAGATGAACAGGTGCTTCAGCGCTATATAGAGGAAGGACATGCCATCGCGGTGCACAGCTACAGTCATGTCTACGATACACTCTATCCCGGGAAAGTGGCGGACAAGGAAAAGATTGTGGAAGAGTTCATAGAGACGAGGGATCTCATGCGAGCATCTCTTGGAGATGATTTCGATACCGGAGTCTTCCGGTTTCCAGGAGGCTCCATGAGCTGGAAGGGCATCGACGAAGCAAGAAGTGCTCTGGCTGAGATCGGCGTCTATGATATGGACTGGAACGCCATATCTGGAGATGGAGAGCCCAGGAGCAGAAGACCGGAAGGGCCACAGGCCATGGCGGAGCATGTGATGTTCACGCTTAGCGAGCACTGGATGCAGGACATCGCCGTGGTGCTGATGCATGATACCAAGGATATTACAGCGGAGTATCTGGACCAGGTCATCGACCAGTTCGAATCTGCAGGATACACCTTCGGCATACTGGAATAGCAGGGTTCTCAAAGAGATCAGAAAAAATAATGCGTAAAATCGTATATGCAACCCCTGGTTCAATGCTCGATTGGAGTACAGAATCAGGGGTTTTTCATGGGCATAGAGTATGTTCAGAATGGGAGTCTTATGAATCCGGATGGTGCTTCAACTAAATTGATGTAAAAAATTAAGTTGAATTTTAAGTAAAATAAAATATAATATAGAAAAGGAGTTGATCGTATGCCAAATATAAAGCCGGTTTCTGATTTAAGAAATTACAACGAAGTATTAAAAGATATTGTGGTCGGTTCTCCTGTATTTTTAACAAAGAATGGTAGGGGTAAGTTTGCCATTGTAGATATCGAAGAGTATGAAAAGACACAGGCAACCATAAAATTGTTGTCTAAGCTAATGGAAGCTGAAAAACACATCAACAGTGATGAAGATTGGATGTCAGAAGATCAGGTGAAAGAAAAGCTGGGGGTTTGATGACATGTATAAAATCCGTGTAAATCCAAACGCGACAGAAGATCTGATTGAAATCAGGGATTACATAACAGAAGAACTTCAAAATCCCGCAGCTGCATTGAATGTGGTGCGGAAGATTATTGAACGTTACGAACAGTTAAAAATGTTTCCATTACTTGGGGTCGACTTATCTTCTAAAATCAGCGTTCAGACTGATTTCAGATATCTTGTGGCTGGAAACTATATCATCTTTTATCGAGTAGATCATGAGTATGTCTATATATATCGCATTTTATACGCAGGTAGAGATTACATAAAGGTTCTGTTTTCCAATGAAGTTTCCGTGGATTATGAGGATTTGTAAAAGAAGAGATTTAAGAAGGAACATTATTTCAGCATGAGCGGTAATTGAGAAACAGAAACGGATGAAAAGGCTGAAAACCTTTAGAAATCAGAGAGGTTAAATTCAAAAGTAAGTTCCGTTTGATTTACTGAGTAAGAGAAGAGCTAAAAGTGCAAGAGTAACTTCCGGTTTGGGAGTTGATTCTTGTACTTTTTGTTTGATTTAAGGCTGTTTCC
>NZ_JBINJW010000008.1:0-121444 GCF_043951855.1 Proteiniclasticum sp. C24MP
CTGGGAAACGGAGAAGGACTTCAGAACGGCGAAGGCAATGGTCTGAAAGACGGCGCTGGTAATGGAAACGGCAACGGATTCGGAAGAAACAGATAACATATCATTTCCCCTAAGTTCAGAGCATCAGAAGATGCTCTGATTTTTTTGTTTTCATGTTCTGTCATCTGTGCTATTATAGGAAAGTCGGGAATGAAGATCTCCCGTAGCCCATGAGGCTAAAACCGCTGTTCCGGCTGATGACTTCTGCAGTTTCTTGCAGAGATCATCAGCTTTTGTATTATAAATTCATATTATTACGGAGGGAAAACATGTTACTTAGTTTATCACTGATCCTCATTATCGGATTTTCCTTAAGCGGGATTCTGAACAGATTCAGAATCCCGGGACTCATCGGACTTATCTTCACCGGTATTCTTCTCGGACCGCAAGGTCTGGATCTCATTTCAAAGGATATTTTGAACATTTCCAAAGATCTGAGGGAAATCGCGCTGATCGTCATCCTCCTGCGGGCGGGACTCACTCTGGATCTTCGCGACCTGAAGAAGGTAGGAAGACCAGCTGTGCTCATGAGCTTTATCCCAGCCACCTTTGAAATTCTGGCCATATCGCTCATTGCTCCCCCGCTTCTGGGGATCAGCTTCATTGAGGCGCTGATTCTGGGCGCTGTACTTAGTGCAGTATCCCCTGCAGTTGTGGTGCCTAGAATGATTCACCTTATGGAGAGCGGATATGGAAGAAAAAAACGGATTCCACAGCTGGTTCTTGCTGGAGCTTCTGTAGATGACATTTACGTCATTGTATTATTCACCGCTTTTCTTGGATTGTATGGTGGAAATCAGCTGAATGCAGGTGTTTTTCTTTCTGTCCCGGTATCTGTCCTTTCCGGCTTAGCGCTGGGAATCATTGCTGGGCTTCTTATGGTGAAAGTGTTCAGGATGATTCATATCAGAGATACCATCAAGGTGCTGATCATATTGAGCGTATCCTTCCTTTTCATGAGCTTTGAAGACCTCATTGCGCCATACTTCCCTCTTTCCGGACTTCTTGCAGTCATGGCGCTGGGAGGAACGATTCTCAAAGGGTATGAGATGCTGGCGAAAAGAATCATCGGCAAATTCTCCAAAATCTGGGTAGGTGCGGAGATCCTTCTGTTTGTCCTGGTAGGTGCGGCAGTGGAGATAGAGGCACTCTCCGGTGTCGGATTCAGAAGTGTGATTCTGATTGGGGCTGCTCTTCTGTTTAGAATGATCGGTGTGTTCATCAGTCTTATCAAGACGAATCTGAACAGGAAGGAAAGGCTTTTCACGGCCATAGCGTATCTTCCAAAAGCCACGGTGCAGGCGGCCATAGGAACCATTCCGCTAGCACAGGGCGTAGCGGCTGGAAGCACCATTCTGAGTCTTGCGGTTCTTGCAATCATGCTTACAGCACCTCTGGGCGCTTTGGGGATAGACCGGCTTCATACGAAAATGCTGACCAGAGATGTATGAAGAAAACGGGAATACGCGAGTCAGATATAGGGGGATAATTCCCTGTGCCACTGTTCTATGAGTTTCTGCAGTGACCAGGAAGCATTGGCTGGACTTGTGGAAGGAAGTACTCTGGCGGCAATGCCGGTTGCGTCCGCGCAGTATTTTCCATACAGCGTAAAGGACGTATTACCATTGCAGAAGATGGCACGGATCTTCCCTGTCTCCAGAATTTCTGAGAAGTCGTTTGCCACCACATTCCGGATACTGGAGTCGCTGGAACCTTCGATGTCGCTGGATGCGATGGTATCCCAGAGGGCAATGTGATACATCTTCAGCATATCTTTTTTCTCTTCGATGGTACTTACTTCCCCCTGATATCCCGTAACGGCTTTTAGGACTTTCCAGAATCTGTTCTGCGGATGCCCGTAAAAGAAGCTTTCTTCTCTTGACTTCACGGAAGGGAAACTTCCTAGTATCAGAATACGGGATGTTTCATCATATACGGGACCAAAGGGATGGGTTTCTCTTTCTGACATATGTTCTCACCTCTTTTTCAATCAGTATAGCATAATGTTCTGGTATAACTCAGGACCATTGTTCTATGAAACAGCGCATAATACTGATATAATTTATTCAGAGAAATCAATGATGTTAGGAGAATTTTATGGAAAAGACACTGGTACTGATCAAACCGGATGCCGTGGAGAGAAATCTCATCGGGAGAATACTCAGTCTCTATGAAGACCGAGGACTGAAGGTGACCGCACTGAAAATGCTGAATGCAGATAAAGAGACTGCAATGAAGCATTATGAGGAACACATAGGAAGACCCTATTTCGAGAATCTCATGAACTATATCACAAGAAGTCCCCTGGTGGCTCTGGTGCTGGAAGGTGATGACGCCATCGCACTTGTACGTGAAATCAACGGGAAGACCGATCCGCTGGAAGCCGCTGATGGAACCATCAGAAAGCTTTATGGGGAGACAAAGACCTACAATACGGTTCATGCATCAGATTCGGAAGAAAGCGCCGCAAGAGAAATTGAAATCTGGTTCGGCAGATGACACTTCTCACACTTAAAGCAAGAGGTTCTACGGAGTCCTTGATAAAGAAAGACTAGGCATTCAGTAAATGCCTAGTCTTTCTTTATTTTGAATCTTTTTTTCGATGCAGTACAGTCGAGAGCTTTGTCTCCTCACCGTTTAGGATTCTTTTGAAATTCGGTATATGAAGTTTTATGCTCAAGAGTCCTCCTAGTAGGGTAATCATGACCGGCCATAAACCAAGATCCTTGAAGATGGTCATGAACAGAACATAAATCAGCAGTGATAATGTTCCAATGGCGATATAGTCCGTTGCGAAGGTCACACCTGCTATGATGAACATGGCAATGATGCCGTAGACCGGATTCATGCCCAGAAGAATTCCGATCAGGGTTGCAGTTCCCTTTCCTCCCTTGAATTTCATGAAGAAAGGATAAATATGACCGAGGATGGCGGAGTATCCACCAATGTACAACAGCAGTGCACCTTCTTTGTTGAATCCCACAGAGAACAGATGTTTCACCAGAAGGACCGCAAATACGCCTTTCAGTATATCGATGAGTGCCACAACGACGCCGAATTTCCACCCCAGGGATTCCACAGCATTGGATGCTCCGGCGTTTCCCTGTCCTAAGTTTCTGATATCGACTTTTTTAATCAGTCTTCCAAGCAGATAACCCGATTGGATATTGCCAAGTAAATAACCGATCAGTGCAACAATTATATAATCTCTCATGTTTCTCCTTCTGGAATTCTTCCAAATCAATTATTTCGGCTGAAAGAGGCATAGCTGCACTTTATAGTGACTGCACCTCCTGAACCAGATCTCTGATCAGTTCACGATCGGTGAAATCCACTTGCCTGTGAAATACCGCAAGCATTCCCTTTTCGTCTGAAGTCAGTGGTCTCTTCTTCTTTTTCATATCGATCTTCAGTTTCATGAGCCTCATGAGCAGTCGATCGATGAAGCTCAGTTTTCTGAAGTCGAATCCGCCTCTATAATAGTATAGTTTTACATTCTTTTTTTCAACATCTTTCAGGTTATTCTCAAATATTTCTCTCTGAACCTCTTCCGAACGAAGGGATAGACCTGTACAGAATACAAAAACATTAGGAATCCCATCCACCTGATCTTCATCCATCACCTTTTTCAGTCCATTGATGCCGATGGCATACAGCCCTCCGCCGAAAATCAGTGTATCAATTCCACTTAATACTTCTTTGAGATTTTTCACTTCATTGAGATCATATTTGAGATCATATGCCTCCAGAGAAAGGTCTTCTGCAATCCAATGGGCATATTTCCTAGTGAATCCTGTTTTTGAAGAATATACTACTGCTGCTTTCAACTAAACCACCTCTACTTAAATACTTGATATTTTTAAGATAACACTATCATTGTGATAGTCAAGGATTTTCAAAAAAAAGAAAGATCTGAAAACAGATCTTTCTTTCGTAATCCAGTTAAGGCCATCCATCATACCAAGGGGTCGTAGTAATCTTCTTCTTCTTCTACAAGCTGATGACCACTCATGAGAAAATCGATGATGTCAATTCTTCGATAGCCTTCCTTATATCTTTTCAGTGTCTTCACAAGCGTTCTTAGAAGGCTGTTTGATAATTCAGCTCTTTTCCTGATTTCCTCTTTTCTGTAGAAATCTTCATGAAACAGATTCTGCAGCCGATTCTGCAGTGCCCGCTTGTATTTCAGATCGGTATCAGGGTCTTTATGAGGACCTGACATCCCCCTATGATGCTGCGCACAGAGATAGATCCGATTCAGAGGATATTCAAGTCCTCCCTCATCTTTATGAATGATATGATGTGTGTCTCCAGGTTTTCCACATACAACACATTTATTCAAATCATCGCCTCAACTTTTATTCTTCTGTGTTCTTTGGCGCAAAATGATAATTGTATCTTGTCTCATTCTCCTGCAGTACTCTATTGATGAATTCAGTAAGATCTGCAGAACCTTCGTTGCCTTTTTCACGGCTTGTCACCGCCAGCGTACCAGTTTCCTTTTCCTGCTCTCCGATGACCACAAAGTATGGAATTCTTTCATTTCTTGCTTCACGGATCTTGTATCCGATTTTCTCGTTTCTGTCATCCATTTCCGCACGGATACCCATCTTCTTCATCTTTGCCAGGACTTCCTCCACGTAATCATGGAATTTTTCTGAAATCGGAAGAAGTTTCACCTGAACTGGAGCCAGCCACAGAGGCATTGCTCCGGCATATTTCTCTATGAGAATCGCAAGGGTTCTTTCATAGCAGCCGATGCTGGTTCTATGGATGACAATCGGATGCTTCTTCTGCCCGTCTTTATCCACGTACGTCATGTTGAATCTTTCAGGAAGAGCGAAGTCGATCTGCACTGTGATGATGGTGTCTTCCTTACCATGAACGTTCTTCATCTGCAGGTCGAGTTTAGGGCCATAGAAAGCGGCCTCTCCTTCTGCTTCCACATAATCAAGTCCTGCATGATTCAGAATTTCTCTCATGGTGTTCTGCGTGCTTTCCCATGCTTCTGGATTGTTGATGTACTTATGTGTATCCTTTGGATCCCATTTGGAGAATCTGTAAGTGATGTCTTCCTTGATGCCAAGGGTTTCCATAACATAATTCGTCAGATCCAGTACACCTCTGAATTCTTCTTCCAGCTGATCAGGTCTTACAATCAGATGACCTTCTGAGATGGTGAACTGTCTGACTCTGGTAAGCCCGTGCATTTCGCCTGAGGACTCGTTTCTGAAGAGTGTGGATGTTTCTCCCATCTTCACTGGAAGGTCTCTGTAGCTGTGCTGGTCGGAATTATAGATGGCGAACTGGAAAGGACAGGTCATTGGTCTTAATGCCATGACTTCACCTTCCACATCATCACCGAACAGATCTCCATGTCCATGAGGATCCTGACACATGATGAACATTCCATCCTTGTAGTGATCCCAGTGACCGGATACCTTGAACAGGTCGGATTTCGACATCAGTGGTGTCTGAGTGAACTCATATCCACGGCTTTCTTCTTCATCTTCAATGAATCGCTTCATGACCTGAAGGATTTTTGTGCCGTTTTTCTTGAATAATGGCAGCCCCTGTCCGATCATATCAGATGATGTGAATATGTTGAGCTCTCTGCCTAGCTTATTATGATCCCGCTTCTTCGCTTCTTCCACCATAGCCAGATATTCATCCAGTTCATTCTTTTTAGGGAAGGAAGTACCGTAGATTCTGGACAGCATTTTGTTTTTTTCAGAACCTCTCCAGTATGCACCTGCAACCTGTGTCAGCTTGAATGCTTTTACAGCCTTTGTGGATGCGATATGCGGACCTGCACAGAGGTCTGTGAATTCGCCCATCTTATAGAAAGAAAGTACTTCATCTTCTGGTAGGTCGTTGATCAGCTCCACCTTATAAGGTTCACCCATTTCTTCCATCAGCTTCAGTGCTTCATTTCTGGATAGTGTGTATCTTTCCAGCTTCAGGTCCTCTTTTACGATTTTCTTCATTTCCGCTTCGATCTTTGTCAGGTCTTCTGCAGAAAAACTGCCCTCTTTATCAAAGTCGTAGTAATACCCGTTTTCAATGGCAGGTCCTATGGCAAGCTTCACCTCAGGGAAAAGCCTTTTCACAGCCAGTGCCAGAATATGTGATGAAGTATGTCTGAAAGCATGCTTGCCGTCTTCGTCATCAAAGGTTCTGATTTCCAGTTCGCAGTCTTCGTTTAGTTCATGACGGATGTCCACTCTCTCCCCATTGACACGCCCTGCCATGGCAGCGCGTCCAAGGCCTGATGAGATTGCATAGGCGGCATCAAGAACTGTTGATCCTTTTTCAATCTGAATCACATTTCCGTCTTTCAGTTTTAGATTAATCATGTTATCTCCTCCAATAAAATAAAATAGACCCGTCCCGGAAAGGGACGAGTCATCGTGGTTCCACCCTAATTAAAAGCAACACAACGTCACTTTCGCTTAATACCTTAACGCGGCAAACGTAGATACTTATACTTTCGTCTTCGTACTGCACTCCCAGGTGGTTTTCGCGAATATCATCTTAGGTTGCTTCCAGCCAAGGCAGCCCTCTCTTTAAAGAATCCGGTCGGTACTCTTCCTGTTCAATGTGTTTTGATTTTTGATTGACTTAATTATATCCAATTGACCCCGTTCCGTCAACTTCACATAAGATATTATTCTTAGGGTTCATCACTTGAAAGTTCGAAGAATAACTATAACCGAAAAGCAGAATAAGATATAATAGGAATAACAGGATGAGGAGGTAAAACTGATGTTGACTATAAAACTTCATTTTCCCAGATGCAGTGGGCATGAAAGAAAGAATCGATTGATCAAAAGTATCGTTTATCGTGTTGGTGGAAGATTTTCTCTGGATGACCAGCAGGTAAGAGTCATGTTCTATGAGTCTGAGTTTCGATCTGATATGGAATCGGATTTAGGAGATTTCATTCATATTGATGTAGTATCGTGCCCTTCTCTGGAGCTGGAAGAAAAGAAAGCCCTTGCAGAAATACTCAAGGACGAAATCAATATTTTTTCAGGCACAAAAGTGGATGATGTATCCATCTTCATCATGAATACAGATTGTGCGTCCTATTTCAAGTAAACAAAGAACAGCTGATCTGATTTTAAGTGCAAAACCATTCAATCAGGAGGGTTTGATTCAGATATCTTCCCTCCTTTCTATAAATTCTCGTTACAAACCGCTTATCACTTCGGTGCACTGCAGTGTATCGTCTCATGAAACGCGCTTTTTCTGCGTTATCTTAATTATTCTGTCACAGCATGCCAATTCATACTATTTTGGTCTGTAAAATACCAATCAGAGAAACCGATATGCAGATGCATAATCGGAAAATTAAATGATAAATATTTATCATTTAATGAAAAGAATTCATAATGGACTGAAATTTCTTGATAATACATAGTATTGTCTATATAATTAAGGGTGTTTGGTAAATATTTAACAAGAGGTGAGAGAAAATGTGTACTTTATCACAAAATCCTAAGATTCAGGAACTGGATGAATTTATTGCGAAAATCAACGCGAAGGAATCGGATCTCATAGAAGTTCTGCATCACGCACAGAATCTGTTCGGCTATATTTCCGAAGAACTGGTTGGTCATATCAGTCAGAAAATCGGAGTCCCTAAATCGAAGATCTTCGGAGTGGTCAGCTTCTACTCCTACTTCACAACAGAACCCAGAGGTAAGAATGTAATCAATGTCTGTATGGGAACCGCATGTTTTGTGCGTGGAGCGGACAAGATATTAAGAGAATTCGAGTCGCAGCTCAGGATGAAATCAGGAGAAACTTCCATTGATGGAATCTTCACCATAGATTCCCTGAGATGTGTCGGCGCCTGCGGACTGGCTCCTGTCGTTATGGTGAACGACAAGGTCTACGGCAGAGTCGAAGCAAAAGATGTCAATAAAATCATCAGTGAATGCGAGGTGTAATATGCTAAATAGTATAGATGATCTGAAAAATATCAGAGAAAAAAGTCAAGGACTTCTGTTTCTGAGAAAAAATGCAGCGCCAAAAGGAACCAGAAGAGAAATCCTGGTCTGCGCCGGAACTGGATGCCATAGTGCGAAAAGCAAGGAAATCGTCGAGAATTTCAATGAAGAACTGGAAAAAAGAAATCTCACCGAACAGGCCTCCTGCCATATCACCGGATGTTTCGGATTCTGCGAAAAAGGACCCATCGTAAAGGTTTTTCCTGACGATGTCTTTTATACGGAAGTGACGGAAAATGATGTGGATGAAATCATTTCCAAGCATATCGTTGAAGGTCAGATGGTAGAGCGTCTTCTGTATATCGATCCGAAGACCAGAGAGAAAATCGATACGCAGCATCATATGAATTTCTACAGAAAGCAGAATCGTATCGCCTTAAGAAACTGCGGACTCATCGATCCTGAGAAAATAGAAGAGTACATTGCAAATGATGGATATCTGGCACTTGCCGAAATCATCACGACCAAAGAACCCATCAATGTGGTGGATACGCTGAAAGCCTCTGGTCTTAGAGGACGTGGCGGCGGTGGCTTCCCTACCGGTTCCAAGTGGGGCATGACACTGCGTAGCAAGGGTCCGGAGAAGTATATGATCTGCAATGCCGATGAAGGAGACCCAGGTGCATTCATGGACAGATCCATACTGGAGGGAGATCCTCACAGTATCATTGAAGCCATGGCCATAGGCGGATTCGCCATCGGTGCCAACAAAGGTGTCGTATATATCAGAGCAGAGTACCCTCTTGCAATCAAACGTCTGAAGATTGCCATAGAACAGGCGAAAGCATTCAATCTGTTAGGAAAAAACATACTGAATTCCGGGTTTGATTTCGATCTTGTCATCAAATACGGTGCAGGCGCATTTGTGTGCGGAGAAGAGACGGCGCTGATCCAGAGTATTGAAGGACATAGAGGAGAACCTGTATCGAAACCTCCCTACCCTTCAGAGTCAGGTCTTTTCGGTAAACCTACCTGTGTAAACAATGTGGAAACCCTTGCCAATATTCCGATCATCTTCCAGAAAGGGCCAGAATGGTATTCCTCCATCGGAACAGAGTTCTCCAAAGGAACCAAGGTATTTGCCCTGGCTGGTAAAATCAATAATGTAGGCCTTGTAGAGGTGCCTATGGGCATCACATTAAGAGAAATCATCTATGAAATCGGTGGTGGAATCAAAGGCGGTCACGCTTTCAAGGCGGTTCAGACCGGTGGTCCCTCAGGTGGATGTATTACAGAAAAAGATCTGGACACCCCTATTGATTATGAATCTCTGAGCAGAATCGGTTCCATGATGGGTTCAGGCGGAATGATCGTAATGGACGAAGAGAACTGTATGGTGGACATCGCGAAATTCTATCTGGACTTCACAGTGGAAGAATCCTGCGGAAAATGCACCGCCTGCAGAGTCGGAAACAAGAGACTGCTTGAAATACTGAACAGAATCACAGCGGGTAAAGGTGAACTGGAAGATCTGGAAAAACTTGAAGAACTTTCTCAGACCATTAAAGACACTTCCTTATGCGGACTCGGACAGACTGCGCCGAATCCCATATTAAGCACCATTAAATACTTCGAAGACGAATATCGTGCACATATAGTAGATAAGAGATGTCCTTCAGGTGTCTGCAGAGATCTGCTCAGATATGTCATCACTGATGCCTGCATCGGCTGTACGAAGTGTGCCAGAGCATGCCCTGTGGATGCCATATCCGGAAAAGTTCGTGAGAAACATGAAATTGATCAGGAAATATGCATCAAGTGCGGAGCGTGTTATACTGCCTGCCCAGTGAAGCCGATCAAGGCTGTACAAATTGTATAGGAGGGAAAAAAATGGTAAATATTACCATCAACAATAAAGAAATCCAAGTGCCTGAGAATTTCACGATCCTTCAGGCTGCGGAAACACTGAACATCACAATCCCTACCCTTTGCCATCTTGACCTCCACGACATCAAAATGGTGAATAAAGTGGCATCCTGCAGAGCCTGTGTAGTGGAAGTGGAAGGTAGAAGAAATCTTGCACCATCCTGTTCCACCCCGGTCTATGAAGGAATGAAGATCAAGACAGACAGCTTACGAGCCATCAGAGCCAGAAGAACCATGGTGGAGCTTCTGATTTCCGACCATCCTAAGGACTGCCTGGTCTGCCTGAAGAATCAGGAATGTGAACTGCAGAACATTGCCCACGACCTCGGGGTCAAAAAGATCAGATATGAAGGAGAAATGTCCTTGTTTCATTCCGATAAGACCTCTAAGGCGATTTACAGAGATTCCTCGAAATGCATCCTCTGCAGAAGATGTGAAACCATGTGTAATGAAGTCCAGACGGTATATGCTCTTTCAGGTCTCGATAGAGGGTTTGATACAGTAGTCGGACCTGCATTTCATAACAAGCTGAAAGATACTGCATGTACATTCTGCGGTCAGTGCGTAGCTGTCTGTCCAACGGGTGCACTTGTGGAAGTGGACAATGTGCCTAAAGTATGGAGAGCTCTGGAGAAAAAAGACAAGACCGTAGTCGTCCAGGTGGCGCCAGCTGTAAGAGTGGCCCTTGGAGAACTCTTCGGACTTGAACCAGGAACCGTTGTCACCGGTAAAATGGTTTCAGCTCTGAAAAACCTCGGATTCGATTATGTGTTCGACACCAACTTTGCAGCGGATCTGACCATCATGGAAGAAGCCCACGAAATGATCGAACGTATCACAAACAACAAGAATCTACCGATCCTTACAAGCTGCTGCCCTGCCTGGGTGAAGTTCTTCGAGCATCAGTTCCCTGATCTTCTGGATATTCCATCCACCTGCAAATCTCCTCATGAGATGTTCGGTGCCATCACCAAACATTATTTCGCCGAAAAGATGGGCATCAAAGAAGAGGATATGATTGTGGTATCCGTGATGCCATGCGTTGCGAAGAAATACGAAGCAGAAAGACCCGAGCTGGAATACGGCGGAGTCAAGGATGTGGATATCGTCATCACAACCAGAGAGCTCGGACGTATGATCAAGGAAGCCGGCATCAACTTCCTGATGCTGGATGATGAAGACTACGACAATCCGCTTGGAGAATCAACCGGTGCAGCTTCAATATTCGGTACCACCGGTGGTGTCATAGAGGCGGCACTTAGAACCGCAGCCGTTCAGCTCACCGGCGGAACCATCGACAAGGTGGACTTCACGGAAGTGAGAGGCATGGCTGGTTTAAGAGAAGCCACTGTCACCATCGGAGATCTTACTTTGAACCTCGCCATCGCAAATGGCCTAGGAAACGCCAGAACGCTCCTGGAAAGCATCAGACAAGGGAAAAGCAATTACCATGCCATTGAAATCATGGCGTGTCCTGGTGGCTGTATAGGCGGAGGCGGACAACCCTACCATCATGGAGACCTGGAGATCCTCGAAAAGAGAGCCGCTGGTATCTATGCGATAGATACTCAGCATAAAGTGAGAATGTCTCATGAAAACAAAGCCATTCAGGAGCTCTACGAAAACTTCCTGGGTAAACCAGGTGGAGAGAAGGCCCATAAGCTTCTACATACAACCTATTTCAAGAGAGAACTGTAGAATTAAAACAGAAGAAACAAAGAAAGAACAGCCGAAGCTGTTCTTTCTTTATATTCATGCATAATATATTATTCGTTGATGATTTCCTTCAGGTCTTTTCCTGCTCTGAAAGCGGGCTGCTTGAATTCAGGAATCTGAATTTCTTCATTTGTCTTAGGATTTCTTCCTACTCTTGCTTTTCTATTCTTCACTTCGAAAGTACCGAACCCTGAAAGCTGAACCTTGTCTCCTTCTGTAAGTGCTTCCACGATGGATTCAATTGTTGCCTTCAGCACCTTTTCCGAGTCTTTCTTTGTAAAATTTGTTTTTTCTGCGATCTTTGTAACTAACTGTGCTTTATTCATTATTATTAGTCCTCCTTATTTATGAACACAAAGATTATTAAAACAGAATTTGCCTTATAAATCAAGTGTTACCGACAATTTTGTACATATTTTCATCGGATTTTCAATTCAAACGATTTCATAAATGAACCAGATGGAACAACCCGGTTCCATCTGGTTTTTCTTGTTTGCGGAATTATTTCAGTTCATCCAGTAAACGACCTATATCCTCATGAGAGAAGTCATATTTCTTGTTGCAGAAATGACAGATCAGCTCTTCGGAAGCATTGTCATCATAAATCTGCTTCAGATCCTCTTTTCCGATGGAAATAAGTGCTTTTTCCACCTTTTCCTTGGAACAGTCGCAATATAGTGCAGGGGTTCCTTCACTCAGGATATTAAGGTCCATTCCATCGAAGATATACTCAATGATTTCCACGATGGTGTTTCCATCCCGCTGAAGCGTTGTGATGCTGGGAATCTCTTCCAGACGATACATCAAAAGATCCGCCAGCATCTCATCTGCACCTGGCATCATCTGGATGATGAATCCGCCGGCGTTCATGATGGAACCGTCCACATCCACCAGTACACCTAAAGCGACTGCTGAAGGGGTCTGCTCGGAGACTGTATAGTAGTAGGCCAGATCTTCTGCGATTTCGCCTGTGAAAATCGGTACGGAGCTGACATAAGGTTCTTTCATGCCTAAATCCGTGATCACGGTGAATTTACCATCTATACCGATGATGCCTGAAACATCGAGTTTTCCCTTCTCGTTTACAGGGAGGTCTGCATCAGGATTTACAATGTAACCCTTGACTCTCCCATCTTCTCTTCCAGTGACCAGAACACCGCCAGAAATTCCTCCACCGTTGATCTGTACCGTTACGGAATCCTGCTTGCCTTTCAGCATGGAACCCATGAGGGCACCTGCAGTGAGCATCCTGCCGTATGCTGCGGAAGCTGTGGGCATGGTGTTGTGATTACGCACTGCTTCATTGACCAGTGCCGTTGTATCAGCAGCGATGATTCTTACACTGCCGTTCTGGGCAGTTGCGTGTATTATTTTATCCATTTCATTACCTCTTTCTAACAATGAATGTTACTCTTTCTGAAATATCTGTAATAGGAGTATCACTATAATCTTCACAGATTATAATTTCCTTAAATCCTGACTTTTTAAGCATTTCAACAAGGGTCTTCACTTCATATGCTCTTTCTTCGTGTACTTCTTCTATGCGCTCATAGAGATCTCCTCTTTTTACAAAGAAATTGAGTACCATCTCCACGATATCATCTTCATAGTAATTCTCCCAGGTATAGGCCAGGTCTTCTCTGGTATAGACATAATCCTTCGAACCTAATATTTCTCTGATCTTATAAGCGGAATTCACATCGAAAATGAAGACTCCATCCTCTTCCAGATGCTCATATGCTTTATCGAAAAGCATGCGGACTTCCTGTTCCTCCAGTATGTAGTTGATGGCATCGATGGAGGATGTGATGAGACTGAATTTCACCTGGAATGCGATCTCATGCATGGACAAGGCGAACGCCTGGTGTGGAATCCTCATCGCATTGAATTTATCCACTGCCTGAGTAAGCATATCAGAGGATAGATCCACAAGATAGGTTTCTCTGAACTCTCTTCCCACAAGAATCGAGAGAGATCCTGTGCCACAGCCCAGATCCAGGTACAGATTTCGATTTGGAGTTTTCGAGAGAACAAAGGATGCGATGTGATCATAGTCTATGTCTTCACTGATGAGCTGATCATATATCTCTGAAAAACCCAGATAACTGTCCATAACAATACCTCCTGATCCAGTACTTGATTGTTCCTTCAGTCATGAAGAACATTAGTATTTTATCATGAAATCTGATTTTATCAAAGCTAATCTGGGCGAAAAGAAACGGTTGTCCTTTCAGACAACCGTTCGTGGTTCATTCCGGTTTATGTTTTCTATTTGACAGCACATAACCAGTGAATAATGCTCCAATAGCCAGATAGAGGATGCTCTGTATAAATAAGCCTTGAATGATAAACATTACAGCTGCAATGAACATGAGCACGATAATAAGGCTTTGGAATATCAGCAAACCTTTGAGCATAAATATCCCTACTCTCTTGTAATATGAATTAATTATATACCGATTTCCATTGCTGTCAACTAAATTCAGGAGATATTCAGTTTTTCTTCAAAATCAGCCAAGTCTTCATCTTCCTGCGGTGTATCGTTTACAGATTCCACCAGATGAACAATGGAGGAAGACACTTCGTAGGCCACCTTCTCTTCCGTATGACCATCCGGATAGGTCTTCGTATAACTGCGTGACTGAAGTCTGCCATCGATCTGAATCTTGTCGCCGATGGACATGGATTTTGTGTATTTGGCATTTCTGCCCCAGGCAATGACCGGAATATAGTCCGTTTTATTGAAATGACGGTTCACTGCCAGAAGAAGATCTGTGATTTCTCTCCCGAAGGGTGTCATTCTGTAGACGGGTTCTTTACAGATGAATCCAGTAAGAACAATGGAATTGGGTTCTTCCGCTTTTTCTTCCGGAAAATCGATTTCTCTCACAAAAACAGTCAGAAGCAGTTTGTTTTTCGCTCCGACGACTTTATTGTAGCTTCTCAGCTGCCCGGATACTTTCGTATATCTGTCCTTGAAAAGAGTCTCTTTTTCAAACAGCTTTCCGGAAATAGTAAGGTTCAGGATATCTTTCGAATCGCTTAAGCGATTGACACAGAATTTCGCATGATAGAACTCTTCCCCATAGAGCTCATGACTGAATGCCGGTTCATCTAAAAAGTAGCCTTCGAGTCTGACCAGGTTATCATTTGTTTCTTCCAAGTTGCGTTCCCCCCATTTATGTTGTATCTCAGTGCGCATCGAGTAAAAGCGTACTACAATTTATTATAGCAAAGATGAAGTCGATTACAAGCTTTCATTTCTGGCATATCATAATAATATGAAGACGTACACAGTAGTATCCGGATATTTCCGTTCTATTTTTATATTGTAATAAATTTAATTTTTGGGTATGATTGTTGTAGTCTCCAAGGAGGGTGAGGAATGAATAATGCATTAGCTGAAAATAAACTACTGATTCTATATACTCTGTCTCAATCAAAACTGAACCTGACGAAAACCCAGTTTTCAAATATCATATTAGAATGTATTTATATCAATTACTTCGAATTACAGCAGTACATTGAAGAACTCATCAAAACGGGTCTGGTGGAGCTGGATGTTGTGAATGATAAAGAAGCCATAGTCATATCCGCTCAGGGGAAATCAGTTTTAGAAATGTTCAAGGACAGAATTCACGACCGAAAGAGAAAAGAGATTGACAAGTATCTGGTGGAGAATATCAATCATCTGATCAAGGAAACAACCATCACCCATGAAATCAGCGAAGGTCCTCATGGAACCATCCAGGTTACCTTGTCCGCCTTTGAAAACAAGGATGAGCTCATCAAGATCAGCATGAATTTTCCTACAAAGGAAACCGCAGATAAATCGGTTCAGAACTGGAAAGACCATTCCACAAAAATTTATGAGCTTCTCTATAAGGAACTCATCAGATAAGCTGCAAAGAAAGAATCCGCTGAGGTTATATACTTCAGCGGATTTTCTGTTTATATTCTGCTTTTGCGGGTTCTGTGCTTTTTAAATGCGTGCTCCATATCCCCTATGGTATAGAGTGATCCTGCACAGAGAATCAGATCCCCCTCTTCATACGCATCCAGAGCTTTTTCTATGGCATCCTGGAAGGAATCTGCAGTTTCTCCGACTGCTCCTTCATGCAGCAGTGGAAGGAGTCTTTCCGCCTCCAGCGCTCTGAAATCGTCCGGTGTGAAGCAGACCACCTTCTTCGTGTTTCGGGAAAGCACTTTCGTGACGGTTTCAACATCCTTATCCCGAAGCATGCCCAGGAGCAGGATGACACTCTTCCCCGGAAAATAGAAAGCAAGGCTTTCTTTCAGATTGATTGCTCCGTCCATATTATGTGCTCCATCAATGATCAGGAGCGGCTTTTCACTGATGACTTCCATACGTCCAGGCCATCGGACCTTTTCAAGAGCCAGAGTGATGGCCTCATCACTGATCTTTTCATATCCAAGACGCTTAAGCTCTTCTGCCGCATGAAGAACCACACCTGCATTCAGCATCTGATGGATACCCAGAAGCGAAAGCCTTATTGTGAGTGACTTTCTGCTGCGGAGATCATATCTGATTTTCTGATGAAGTCCATCCATTTCAAGAAACTTCATTTCTCTGGTGCTGGTGAATTTGAGTCTGGAGGAAACTTCCTCCGCTTTCTTCTTAAGGACCCTTCGCACTTCAGGCTGCTGTGAGGTTGAAATAGTGGGATTCCCTTTCATGATTCCAGCTTTATGCCATGCGATGGAGTCCAGAGTATGCCCTAATACAGCAGTATGATCAAAATTGATGGATGCAATGAGCGACAGTACCGGCTTTATGACATTTGTCGCATCATAAAGGCCCCCTATCCCCACTTCAATCAACGCGACATCCACCTTCTGGTCTCTGAAATAGAGAAAAGCCATGGCGGTGACCACTTCAAATTCCGAAGGAAAAGAATAACCTTCAGTCTCCAGTTTTTCACCTGCAGCTTTCACATTTTCAAAGTAGAAGATCACATCCTCTTCAGAAATCATCTGATTGTCGATCTGAATTCTTTCACGGAAGTCGAATATATAGGGAGAAGTGAAAAGTCCGGTCCGGTACCCGCTCAAAAGCAGCACTTCTTCCAGCATCCTGGAGATGGAACCTTTCCCGTTGGTCCCTGCCACATGAATATACTGCTGTTCTTCATGGGGATTTCCAAGAATCTCCATGAGCCGGTTCATGCGGTGCAGGTTTTCTTCTTTCTTTCTTCTTGGAATGCTGTGCAGCGCTTCCAGTGTCTCTTTATAGTTCAATTCAAGCTCACCTGATCTTTCATTCCTATCAATAGCTCTATTATACTTTTCATGGAAAGAATATCAAGAAAAAAAGTATAAGCAGGAAACCTGACTTATACTTTTCTTTTCAGCACTAGTTCAGTGCATGGATTCTTTCGGTTACAGCATCCAGCATGGACTGGTACTTCTCCCCTTTGGCTCTTTCTTCTGCTACGACCTCTTCTTTTGCGTTTGCCAGGAACTTTTCGTTTCCGAGCTTTCTGTTCACGCGTTCGATTTCAGATTCCAGCTTCTTTTTCTCTTTTCCGAGGCGGTCCAGTTCCTTTTCACGATCCACCAGATCCAGCAGCGGAATATAGATTCTTGCTGTGGAAGTGACTAGAGATACGTGGTTTTCATCTGTGCTGTCTTTATCAAGAAGCACCACATCTTCCGCATAAGCGAGCTTTATGAGATAATCCTTTGAATTTTCAAAGATATTCTTCTTGCCTTCATTTGGAAGGATGAACAGTGCTGATTTTTTCTTGTTCGGAACGTTCATCTCCTGTCTCAGATTTCGGATGCTCTTGATGGCTTCGATGATTCCGCCCATTCTCTCTTCGATTTCAGCATCGATGAGAGAGTTGTCCGCTTCAGGCCAGGATGCCATCATGATGGTCTCTTCATCATTCAGGAAGGAATAGATCTCTTCCGTGATGAATGGCATGGTGGGGTGAAGGAGCTTCAGTGACTTGATGAGAACATCTCTTATGATTCTGTAGCTGACACCCTTCTCTTCGTCGGTTCCATTGTAGAATACGGGCTTGATCAGCTCAATATACCAGTCGCACAGCTCGTTCCAGATGAACTCATAGACCTTCGAAAGGGCTATGCCAAGTTCGAATTTCTCCAGATTCTCTGTCACTTCCTCGATGAGATTGTTGATTTTAGACAGAATCCATTGATCCGCCATGGAATAACTGGTGCTGTCTTTATATTTTTCGATGAGTTCATGGTTGATGTTCATGAGGACAAATCTGGAAGCATTCCAGAGCTTGTTGGCGAAGTTTCTTGCCGCCTCCACTCTTTCAGGGTAGAACCGGATGTCGCTTCCTGGGGCATTTCCTGAAATCAGCATGAAGCGTAGTGCATCTGCGCCATATTCATCGATGGTTTCCAGTGGATCCACACCGTTTCCTAAGGATTTGCTCATCTTTCTTCCCTGAGAGTCTCTAACGATTCCATGAATGAATACTTTATCAAAAGGAACTTCTCCCATATTGTAGATCCCGGAGAACATCATTCTCATGACCCAGAACGGGATGATGTCATAGCCTGTAACCAGTGTTGAAGTCGGATAGAAATACTTCAGATCCTCTGTTTCATTGGGCCAGCCTAATGTGGAGAATGGCCATAAGGCGGAACTGAACCAGGTGTCCAGCACATCCTCCTCTTCTGTCAGGCTTCTGCTGCCGCATTTGCCGCAGAGCTTTGGCGCATCATGATCGACATGAACTTCACCACAGTCATCGCAGTACCATACGGGTATTCTATGACCCCACCAGAGCTGCCTTGAGATGCACCAGTCCTGAATGTTTTCCAGCCAGTGGAAATAGGTCTTTTCGAATCTTTCAGGTACAAAGTCTGTCTCTCCGCTCTTCACCGCTTCAATGGCAGGTCCAGCCAGAGGTTTCATTTCAACATACCACTGCTTGGAGATGATGGGTTCAATGACGGTTCCGCAGCGATCATGAGTGTTGACATTATGCATATGAGGTTCGATCTTTTCCAGTAGACCCAGCTCTTCCATATCCTTTATGATGGCTTTTCTGGCTTCATAACGGTCCATGCCCTGGTATTTTCCACCATGCTCATTGATGATGCCCTTATCGTCCAGAACTCTGATGGATTCCAGGTGATGTCTTTCACCTACATGGAAATCATTGGGATCGTGCGCAGGTGTGATCTTCACGCAGCCCGTACCGAAATCCTTATCCACATAATCATCGGCGACAATGGGGATTTCACGGTTCATGAGGGGCAGTGTCAGTGTCTTTCCGACCAGGTCCTTGAATCGCTCATCTTCCGGATGGACAGCTACAGCTGTATCGCCCAGCATGGTTTCCGGTCTTGTGGTGGCAATGACCATGTAACCGGATCCGTCTGCATAAGGATATCTGAAATGCCAGAAATTGCCATTATGCTCCACATATTCGATTTCAGCATCGGAAAGAGCGGTTTCACATTTGGGACACCAGTTGGTGATGCGGTTTCCTCTGTAGATCAGGCCGTCATTGTAGAGTTTCACAAATACTTCTCTTACGGCTCTGCTGAGGTTCTCATCCATGGTGAAGGCTTCTCTTGTGAAGTCACAGGAGGAACCCAGTTTCGTGATCTGATCTCGGATCTTCCCTCTGTATTCTTCAGACCATTCGTAGACCTTTTCAAGGAAGGCTTCTCTGCCCATTTCCTTTTTCACCAGTCCCTGCTTCAGCAGTTCATTTTCCACTCTCACTTCCGTGGCGATGGATGCATGGTCTGTTCCGGGCAGCCAGAGCGCTTCATAGCCCTGCATTCTTCTGAAACGGATCAGGATGTCCTGAAGGGTCAGGTCCAGTGCATGGCCCATGTGAAGTTTTCCTGTGATATTTGGTGGCGGCATCACGATGGTGTAAGGTTTTTTGTCTTTATTCACCTCAGGGGTGAAATACCCTTTATTGAGCCAGTTTTCGTAGATTCGTTTTTCAAAGTCCTTTGGACTATAGGTTGTTTCCAGATTCTTCTTTTCCATATTCTTCCTCCCTCGTATCATTTGATCATAACAGCTCATACTTCAAAGGCGTGATTTCGGCGGTTTTTTCTGTATAAAAAAAGAGCCTTCATCCTAAAAGGACGAAGACTCGCGGTACCACCTTTATTCCCACTGACATGGGCTCTCATACGTTAACGATTTGGATAAACCGTCCAAGCTTACTGTTAGTTCAGCTCAGAAGCTCAAAAGCTACCTTCTCCATGAGTCTAGTGTGAAAACCTTACAGCCTGCGGGTTTTCCTCTCTTTGCACTTCTTCATGGATACTCCTCTTTTTCAGCGCCTTTTTAAATATATTTCCATTATATCTGTCTATTCATGATTGTCAAGGCCTTTTCCTCATCACTCAGGTCCTGATTCCTCTGATTCTTTTCCAGATTCTTGAATGCGATGGAAATCATCAGCTTGATTCTGTTCAGCTGATTCACTTCGCTGGCGCCAGGATCATAGTCGATGGCCGTGATGTTGACGTCCTTGTTCTCTTCTCTCAGCTTCTTTATGACGCCTTTGCCGGTGATATGGTTCGGAAGACATGCGAAAGGCTGCATGCAGATGATATTCTCCACGCCTTCCTCAATGAGCTCCAGCATTTCTCCTGTGAGGAACCATCCTTCTCCCGTCTGATTTCCGATCTGAACCACATCCTTTGTGATCTCCGCCAGATGCTCGATTCTTGCCGGCGGGTGGAACCTTACGGAGTTTTCCAGTTCAGTTCGCATGGTTTTTCTGTAGGCTTCGATGATGGCGATGGCAGCTCTGCTTCCCAGCGCCTTTCCAAGGCTTCCACCCAGATCCTCTCTCTTGGCCACATTGTTGTAGGAGCAGTACAGGAAGAAATCCACCAGATCCGGCATTACTGCCTCACATCCGTTTTCTTCAATGACATTGACTACGGAGTTGTTGGCAGTGGGATGGAACTTCACAAGGATTTCTCCTACCAGTCCGACCTTCGGCTTCACCACATCAATGGTTTCAAGCTCATCAAACTGTCTAATGATCATTCTGATGTTGTCATTGAAGGATTTGATGGTAGGATCTTCCAGATCCTTTATGATTTTCTCCGTCAGGGACTCATAAAGCGCATTGGCGGAGCCTTTAATGGCTTCATAGGGTCTTACTCGATAAAGTACTCTCATGAGCACATCTCCGTAAAGAAGAGCCTGAAGTGCGCTGTTCAAGGTTTTCATATCCAGATCCATGCCAGGATGCTTCTCGAATCTCTGAACAGAAAGCGGTATCACAGGGACCTGTCCGAATCCGGATTCCTTCAGCGCTTTGCGCAGGAATCCCACATAGTTGGTTGCCCTGCAACCTCCGCCTGTCTGCGTGATGAGGCAGGAAGTGTTCTGAGGGTCGTACTCCCCGCTCTTCAGTGCCTTGATGACCTGTCCCACCACAAGAATGGATGGATAGCAGGCATCGTTGTTCACGTATTTCAGTCCTTCATCCACAGCCTTGAAATCCGTGTCCGGCAGCACAACCACGTTGAAGCCGGAATATCTCAAGGAAGCTTCCAGGAATCTGAAGTGAATCGGCGACATCTGAGGACTCAGGAGTGTGTGGGTCTTCTTCATCTCCTTCGTGAACAGCGTACGCTCATAAGTGATGGGCGTATCCTTGATCTCCACGTGATGTCGTTCTCTCTCGCTCATGGTGGCCAGCAGTGAACGCACTCTGATTCTTGCCGCACCCAGATTGTTTCCTTCGTCGATCTTCAGGAGCGTGAAAAGTTTATTCTTGCTGCGTAGAATCTCCTCCACCTGATCGCTGGTGACAGCATCCAGTCCGCATCCGAAGCTGTTCAGCTGGACAAGCTCCAGATTCTTTTCCCCAGCCACAAAGGAGGCGGCTCGATACAGCCTGTTGTGATAGGTCCACTGGTCTATGACGCGCAGAGGCCTCTCCACGGTGCCCAGATGGGCCACGGAGTCTTCCGTAAGAACAGCCATGCCGTATTCCGTGATGAGATTGGGGATCCCGTGATTGATTTCAGGATCGATATGATACGGTCTTCCAGCCAGAACAATCCCTTTCAGGCCGTTTTCTGCAATATACTGAAGCGTCTCTTCTCCTTTTTTCTGAATATCTGATTTATAGAGATCGAGCTCCTCGTAAGCCTTTTTCACAGCTTCTCTGACTTCCGCTGGGGAGAGGCTGTAATGCTTTGCCAGCACCTCATGGAGCTTCTTATGGAGATTCTTTCTGTCAAAAAAGTTCAGGAACGGATTCAGAAACTTCACTTTGCTTAAGGCCAGCACATCCATGTTGTTCTTGATGACCTCAGGATAGGATGTGACCACAGGGCAGTTGAAGTGATTGTTGGCGTTTGCATCTTCCTTTTCCTCATAGGGAAGACAAGGATAGAAGATGAGGTCCACGTCTTTGGCGGCAAGATATTCGATATGGCCATGGACCAGTTTTCCGGGATAGCACACAGACTCGGATGGAATACTGCTCATGCCTTTCTCGTAAAGCGGTTTGGATGACTTTGGTGAAAGCTGCACTTTGAAACCCAGACTGTCAAAGAATGTGAACCAGAACGGGTAGTTCTCATAGAGGTTCAGCACCCTTGGAATGCCGATGGTCCCTCTTGCATTTTCAGCCGTCACGGTGCTCTTGTATCCGAAGGTTCTCTTGTACTTGTAATCATACAGATTAGGAAGCACTTCTTTCTTCTGGATCTTCAGCGGTCTTTCACAACGGTTTCCTGTGATGTATTCTTCTGCACCTTCCTTGAAGATGTTGATGGTCAGTGGACAATGGTTCGTACAGAGATTGCATCTTCTCATTTCGGTCCTTGGACGAAGTTCTCTGACTTGTTCCAGAGAAAGCAGTGAGGTTTCCTTGCCTTCATGCCTGTCTCTGGCGATCTTTGCTGCGCCGAATGCACCCATGAGACCTGCGATATCTGGACGCACTGCTTCTCTTTCTGATATGAGTTCGAAGGCGCGCAGCACGCTGTCATTATAGAAGGTTCCACCCTGCACGATGATCTTTTTACCCATTTCCTTCGGATCTCGCACTTTGATGACTTTGAACAGGGCATTCTTGATGACGGAATAAGAAAGACCGGAGCTGATTTCCGAAACCGAAGCCCCTTCTTTCTGGGCCTGTTTGACTCTGGAGTTCATGAACACCGTGCATCTGGAGCCCAGATCCACCGGCTCTCGGGCTTCAAGCGCTGCCACTGCGAAATCTTTCACCTCATAGCCCAGTGAACTGGAAAAGCTCTCGATGAAAGAGCCGCATCCAGAGGAGCAGGCTTCGTTCAGCATGATGGAATCGATGGATCCATCTTTGATCCGCAGGCATTTCATGTCCTGTCCACCGATATCCAGTATGAAATCCACTCCTTCCAGGAAGTAGTTGGCGGCTTCATAGTGCGCAATGGTCTCAATCTCGCCGATATCGATACCCAGGGCGGCTTTAATAAGCCCTTCCCCGTACCCTGTCACTGTGCTGTGGGCAATGCGGATCCCTTCAGGCAGCGTGACAAGAAGCTCTGTGAGCACTTCCGTGATGAGTTTCAGCGGATCTCCCTGATTGCTGCCGTAATAGGAATAAAGGATATTTAGGTCTTTGTCCAGCAGAATCACTTTTGACGTGGTGGAGCCGGAGTCGATGCCCAGATAGGCATCACCCTCATATTCGGATAAGGGTTTTCGGGGCGCCACAGCCTTGCTGTGCCTCTCCTTGAACGCCTGGAACTCTTCTGGAGTCTTGAAGAGCGGATCGAGTCTGTTCACTTCCTTGCTGAATACATCTTTGAGCTTTCCGGCACGACTCATAAGCACTTCCAGCTGGTGAGGATAGTTTTCGAAGGAGGACAATGCTGCCCCCAAAGCCACATAAAGCTCCGCATTTTCAGGAACGATGATCTCATCTTTCTTCAGTTCCAGGGTCTCGATGAATCGCTTTCTCAGTTCCGGCAGAAAATGCAGCGGACCGCCAAGGAAGGCTATTTTCCCCCTGATGGGTCTTCCGCAGGCCAGACCTGAGATGGTCTGGTTCACTACAGCCTGGAATATGGATGCGGATATATCTTCTTTCTTTGCCCCTTCATTGATGAGAGGCTGGATATCCGTTTTCGCAAATACGCCACATCTTGCGGCTATGGGATAGATATAGCTGGAACCTTCTGCCAGGGTATTGACGCCTGATGCATCTGTTTTCAGGAGCGATGCCATCTGATCGATGAAAGCTCCAGTACCGCCTGCGCAGGTTCCATTCATTCTCTGCTCGATGGAACCGTCAAAATACGTGATTTTCGCATCCTCTCCACCAAGTTCGATGGCAACTTCCGTCTCAGGGATGAAGGTTTCCACAGCTTTTGTGGAAGCGATGACTTCCTGAATAAACTTGATATCAAGCCACGATGCCACAGAGAGTCCTCCGGACCCGGTTACAGCAACATGTATTTCCCTGTTGCCGAAGGAATCATGGATTTTCTTCATGACACTTACTACTGTACTTCGAATATCCGAAAAATGACGTTCGTAGGTACTGTATATGATTTTTCTGTTTTTATTTACGACTACAGCTTTCACTGTAGTTGAACCGACATCCAATCCTAAATAAATCTTATCAAGCATTTTATCATGTCTCCTATCATGCACGTAGCAGGTTGATAATAATATAGAATCAATTATATCATTTTTAAATTTTTAATAAAGATACAAGTTGTTATATTTTAATTATCAGAGTCTGACATGCATGTTAAATTCTTCTACTACCATCATATGCCGATTACAAAAGAACATCTATTTTTTATCAGGAAGTTTAGATAATCTTAAGAACAGAAAGAACGCAGTCATCAGATCTGCGTTCTTTCATAGGATACGGCTATTCGGCGTCTTCCATCACTTTTCTCAAGGTACTGCTGATCAGCTCATAGTCATATCCTTTTCCCATAAGAAACGTATAGAGCTTGTTTTTCAGCTTATAGGAATCGGTTTCTCTTTTTATAAGCTGAGCATACTTCTTCTCTGCAAGCTTCAGACAGGAATCTTCTTCTACAGTTGAGGTGCTTAATGCCTCCAGAGCTCTTTCCATGATGTCTTTGGGGATGCCTTTACCAGATAGCTCATACCGTGCTTTTTTCACGCCTCGGGTTCTCAGCTTTTCCTTGAAAAACGTTTCGGCATACTTGTAATCATCTATGAGTCTGTATTCCTCCATGAATAGGATCACACGACGGATTGTTTCCTCCGTGTATTCCTTATCTCTCAGTCTGGTCTCTATTTCATGGACGGTTTTCAGGCTGCGCTCTATAGCACGCAGTGCTGTATCCTTTGCCTTTATATATTCGTCTTCTCTTGCAAGTTCCAGGAGCAGTTCGGGATCCACTTTATCCCCTTTTTTGAGTGATTTCTTGTAGATGAGCTCCTTATGACAGGACAACAGGAATTCGTCATCAGCGAAGATGCTGACTCGATCCTTGTTCTTCTTGTTTTCACTGATCTGCGTGATGGTCTTCATCGTCTTCCCCCCTTAATCTGTATATGGTAGGTCCGTCAAAGACTTTTCTGCTTACCTTCATGATATCATCCAGTGTCACATTTTCCAGTTTGTCCAGATCTTTTTCAAAGGCCATGGGTTCTTCCATGTTCAGAAGCTCATCCAGTATGAATGAAGACAGATCATGGATGTTATCCAGTGTTCCGTAAATACTGGTTTTCAGGACTTTCTTCATGATCAGAAGATCTTCAGCATGAAAATAGGCACCGCATTTGATTTCCTCGAGAATCTTCAGAATGAGCTGTTCCGCATCGTCTATGCTTTCATCGGGAACCTGAGTGTAGATGAGAAGATTCTGCATCCTGTCGGTGAGATCCAGATCTGAATAAACATCATAGGCAAGCCCTCTGTTTTCCCGGAGTTCTCTGAATAGAATGGAATTGCCGCTGACACCCAGCTTATAGTTCAGTACCCGTAAAGGCAGTTTTTCCTCTTCTGATATGGAAAAGGAATACAGGATTCCAAGGGTGGACTGTTCCATGTCTTTATAAGCGGTGTGTCTTCCCGGAATGTTCTTTTCGAATTTAAGATCAGGTGAATCCACGGCACCTCGTTTCCAGGAGCTGAAGCGTGTCTGCACCAGGCTCCTGATTTCATCATGATCCTTATCACTGATCAGAACCAGTACTGCATTCTCTGGAAGATAGTGTTTTTTGTGGAAGGCAGCCAGTCTGTCTCTAGTGAAAGAAGTGATGGTTTCCTCATTTCCGATGACGTCGTATTTCAGAGGGCTTTGCTCATAGGCGTTGAAGTATAGATTCTTGTGTGTCGTTTCTTCCGCATCGTCATTTGAGGCTCTCAGTTCCGATAGGATCACGCCCTTCTCTTTTTCAAGTTCACCGGCATCAAAACTCGGGAATAGCAGCATGTCACGAAGCAGTGAAAGGCTGTTTTCCAGTTCCTCCGATAGAGCGGATATGGAGAATACGGTGGATATATAGTCCGTATAGGCATTGAAATCACCGCCCAGGTATTCGATTCGGCTGTTCAGGGAAGCATTGTCATCAAACTCAGTTCCTTTGAAAAGCATATGCTCGATGACATGGCAGATTCCCTTCTCTTCCAGAGATTCCGACAGAGAGCCGACTTTCACTGCCAGATTCAGCGAAAAAAGCTTACCCGGCTTTTTTACTGTGACCAGTGTGATTCCGTTTTCAAGAACGGTTTTATTGTAATCAATCATGATGAATCTCCAATTATCAAGTATTTTTCGTTGCTTTCAGTACCAGCGGCATCGAGTTTTCAGTGAAGGGATCCTTTTTGAAGTTTCCATAGACTTCGATGTCAAGGAATCCGATTTTTTCCAGTTCCTTCACAAGTTCATCCTTTTCCAGAGGCAGCAGATACACAGAAGATTCCCTGCTCTCACCCTGAATGTTCAGTGTGGAAGCGAACTCTATGGTGCTGGATGAAACGTCGTAGTTGTAATTACGATCAAATACGATTCCTTTCTCAGGAACGTTTATGGAAGGAAGGTGATCTATGCCCTGTGAGAGGATCCGCTGATAATTGATGATCTGTATGATGAGATCTCCCTTATCAGCCAGCAGATCATATGCGCTTTTCAGAAAAGTTCTTATCTCATCCAAGGATTTCAGATGAACCAGCGAGTTTCCGATGATATAAATCCGTCTGAGTCCACCATCACTGACAAGGTCGATGTTCAGCATGTTGGATACGACGAAATCGGGAGAAACGCCCTCCTTGTGTGCCTTTTCCTCCGCTTTTGCTATCATGGCTTCTTCCAGATCAAGGCCGCAGGCCAGAATGTCATCCTTGATGAGATGAATGGTGTAACTGCCTGTACCACAGGCCACATCAAGAACCTTGTCTCCTGGTTCAAGACCTTCACGTAGAAAAGTATAGGTGTCCTGATTTTCAGGAAAGATGTCATCGTAGTATTTTACAAGCATTTCATAGAATTTCAATTGCTTCAGTCTCCTTTGAACGATTAACGGATGTGTGGAGGCATCTGTCACATAAGTGACATACTCTCAATCTATAATATAACATACCCTAATATAACACAAAATCCCCTGATTCGGGTATCCGTATTCCCGAACACTTGTGGAATAATATGACCAGATAATGGTATAATAAGCGTAAACTGATATGGTACAAAAGGGTGATGAAATGAATTATAAATATACAGAAATTATGGATTATCTGCGATCGGAGATCGAAAAGGACGTGTATACGGATAAGCTTCCATCCATTCGCGGACTTGCAATCAAGTTCGCCTGTTCCAACTCGACTGTGATCAAAGCATACAATGAACTGGAAGCGCTTTCGCTTGTGTTTTCAGCGCCTAAGAGCGGATACTACATCAACAGGAACAAGAAACGTGGAACCAGCGACTTCGATTTCTATTCAGGTGTCCCAAACAACAGAAACCTGCCCATGGAATCCCTGAGGAAGATCTATGATCAGGTGCTGGAAGACAAGAACAGAAGTCTCCTGAACTACAGCTATCCTATGGGATATAATCTTCTGCGAGAACACCTGCTGATGGAGATGCACAATCCGGAAATCAGCCTGGAATCTGTGCTCATAACAGAAGGTGCACAAGGAGCCATGGATCTGCTTCTTGGAACAGATATTCTGGAGAAGAAAGTACTCGTGGAGGACCCTACATACAATATCCTCCTCTCCTTTATGGAAATCAAGAAAATACCCCATGATACTGTGAGCAGAGATCAGAGTGGAATCGATCTTGACAGCCTGGAAGAGAAGGTGAAGAGTGGTGAATTCCAGTTCTTCTTTAGCATCAGCAGAAATCACAATCCCCTGGGCACGGATCTGAAAGAAGAACAGATGAGAAAGATCATTGCTCTGTCAGAGAAGTATGATTTCTATATCATAGAAGATGATTACCTGAATGAATTATCCAAAGGTGCGACCTTCTTCTCACTGGCACCCGAAAGAACCATCTATATCCGAAGCTTCAGCAAGACCGTGGGACCGTACTTCAGAAGCGCCTGTGTGGTGGCTCCGCCTGAAATCGCAAAGAAACTGGCCTACAATATCACGTACCTGAACGGTGGTGCACCGCTATTGAATCAGGCAGTTCTTTTGAAGTATCTGAAATCGGATCACTACACAAAGGACATGGCGAATCTGAGGGACAAGGTGAAGCAGAATATCATGATTTTCAAGAATGCACTGCAGGGATTTCCTTTCCCCTATTACATTCCAGAAGCCGGTTTTTTCGCAAGTCTCTATTTCCCAAGGGACTTTAAGCTGAAAACGCTGCTGGAGGGGCTGCAGGTCAATGGATACAGATTCAGAGACATCACAGGATTCACCAGGCTCGAGGATAAGAAGGTTCTTAGAATCAGTCTGACCAGAGTGGAACCCAATGCCATGAACACCGCAATCCGTGAACTGGTGAAGGAAGTCCTGCTGATGAAGGGTGACAAGGACGACAAGAACAAGATTTATATATAGCTGCTGGATACTGATTACCAGAGTAATAAGGTGAGTGTATGGAGAAGAAAATACTTATAGTGGAAGATGAAAAAAGATTAAGAGATCTGCTCAGGGATTACCTGCTGAAAGAGCAGTATAGCGTGGACCTGGCATCAGACGGAGAGGAAGGACTGGAGATGGCTCTACGGAGTGACTACGATCTTATCCTTCTGGATGTGATGATGCCCTTCATGGATGGGTTCGATATGCTGAAGGAGCTGAGGAAGAAGAAGGATACTCGGGTATTCATCATTACGGCGAAGACCATGGATGACGATTTTGTGGAAGCATACTCCATCGGAGCAGATGATTTCATTGCAAAGCCCTTCTCCCCAAAAATTCTGGTGCTGAAAATCAATAATCTTTTTGCAAGACTGGAATACGAGAAGGATGAGCTGAAAGATCATGTATATGGCAGACTTAGAATAAATGAGAAATCACAGAGAGTTTTTGTGGATGAGGATGAGATTTTCTTAAGCAGGAAGGAGTTTGAACTTCTTCTACTGTTCACTTCAAATGAGGATATTGTACTCTCGAGAGACACCATCATCGAAAATGTATGGGGTTATGACTACGAGGGAGATCTCAGAACCATAGATACCAGCATAAAGAGACTTCGGGAAAAGCTCGGTGAGGTGTTCACCTATATTGAGACGGTTCGCGGATATGGATACAGGTTCAAGGTGAAGGAACATGTTTAAATCAATTTCCAACAAGCTCACCTTCATCATCGTTCTTCTTGTCACAGCGCTGCTTCTGGGATCCATGATTTTCATGTCCTATTCCTTCGAGACGTATTATACGAGAACGAAGAAGACAGCGCTTTCGGAAAATCTCGAGACATTCAGAAATAAGGCAGTTTCTCCCAGTGATACACTGATCCAGTCCATCAATGAGTTTGAAGCCAGCAATAACACGAGGCTGTTTATCTTCGGACAGAACGGCGCGCTTCAGTATATGGCTTATGGTGGAAATAAGATTGATGGAGACTACATCGAAATCATCAATCGGTTCTTTGGAGATCTGGTGACAGATAAGTCATTGGTGGAAGAACTTCTGGTCAACGGAAGCATCATCAGCAGAGAGTATGAAAGACAGGATGGCAGCATAAGATATTTCCTGACCGCCAGTTCCATCAATCTACGGGATGCGGATTCTTTCGCCATCTCCATCAGTTCCATGGTGCCCATCAATGAATCAGCTCGGACCATCAAGAACTTCTTCATCTATGTCTTCATAGGAGGATTTTTTGTTGTGGTCATACTGGCATTTCTTATTTCACACACGGTGACCAAACCCATCAGAAAACTGACCAGCTCATCCAAGGAACTGGCTAAACTGAATTTCGATACACAGATTGACCGGACCCAGAAGGATGAAATCGGCGAGCTGGCAGACAGCCTCTCTACCCTTTCCATGAACCTGAAAGCGGCACTGAACGAACTGAATGAAAAAAACAGGCTGCTGGAGGAGGATGTGCTGAAGAGCCAGAAACTGGAAAACCAGCGTAAGGATTTCATACGTGATATTTCCCATGAACTGAAGACACCCATCACGCTGATCCAGGGTTATACGGAAGGCCTTATTGATGGAATCAGTGAGGAGAACAAGGAGGAGTATCTCTCCATCATTCTGGATGAGTCGAAAAACATGGAAAAACTGGTGAAGGACATGATTGAGCTTTCCTATACTGAATCAGATGCATTCAATCTGAACAGAACCGAATTCAATCTCAGTAATGTTCTGGTCAATTGTGCGGCCCCTTTTCTGGATTATCCTGATGAAAAACTGTCCTTCAGTTTCCGCATAAAGAATCAGTATCTGATTTATGCGGATCTCAACAAGCTCAGTACTGCTATCAGAAACATCATAAAGAATGCCATGACCTATACAGAGCATCAGGAAGAGGCGCAAGTGGATATTTCCCTCTATGAAGAACAGCATGAACTGATCATGAAGATTTCCAACTCCCCTGCCCATATCGAGGAAGAGGAGCTGGAGAATATATGGGTGCAGTTCTACAAAAAAGATAAATCCCGTCAGAGAAAAGAAGGCAGTTCAGGACTTGGGTTATCCATCATCCGTAATATTCTCGAAAAACATGAGCTGGATTATGATCTCATGAACGAAGGAAACGGTGTTGCCTTTGTGATCCGATTTAAGGATTACAGAAGATCAGACCAGTGAGACTTTCATGCAGACAGTAGAACCCCCCCTCACAATGCGATTTCAGCCATTGTGAGGGGGGTTGTGACTTTATAAGGTGAATCCGCCATCCATCGTAAGAACCTGACCTGTGATATAGGTTCCCTTTTCAATGAGAAATGCAGCCAGCTCTGCCACTTCTTCCGGTTTTGCCAGTCGCTTAAAGGGAATGTCTTCTATGAAATCCATCTTCTCCTGATCTGTCAGATTTGCAAGAAGCTTCGTATCCACTCCACCAGGCGCGATGGCATTGACGCGAATGTTCATATGAGACAGTTCCGAAGCAAGACTTCTTGTGAACTGCTCCAAAGCACCTTTTGTCATGGCGTAGGCAACTTCCATGGAGGCGGGTTTTGAACCCCAGATGGAAGAGATGCTGATGATACTGCCTTTACCCGCTTCGATCATACTCGGGATGATCTCCTTGCTGACATAGTACAGCGGTTTGAGATTTATGCTGAGCAGTTCTTCGAAATGCAGTTCATTCATTTCATGAAAGAGATCCCGATAGGAAACCCCTGCTCCATGAATGAGCACTTCAAAGGATCCGAAGTCCTTGAGCATTCTTTTCAAGGTCAATGAATATCCGTTTGTGCTTGAAAAATCCATGGAGTACGCTTCTGCTCGGGTGATTTCCGACAGCTCTTCCATGAGCATCTTTGCCTGAGTATGGTTGTTTCCGTAGACAAGCGCCAGATTATACCCCATACCTGCAAGTTTTCTTGCGATTTCTTTCCCGATGCCTCCTGTAGCACCTGTGATGATTGCATTTTTCATATCTTTCCTCCACCTGGATTATTGTATACATATTATAACAAATTTCAGTGTCGATGGTGTGGTACACTGAAAATAACAGAACCTCGGAAACTGCTCCGATCAGTTAAAATATGGAATCTGATGAAAAATATCATTGAAACATGTGAATAAAATGTAAATTTTAAAACTCGTAAGCATGGGCATCACAGACTCAAACATGATGAAATCCTCATGTTTCAAAGACTTTCCATTTTATTCGTAAAATTTCGCCTGAATTATTACGGATCTGGAACATGAAATTGATTACACATGAGGGGTGTTTCATGTTATTATAATCTTGCAGTCAATTAAGTATATTCACAGGAAACCGCACAGTACGAAAAAGACTCAGTGATGGATTGCAAGAATGTACTTACTAAATTGTATATAGATCATACTGGGAGGTAGAATTGAATGAAAGAAGTTGTAATTGTCAGTGCAGTAAGAACTCCTGTTGGAAGTTTTGGTGGCGTATTTAAAAATGTCTCCGCTGTAGACTTAGGTGTTGTAGCTGTAAAAGAAGCCATCAGACAGGCCGGAATCAGACCGGAAGATGTGGATGATGTCTATATGGGCTGCATTCTGCAGGCAGGACTTGGTCAGGGTGTAGCAAGACAGGTTTCCGTCAATGCAGGTATTCCTGTATCGGTTCCCGCCACGACCATCAACATGCTCTGCGGATCAGGTCTTAGAACCGTATCCCTTGCTGCTCAGACTATAATCGCCGGAGACAATGATGTGGTGGTCGTAGGCGGTACTGAAAACATGTCCAGAGCTCCTTATGTATTGAACAATGCAAGATTCGGATCCAGAATGGGCAACGATACCATGGTGGATACCATGATTCAGGATGCTCTTACGGATGCGTTCAACAACTATCATATGGGCATCACGGCAGAAAATGTCGCAGAGAAATATGGAATCACAAGAGATGAACAGGATGCTTTTGCAGCATCCAGCCAGAATAAAGCGGAAAAAGCCATGGCTGAAGGCAAGTTCAAAGACGAGATCGCCCCTGTTACGATACCTCAGCGCAAGGGAGACCCTGTGGTGGTGGATACAGATGAATATCCGAAGAAAGGTGTGACAGTTGAGAGTCTCAATAGACTTAGACCTGCCTTTAAGAAAGAAGGTACAGTCACTGCTGGAAATGCTTCAGGAATCAACGATGGAGCAGCAGCTCTGGTTGTCATGAGCAAAGAAAAAGCGGATGCACTGGGACTTACCCCGCTGGCTACCATCGTTTCCTACGGAAACGGCGGTGTGGATCCAAGCATCATGGGTGTAGGTCCTGTACCTGCAACGAAGAATGCCCTGTCCAAGACCAATCTGACCATAGATGACATGGATCTCATAGAAGCCAACGAAGCCTTTGCTGCGCAGGCACTGGCAGTTGGAAAAGAACTGAAATGGGATGCTTCAAAAGTCAATGTCAACGGAGGAGCCATTGCCCTAGGTCATCCTGTGGGAGCTTCAGGTGCAAGGATTCTTGTAACGCTTCTACACGAAATGAAGAGAAGAAACTCCACGTATGGGCTGGCTACCTTATGTATCGGTGGTGGAATGGGCACTTCGGTGGTTGTCAAAAGATAATCCGTAAAATTTCAATCAGTTCCCCTGTCTTTTACAATAAGAGCCCCTTAAATCTTCTGATTTAAGGGGCTCTTCATATTGCGCTGAATCGTAAAAACAAACAAAAAAATACTGAGGTGCTTCTTCCTAGAAACACCTCAGTTCTGATTATGCTGTTATATCTTTGGGTTTTGCCTTGTTGATCATCAGGATATTCTCGATGGTCACCTTAGGACAAACCTCAACACAAGCATTACACTGTGTACACTTATCGTAATCAATCTTAGCCAGATTGTTGTTTACATGTATTGCATCGAATTCGCAGGCTTTTTCACATTTTCTGCAGGCGATACAACCTACTTCGCAGTTCTGCATAGCATCTCTTGCGCTGTCATAGGAATTACAAGCAACTCTCACTCTGGAATTGATTGGTACTGACTCGATGAGATTCTTCGGACAAGCCTTTACACATGCACCACAGTTGGTACACTTGTTTTCATCGATGATGGCGATGCCATCTCTGATGACGATGGCATCAAAGTCACAGACTGCTACACATGTACCAAGTCCGAGACATCCGTAAGAACAGGACTTTGCGCCTCCTCCTGGAAGTGCGGAAGCACTGACACAGTCCATGATTCCGTGATACTCATACTTGTCTTTGGATTTATCACAGTCACCGTTGCATTTCACATAGGCAACCATGACTTCCTGAGCATTCACTTTAACACCCATGATTTCACCAATCTGGTTTGCCACTGGATTTCCGCCAACGGTACAAAGTGAGGGTGATGCTCCATCAAGGGCTACACCCTTTGCATAGGCTTCACACCCTGCAAATCCGCATCCACCACAGTTTACACCTGGCAGGACCAGCATAACTTCTTCCACTTTAGGGTCCTGTTTCACTTCAAATACATTTGCTGCGTATCCGAGTAAAACCGCTAGAAGAAGTCCGATGCCAGCTAGAATCGCTATAGGTATAATTAGTTCCATCATTTAACTTCTCCCCCCTTATATAAGACCTTGGAATCCAAGGAATGAAATGGCCATGAGACCTGCAGTTACAAGTGCGATTGGTAGTCCCTGGAATGCTCTAGGAACACTGGATACACGGTCCAGTTTTTCTCTGATGCTTGCCATCAGCACAATTGCAAGGAAGAAACCAAGTGCTGCACCTACAGCGTTGGTAAGGCTTCCAGCTAAGGACAGGTTATCCTGTACATTCAGGAAGGTTACACCAAGAACTGCACAGTTTGTAGTGATCAGCGGCAGGTAGATACCCAGCGCATCATATAGAGCCGGGCTGATCTTCTTGACGACCATTTCGACAAACTGAACCAGTGCGGCGATAACAAGGATGAATGCAACAGTTTTCAGATAATCCAGATCATTTGGAGCCAGCAGGAAGTTGTAAACTGTCCAGGTTCCAAGAGATGCGATGACCATAACAAACAGAACAGCGAAGCCCATACCGATGGATGCATCTCTTTTCTTTGAAACACCCAGGAAACCGCATATTCCGAGGAATCTGGATAGAACGAAGTTATTGACGAGCATTGCATTGATAAAAATAAGTAGTAAATCCATTAGTTAGCTCCTCCCTTCTGAATGAGACTGGAATCTAATGTGATATTCATTTTGTCTTCCTTCGGAATATCACAACCCATTCCGCAGCTCTCACAGTCATGGATCTTGAGAAGATCTTTGCCCTTCTTCAGGTTTCTGTTGTTCAGGAAGGCCATGATCATACCTAAGGTCAGGAATGCCCCTGGTGCCAGGATCATGATGTTTGCAGCTTCATAAGCTTCAGGCAGTACTCTCACACCGAAAAGTGTGCCGGCACCGATGAGCTCTCTGAAGAATGCAAGCACACTAAGAGCCAGTGTAAATCCAAGTCCCATACCGATTGCATCATAGATGGAGTTGAGTACGGAGTTTTTGCTTGCATAGGCTTCCGCTCTACCAAGAATGACACAGTTTACAACGATCAGCGGAATGAATAATCCCAGTGACTTGTAAAGGTCCTGTGCGTAAGCTGCCAGGAACATATCCACTGCAGATACGAAACCTGCGATGATGACGATGTAGGCAGGTATTCTGATTTTGTTCGGAATAAACTTTCTGATGGCTGCAATGATTGCATTGGAGCAGATCAGAACGGCCAGAGTGGATAGTCCCATACCGATTGCATTCACTAAGCTGGTTGAAACCGCTAAAGTCGGACACATGGCAAGAACCTGTACAAAAATGGGGTTTTCACTGAAAAGACCATTCTTCAGTCTTTCTATTAATGCCTTCATCTTTAGTTCCCTCCTTGCATTAGTACGTCATTAAAGTATAGAATCGCTTTGTTTACAGCTCTGTAGACTCCCTTGGAGCTTTCAGATGCACCGGAGTATACCTGTACACTCATTTCTTCTGAAGGCTGATCCTGGAACATCTCCGCAAAGGCATCTTCTGTGATGACAGTACCCAGTCCCTGGGTCTCATTCTGTCTTACGATCATGATGTTCTTCACTTCTCTGGTTGCGGCATCAAAGGATACAGCCACTTCGATGGGCTTATCTTCGTAGTATCCGGGATTGGAGGTGTATACGATGTAACCGGATACTTCTCCCTGATTTCGGACCTCTACAGTCTTGTATTCCCCGTCGATTTCGACCATCTCATCTCCTGTGAGACGCATATTCTCAACACCAGGTTCCACCATAAGCACATTGTGATAGTATTCGATGGCCTGATTCACAGCCTTGTAGACACCCTTGGAACTTTCAGATGCACCGGAGTAGATCTGAGTTTCCAGTTCTTCTGCTGCCACACCCTGGAACTGCTGAGCGAATCCATCTTCAAGAATCACATCACCCAGTCCTGGAGTTTCATTCTGCTCTATGATCAGTATGTTTGTGATTGTTTTTGATTCATTATCGAATCCTACTGCTACTCTGATCGGAGATTCTTCGTAGTAACCAGGATTTGCCGCATATACGACGTATCCTGTGACTTCTCCACCTGTGGTGACTTCCAGGGTCTTTAGGTCTCCAGCAATTTCATTCATTGCATCGCCTGAAAGGTTCATGTTTTCAAGTGTTGGCTCCACTACAGGAACTTCCACCACTTCTTCTCCGAGAATGTTTTCCTTGTGGAATTTTACCGCTTCGTTGATGGAAGTGGTGACCGCACCGGATGAAATAGTCGCACCGGATACCGCCTGAATTTCAGTGTCTGAAGCCGGTGTTCCCTTAACAACCTGGAAACTGGATGATGTTTCCTTCCCTGTAAACTGGGAAATGAACGCTTCTTCGGAAACCAGAGCACCTAAGCCTGGAGTTTCAGAGGACTGAGTCACTTTTGCAGCAACTACGTTACCGTCATTATCAATACCGACTAAGGTTCCAAGGTCAGGTTTGTAACCAGCAATCATCATTTTATATACATAACCCACTACATCGCCGCCTTTTGTGGCCTTGTAGATCTCAGTTATGATTTCATGCTCTTCGTAGTCCGCTGTAACATCTTCAATGGCCTCGCTCTCAGGCATGACCACTGCAAGATCTTCCGCGTTGACGGCGTTGTTCATGGCAATCTGTTCCTTGGTTCCATTGTAGACAAAGGCAACGACACCGGCTACGATGATGCAGATCAGCATCAGGGTTCCGCCAAGGGTCAGAAGCTCACTTACTAAACTTTTCTTTTTCATTACGCAGTAGCCTCCTTTTTGGTATCCACTTTTCCTTTAAAGAAGGTATCTATAAATGGAGCAAATACATTTCCGATGAGAATCGCATAATATGCTCCTTCGATATTTTCAGCCACACCGATGAAGGATGCCGCTGCCACAGCAACAAGAATCGCATAGATCCATTTACCACCGTTGGTGATGGATGAACTTGCATAATCATTGGCCATGAAGAAAGCAATCAGATAAATACTGCTGTTGGCTCCAAGAATTGAGATATCTCCTAAAATGATTTGTGAGAACGCGAGCGCTACAACGATGATTGTGAAGGGCACTCTTACTCTGATGACACCTTTCAGTGCCAGATAGAGTCCACCAACCAGAATGGCCAGTATGGATGCTTCACCGAGGTTTCCACCGGCAGTTCCGAGAAAACGGTCGATGAAAGCTGTTTCTTCGAACCCGTTATTCACAACCAGATTGCCATAGGATACCACTGCGAAGATCTTTGCTGCCACGGCAGGGTTCATGAAATTCTGACCTAAACCGCCGAAAATCTCTTTTACCAGCGCAATGGCAAATACGGAAGAAATCGCTGCAACCCATAATGGTGTGTTAACAGGTAAAATGAGTCCGAGAATCAGACCAGTTACGATTGCAGAAAGATCATGAAGTGAATGTTTCTTGTTAAGCGCTTTCTTGAACAGAACCTCTGTGGCCATGGCACCGATGATTGTGACCAGAACCAGGAAAAGTCCTTTTATTCCATTGAAATAGATTCCCGCTGCTGTGACCGGTACCAGCGCGATGATGACATCAAGCATGATTCTGTTCACTCTCAAGTCAGACTTCACGTGGGGTGAGGAAGCAACGGTTATTTTTCTGTTTTCCATATCCTTACCTCCTATCTTTTAACCTTTTTCGCAGTTTTGAATGACTGAAGCAGATGTCTCTTGGATGGACATACATAGGAACATCTTCCGCATTCCACACACATTCCGCCACGGTTCTTGAAGAATTCATCAAAGTCTCTGTTTATAACAAGTGCATTCAGCTCATAAGGCTGGAGTCCTACAGGACATACGTCCGCACAACGTCCGCATTTGATGCAGTTCATTTCTTCTTCCTTGGAGACTTCGTTCTCATTCAGGAACAGCACTTCTCTGATGCCTCTGTTGATTGGTGCATCCAGGGCGAATACAGCGTCACCGGAAAGGATGTTTCCTGCAACGACTCTGAATGGATCCTCCACTCCAGCTTTTTCCATGACATAATTCAATGTGGTTCCGGAAAGCACCTTGTAGATTCCAGGTGTTTTGACGGCTCCGCCATTAATCAGCAGCAGCTGATAGTGGGTCAGTCTGTTGTCCAGTAAACCCCGTGCCACCGCTGGCAGAAGGAATGCATCCACAACCATGGTGTCCTTCATGGCAAAATCACTGAATACATCTCTGGAAGCCAGATTCATATCGTGATAGAACTGCGTTGGAATTTTTGATACCAGATTCACATCCGTGTTCTTCAGAAGTTCGGTGAATCCAATGACGGAATCCGCATCCGAAGTGGAAAGAACAGTGATGTTCGCATTCTTGTAAAGTGATCTTAGAAGTCCGAGTCCTCTCAGGAAGTCCTCTCTCTCGTTTTCGTAAAGATAAGAGTCCACCTGACCGTAAAGTCCGCTTTCCTGTGCGTTGATGAGCACATTCTTCACATCTTCCTTGAAGGAAAGCTGCATGCCCCTCTTTCTGTTGGAAAGATTCTGGGTCTCGATGAGACCGAGTCCTTTGATCTTCTCTTTCAGTTCTTCGAAAGACAGCGTGCTGTAGTCGAAAGCTTCACGGGTTTCCTTTTCATAAAGAAAATCATTTTCAATGAGAATAACATCTACTTTATTTCCCATGAGATCCACTTTTGTTGTAACCTGCTTCACTGTACCAGATACGCTGGAGTACACAGGAACAACACTGTTGTTTTCACCGACACCAATGATCTGGTTGACGAGTACTCTGTCGTTTCTCTTGACGGTAGGTGAGCATTTCATGTTATGTTGCTGAGACAGTGAATATACCATGTTCTTTGGAGCATCAACATCTATGATTGTACTGAAATGTTCAGCTTCTTTGAACTTGGGCACATGCACTGCTTTGGATATTGAAAACAGTTTCATATACATCCCCCTAAATTTAATCTAAAATATAACAAATACACAATATAGTATAACATTGTAAACGTTCATTAACAATATTTGTCATTAAATTAACAATAGTTGTTTAAAGTAAAAACCGTTGATATACAACGGTTTTTACTGTTTTGATTTCTTTGATTGTGCCTGGTTTTATGCTGTTCTTTTTTAGTACAGTTTAAAATGCCGGGAAAATAGTTCCTTCATATTTTTCTTCTATAAAGGACTTCGTCTTTTCACTGTTCAGAACCTTGTCCAGTGCCTTTGTCTTTTCAGAATCCTTGTCCTCTTCTCTTACAGCCAGTACATTGGCATAAGGTGAATCACCGGACTCGATGAGAAGCGCATCCTCTAGAGGATTGAGATCTGCTTCGATGGCATAGTTGGTGTTGATCACCGCAGCATCCACATCAACGAGTGTTCTTGGCAGTGCTGGAGCATCAAGTTCTGTGAACTGAAGATTCTTCGGGTTTTCCGTGATGTCAAGAACGGATGCGATTTCCGAATCAGCCAGTGAAATGAGGCCATTCTCCGCAAGAAGCTTCAATGCTCTGGACCCGTTGGTAGCATCGTTTGGAATGGCTATGGTCGCTCCATCGGCCAGTTCTTCCAGATCTGTGATCTTATCGGAGTATAATGCCATTGGTTCGATGTGAACTCTGACCGTATAGGTGAGCCCGAGATTTTCGTTGCTGTTCATCTCTTCCAGATACGGAATATGCTGGAAGTAATTGGCATCCAGCTGCCCTTCCGAAAGAGCCTTATTTGGAAGAACATAGTCATTGAATATGGTGACTTCCAGTTCATAGCCAAGTTCCTTCAGGTCTTCTCTCACATTTTCCAGTATTTCTGCATGAGGTACAGCGGAAGCCCCGACAACGATCTTTTCATCAGCCTCTTCGCTGGTGCTGCACCCTGCAAGAATGCCCAGTGCCAATAGTGATGCAGTAAGTAATTTATATGTTTTTTTCATTTTTATTCCCTCGCTTTTGTTTATTATCTGTTTTTCAGATCTGTACTGATTTACTTTTTGTCTTATTTTCTGATTTTGTTCAATTTGTTAAAATATAAACAGCTTCATCGGGTCAGGATAACCTTTGACCACTGTCTATCTTAACAGCAGCTTGAAAATCTGGTTGCCTATGGATTGAATGATCTGCACAACGGCAAAGATCATGATGACGACGATGAACATGATGGTGTTTTCCCACCTGTAATAGCCGTAGTTTATGGCTACTGCACCAAGTCCTCCACCACCGATGATTCCTGCCATGGCAGAGTATCCTACGATATTGATGAATATATTTGTGATGCCCTGTACTAAATTCGGCAGAGCTTCAATGAGCATCACTTTGAAAATGATCTGAGCATTGGTTGCTCCAAAGGACTTCGCCGCTTCAATGATTCCTGGATCCACCGTATCCAGCGAACCTTCAATGATTCTGGCTGCAAAGGGTGTGGCAGCTATGGTCAGCGGAACGATGGCTGCGGTGGTGCCGATGGATGTTCCTACAATGAATCTTGACAGCGGAAAGAGGAGAAACATAAGAATAATAAACGGGAAACTTCTGAATACATTGATGAAGAAGTCCAGTGTATTATATAAGGAAGGTTTTGGTTTCAATCCTTTTTCCTTTGTATAAACCAAGACGATTGCGATGAAAAACCCGAAAAATATGGATAGGATTCCAGAAACGCTGATCATAAGCAATGATTCTAAAAGCGCCTCTATATAGCCGTTAAGATTCATTATGTATCACCTCCACATTCAAACCTTTTTCTACAAGATACGATACGATGTCTTCCTTGTCTTGAGGATTTATGTTGATTACCAGACTCCCCAGGACATTGCCGCTGAAGTTTTCAAGCTTGCCCCATACAATGGAAAAGTCCACATTGAGGTCCTTGCTCATATTCGTGATGATGGTCTGGTTGCTGTAATCTTTTGTGAAAAAGATTCTGATATTGATTCCCTTTGGCAGAATTTCCATTTCATCTTCCCCGATGAGCTTTTTCAGGCTCTTAGCGGGATTCAGGAACAGATCCTCCACTTTTCCAAGGGCAGACACTTTTCCGCCTTCCATCACCGCAACTCTCTGGCAGATGTCTTTTACGACTTCCATCTGGTGCGTCACCACAACCAGTGTCAGCCCAAGCTCTCTGTTGATTTTTTTCAGAAGAGCAAGGATTTCCTTGGTGGTGTTGGGATCCAGTGCTGAGGTTGCTTCATCACAGAGAAGAAATTCAGGATCCAGTGCAAGGGCCCTTGCAATGGCTACACGCTGCTTTTCTCCTCCAGATAATGAACGCGGTTTGCTTTTGTATTTGTCTGAAAGACCTACAAGATTCAGCAGCTCCTTGGCCCGGGTCTGTATTGTTTTTTTGTCATAGCCCCAGATTTCCATAGGAAGTGCCACATTTTCCAGTGCAGTTTTCTGATTCAGAAGATTAAAATTCTGAAAGATCATGGATACCTTTTTTCTGAGTCTGCGTACCCCGTCTGAGTCGAGCGAACCGATGCTGATACCATCTACGATGATATCTCCTTTGTTGAAAGGTTCCAGAGCATTGATGCATCGAAGCAGGGTAGATTTACCCACTCCGCTTCTTCCTACAATACCGAAGATCTCACCTTTCTCAATCCGGAAGGATACGTCTTTGATGACTTCCTGACTGTCATACTGTTTTTCAAGATTTTTAATTTCGATCAATCACTACACCTCACAATTTTTTCTGATGCAAGCATCAAAAACGGCAAAATAAAATTCGCCTAAGAATAAACTTAGACGAATGAAATCTAAAAGCTTATTCTCATCTTTCAGCTTACGCTGCAGGAATTGGCACCATATACAGCAGATGCTGTATTGGTTGCCGGGTTTCACAGGGCCTTTCCCTCCACCTCTCTAGATAAGAAAATATTAATATTTCGTTATATAAATAGTAACACGATTCGAAAAGATGTCAATAAACACTGGATGATATTTATCATTGTCATATTTGTAAAGGTTTAAATTCTTATATTCTCCCTATATCATTTCTGTAATAAAGGTTTTCATTGCGATTTTCATCAAGAAAATCATATACGTTTTTGAAGCATTCTGACTTCTGCCCTCTGGATACGACCGAAAGCACTCTGCCGGAGCTAGATAGAATTCTCTCCTGAAGCACTTTGCTCGCGTAGGAGAACACGCTGACCTGATCTGTTTCGGCATCGAAAAATGAGCTTACATCGATCTCTTTTTCGCAGGTCTTTGGATAGCCTTTAGCGGAAAGGACCACGCATAACGCACAGTCGGATGATAAGACCACATCTTCTTCCTGAAGCGTACCGTCCAGGGTTTTCATAAACAGAGTGTTCAGATCGCTCTCGAGGGTCTCCAGAAGGCTCTGGGTCTCCGGGTCCCCGAATCTCAGATTGTACTCCAGAAGATAGGTCCCTTTCTCCGTAAGCATCAGCCCGAAGAAGATGATCCCTTTGAACAGAAGCTGTTCTGCTCGGAGTCCCACCAGGGTCTTGTCCAGAATGTTCTTTCTGAAGTCTTTTTCCAGCTCTTCCGTAAAATAGGGATTAGGGGTCAGAGAACCCATACCACCGGTATTGAGCCCTGTTTCCCCTTCTCCGATCTTTTTGTGGTCCATGGTGGAATTCAAGGACAGAATGGAATTTCCATCAAACAGCGTGATGATGGAAGCCTCCTTTCCTGTGAGGTATTCTTCTATGACGACTTTTTTCGATGCTTCTTTGAATTTCTCTTCCAGCATATAGGCTTCAAGGGTTTTCAGAGCGTCTTCATAGGTCTCTATGATTTCAACCCCTTTTCCCGCGGCCAGTCCATCCGCTTTGATGACCAATGGGTAAGCAGCTTGGCGGATGTGGGCTTCTGCCAGTTTGAAGTCTGTGAAAACTTCGTATTCCGCGGTTTTTATGCCGTATTTCATCATGAAGTCCTTGGCGTATGCTTTGGACCCCTCGAGAAGCGCAGCTTTTCTGTGCGGACCAATGATTTTAAGATCTGCCTCATGAAAAAGATCTACAATCCCTTCCATGAGATCCGCCTCCGGACCCACGACAGTATAGTCGATGTTGTTGTCTCTTGCAAAGTCTCTCAAATCGGAAAGCGTCCCTTTCGATATGTTTCTGCATTTCCCGAGTCTTTCCGTGCCGCCGTTCCCTGGTGATACATAGATTGCTGTAACCAGATCCGACTCTGCAAGCTTACGGGCAATGGCATGTTCTCTGGCTCCTTCACCAATGATTAGAATTTTCATCCTTTTCCTCCTAGTGCTTAAAATGTCTCATTGAGGTGAAAATCATGGAGATGCCCTTTTCATCGCATAGATCGATGGAATCCTGATCTCTCAGGGAACCTCCGGGCTGAATGATTCCTTTTATGTTATTTCTGGAGGCTTCCTCCACCACATCACTGAAGGGGAAGAAGGCATCTGAGGCAAGAACCACGCCCTGTCCCTGGGCCTTTTCCAGTGCGAATTTCGCAGCATCGATTCTGTTGACCTGACCTCCCCCGATGCCGAGGGTCATCTTGTCCTTTGTGACGACGATGGCATTGGATTTGACATACTTGACGACTGTATAGGCGAACTCCATCTCTTCGCGTTCCTGCTGATCCGGTTCTTTCTTTGTCACGACCTTGAGTTCATTAAATTCGCCGAAATCCTCGTCCTGAGAAAGCATCAGACCGTCCAGTGATACATAAGCTCTTTTTGCGGAAGGAGCTTCGGTGCATCTGATGATTCTCAGATTCTTCTTTTTCTTCAGCACGTCCAGAGCTTCCTCTGTAAAGTATGGCGCCATGACCACTTCCAGAAAGATTTCGTTCATTTTCAATGCAGTCTCTCTGGTCACGGTGCAGTTCAGTGCCACGATGCCACCGAAAATGGAAACAGGATCGCCTTCATAAGCCTTGCTGTAGGCTTCATAATCATCTTTTCCCAGCGCAACGCCACAGGGGGTATTATGCTTCAGCGCGCAGCAGCAAGGTTCCTCGAAGGAACTGGCGACTTTCCATGCGATGTCCAGATCTTTGAAGTTGTTATAGGAAAGCTCCTTTCCCCAGAGGATATCGATATTCTTCAGCGCGCCCTCGGTATCCAGAGATTCATATACAGATGCGCTCTGGTGAGGGTTTTCTCCGTATCTCAGATCACGGACTTTTCTGTAGGAAAGACTGAGATATCTCTTGTCTTCCTCTTCCAGAAGAAAATTGGAAACAGCGCTGTCATAAGCGCCCATAAGATTAAAGACCTGCCCAGCAAGCTTTTTTCTGAAAGCGGCCTTCTCCTCTTCCGTTCCGTTGGAATAGACGGACAGGAAGCTTTCATAGTCCTGCGGATCAGAAAGGGTATAGACATATTTATAGTTCTTGGCTGCTGCACGCAGCATGGTAGGTCCTCCGATATCAATGAATTCAACCTGTTCGTCAACGGTCAGGTTATCCTTCAGTTTCTCGAAAAACGGGTACAGATTGACACAGACGATGTCGATGCCTTCCATGCCTTCCGCTTCCACTTCCAGAAGATCGCTTTCAAGGTCTCTTCTGTAAAGAATACCGCCATGAATCAGAGGATGAAGCGTCTTGACTCTTCCGCCGAGAATTTCCCTCGCCCCTGTGACCTCTTCCACCTTAATGGGATCAAACCCGTTTTCCTTGAGGTAGGCATAGGTGCCACCGGTCGAGATCATTTCAATGTTCTCTTTCACGAAGAAATCGGCCAGTTCCTTAAGTCCTTTCTTGTCATACACACTAATGAGTGCTCTCATAAAAATCTTCCCCCTTTGCCAGCAGTCTGATTGCGTCTGTCAGAGCGCCTTTTTCAATCGAAGAAACAAGTGACTGAATCTCCTCCGGATTCTTTGCATCCTTTATGCCGATGATGCGTTTCAGAATAAAGCTTCCGCCATCCACCACTTCATCGACATAATGCACTGTGCATCCGGAGATGGGCATTTTCGATCGGTGGACTGCCTCATGCACATGAATGCCATACATTCCCCTGCCTCCGAAAGATGGAAGAAGTGAAGGATGCAGATTGATGATTCTGTTTTTCATGGTCTCCAGGACTTTCCCTTCCAGAATGGAGAGGAACCCTGCAAGAACCACCAGATCGAAGGATGCCACTTCCTCAAGAACCCGGTCTGAAAGCGTGTGGTCTCTTTCAAGGATCTTATAAGGAATATTCTCTTTTTCAGCATAGGCTGTTCCGCTGCATCTGCGGTCACATAGCACAAGCCCTACTTCGTAGGATGCATCTTTCTTCGCATCATCCAGGATGGATTTCAGTGTCGTGCCTGCACCGGAAATGAGTACTGCTACCTTAAACATATTTCTTCTTCCCCTTCGTCGATGTAGCCGAGAAGTACAGGAGATTCTCCGTTGGCTGCAAGAAAATCCATGAACTTCTCCTTGTCCTCTCTGCGGATACAGAAGACGTATCCGATCCCTGTATTGAAAGTGTTATAGAAGGATTCCTTCTTCACGCCTCTTTCCTCAAGGAGTCTGTAGATCTTCGGAAGCGCGTAGGCGTTCAGGTTCACATTGATTCTTAAGGTGCTGTCAGTGAGCATGCGCGGCAGATTCTCGATGAAGCCACCACCAGTGATATGAGCCATTCCTCTGATCTTGAAGTTCTTCATGGCCTTCCTTACAATGCCTGTGTAGATTCTTGTGGGTTCGAGAAGATATGCTCCGATGGTCGTATCCATGAACGGCTCGTGATAATCAGTGAATACTCTGCGTAGAAGTGAATATCCGTTGGAATGGAATCCGGATGATGGAAGACCGATGAGAAGATCCCCGGAAGCGATTTCCTCTCCAGTGATGATTTCATCCTTTTCACTGACACCTACAGCGAAACCTGCCATGTCGTAGTCACCCTCTTCATAAAAGCCGGGCATTTCTGCGGTTTCTCCCCCTATGAGGGAAAGACCGCCCTGAAGACATCCTTCCGCAATGCCTTTCACAAGTTCAGAAGACACTTCCGCGTCCAGTTTGCCGCAGGCGATGTAATCGAGGAAGAACAGCGGCTGTGCTCCATGACACAGAATGTCATTGACGCACATGGCCACGCAGTCGATGCCTACAGTGTCGTATTTCTTGAGATCAAAGGCGATTCTCAGCTTCGTTCCGACGCCGTCTGTTCCGGAGATGAGCACAGGCTTTGTGTACCCTTCTGGAATCTCCATCATGCCTGCAAAAGACCCGATGGTATTGAGCACAAGAGGGCTCAGCGTTCTTTTTGCATAGCCTTTTATTTTCTCCACTGATTTGTATCCTTCTTCAATATTCACGCCAGCAGATTTGTAATCCATCATAAATTCATGACCTCCAAAAATTCGTTCGGGGCACCCAGCGGGTAGACACCTTTGAAGCATCCTGTGCAGAATGAGCTGCTTCCCAGGGAAGCGATGAGTCCTTCGTTGCTCAGATAGCTCAGTGAGGTGCTGCCTATGTAGTCTCTGATTTCATTTTTCGTCATTTTGGATGCGATGAGGGTATCTCTGTAGGGGGTATCAATGCCGAAGTAGCACGGGAACATGACCATGGGTGAGGAGACCCTGAAGTGCACTTCCTTTGCTCCTGCACGATAAAGAAGATCCACGAGATATTTTGAGGTTGTTCCACGCACGATGGAGTCGTCAATGAGCACCACTCTCTTTCCTGAGACCACATCCTTCTGGGCATTGAGCTTCAGAGAGACCGCTTTCTCTCTGGCTTTCTGTGAAGGTGTGATGAAGCTTCTTCCGATGTACTTGTTTTTTGAAAACCCGATGTCAAAGGGTATTCCGGATGCCCTGGAGTAGCCGATGGCGGCTGCAAGGCCTGAATCCGGTACACCGATGATCACATCCGCTTCCACAGGAGACTCCTTGTAGAGCATTTCACCGGTTCTGATTCTCAGCGAATGCACACTGATGCCATCTATGATGGAATCAGGACGGGCGAAATAGATGTATTCAAAGGAACAGGTCTGACGGGTCGTTTTTTCTGAATAGACATAGGATTTCACTTCCCCGTTTTCGATGATCACCATTTCACCAGGCAGAATATCTCTTACAAGAGTTCCTCCCACTGTATCAATGGCGCAGCTTTCTGAAGCCAGAATGTAGTCCTCTCCTCTCTTTCCGAGCACAAGAGGGCGGATTCCATAGGAATCTCTTATACCGATGAGTTTCGTTCCGAATCCGATGACCAGCGCGAAACTTCCCTTCACAGTACGGATGGCGTCCAGCACGGCATTTTCTAGTCCGCGGTGGATGCCTCGGGAAATGAGGTTCACAATGACTTCAGAATCCGTATCGGTCTGGAAGAGCACACCGCTGTCCTCCAGGAGACCTCTGATGACTTCTGTATTGATCAGTGTTCCGTTATGTGCTACAGCCATGGCGCCGAACTTGCTTTTTGCAGTCAGCGGCTGGGCATTCAGAACATTGGAATCACCTTTTGTGGAATAACGAACATGTCCTACTGCCACCGTGCCCTTCAGTTCATCAAGATCCTCCTTGGTGAGCGCCTGGGACACAAGACCCATTCTTTTTCTAACCTGCATTTCGTCCTGATGAAAAGATGCGATGCCTGCACTTTCCTGTCCTCTGTGCTGAAGTGCGAAAAGGCCGTCATAGACATCATAGGATGCCTGTGTGTCTTTTGTGCTGATTCCGAAGACACCGCATTCCTCTTTGAATTTGTCCATTATTTCGATCATGATTCACCCTGCTTCATTCTGCTGATGACTTCCGAGTAAGCGCCTTTCACGTTGTCCAGATTTCTTCTGAATCTGTCTTTATCCATTTTCTCATTGGTTTTTTCATCCCAGAGTCTGCATGTATCAGGACTGATTTCATCCGCCAGAAGGATGGTGCCGTCTTTGTCTTTTCCGAATTCGAGCTTGAAATCCACAAGAAGGAGTCCGAGTTTATGGAAGAAGTCTTTCAAAAGCGCATTGATCTTTTCTGTCACTTCGTAGATTTCCTTCAGTTCATCGAAAGTGGATAATCCAAGAGCAACCGCATGGGTGTCATTGATGAGCGGATCCCCGTAGTCATCATTCTTGTAGCAGATTTCAAAAATCGTCGTTTGAAGCGCCTGACCTTCAGGAACGCCCAGTCTTTTCGAGAAGGAGCCTGCTGCCACATTACGTACAATCACTTCCAGAGGAATGATGGACACTTTCTTCACCAGCTGTTCTCTTTCCGAGATGGTGCGGATGTAATGGGTTGGAATATTGTGCTCTTCCAGATATCTGAAGATGATGGAGGTGATCTCGTTGTTCATGATGCCCTTATCTTCGATGGTTCCCTTCTTTTCTCCGTTGAACGCTGTAGCGTCATCTTTGTAGTAGACAACCACCTGATCGTCTTGTTCTGTTTCAAAAATTCTTTTGGCTTTTCCTTCATACAGCATTTTCATTAATAGATTACCTCCACAGCATTATTTTCTTCGATATTCTTTTTCATGACTTCACGATAGGTGAGAAGTTTCTCTCTCAGATCCGGGTATTTGATGGACAGGATTTCCACGGCAAGCATGGCAGCATTTGCGGCGTTGCCTATGCCCACTGTAGCCACAGGAATCTGTTTCGGCATCTGAACGATGGACAGCAGTGCGTCGAGTCCTTCCAGTGCTCCTTTAAGCGGAACACCGATGACTGGGAGAATCGTTTTCGATGCGACAACTCCTGGAAGATGTGCAGCGAGCCCTGCACCAGCTATGACCACTTCAAATCCTTCGGCTTCCTTCTGACGGAGGACCTTCTCCAGCAGATCAGGGGCTCTGTGTGCGGATATGGCGTAGGATTCATTCACCACCCCGAATTCGTCAAGCAGGTCTTTCGCCTTCTTCATGGTTTCCTTATCGGAAGGACTTCCAAATAAAATCAGTACTTTCATTCTTTTGCTCCTTTATTCTTATAGATTATCTGTGTTTCTGAAATACTTTACGCCGGCTCTGAACATTTCCGTATAGTAGGAACCGCTGTAGTTCTGATACAGTCCGTCCTGGTACCTTTCGGTGTGTCCCATCTTCCCGAAGACTCTGCCGTCTTTTGAAGAGATCCCTTCGATGGCCCACATGGAGCCGTTGGGATTAAATGGACCTTCCATGGTCACATCACCGGACAGATCCGTATATTGTGTGATGATCTGACCGTTTTCAAGCAGTTCGTTCAGAAGCTTTTCGGATGCCGTGAATCGTCCTTCTCCATGAGATACAGGCACATCATGTACATCCCCCAGAGCAGCGGCGTTCATCCATGGCGTGTTTCTTGACACCACTTTTGTTCTGGCCATTCTGGACATGTGTTTTCCGGCTGTGTTATAGGTCAGTGTAGGCATTTCTTCATGAGGATCTATGACTTTTCCGTAAGGGAGAAGTCCGGATTTCACCAGACCCTGGAATCCGTTGCAGATGCCAAGTACAAGTCCTTTTCGATTGTCAGTGAGATCATGAATGGCATCTCTGATGAGTGGATTGCGCAGAATGTTTGCGATGTATTTCCCGGATCCCTCCGGTTCATCAGCGGCACTGAACCCGCCTGAAAGCATCAGTATGTGAGAGGATCTTATGCGCTGTGCGAATTCTTCCAGGGAGGCCTTGATCTCCTTCTCGCCATTTCTGAAGACGAAGGTATCTGATACAGCTCCGGCATCTCGGAAGGCATATTCAATGTCCAGTTCACAGTTGGTGCCGAAGAAGACTGGGATCAGCACTTTAGGATGCTCCACATAGGAAGGATAGACAGCGCTTTCCCTGGGGCTGTACTGTGTCTTCAATGTGGTCCCCTCTTCCTTGTACTCATTGAAGATCTCCATCAGGGGAGCCTTGTGATTCTCAAGAAGTGTTTCCAGTGAAATCTCTTCCCTGTCGATTTCGACAGTCTCATTGTCATGGGTGTAGCCTACAACCTTCAGAAGAAGATGATGCCCTATGGACAGTATTTCACCAAGATGCTCTCTGGGCACTTCCAGAACAAAGCTGCCGGGGTCTTTCCTGTTCTCGTGAAGGGACAGCTCTTCCAGTCTGAAGCCGATTCTGTTTCCGATGGCCATATTGAAGACAGTCACGAAAAGTCCTTTTTTCAGTGTATCCACCGACAGAATGTAGCCGCGCTCTCTCAATTTCTGGATGAGCCTTGCATTTTCCTCAAATACCAGTGCGTCATAGACATCTTCGGTTTTCGGAGTTCTGACGCTCAGAAGCACACTGTCTTTCTTTTTCAATGTATTACTGAGGACATGTTCTTTCCTGACGGTGGTCACTGCGAATGAAATCAGCGTATCGGGCACATGAAGATTCTGGAAGGATCCTGACATGGAATCTTTCCCGCCGATGGAAGGCACTTTGAAATCCAGCTGGGCTTTCAGACCACCTAAAAGTGCTGCAAAAGGACGTCCCCAATTGGATGGATCATTTCCCAGCTTTCTGAAATATTCCTGGAAGCTGAGTCGGACTTCTTTCGGGTCCCCACCCAGTGCAACCACTTTTGCCAGACTTTCCACAACGGAGTCGTATGCGCCGGTGAAGGGGTTCTTCTCCAGAGATAGCGGATCGAATCCGTAGGTCATGATGGAAGCATCATAGGTGGTGAGGTCTTTCAGAGGAATGAGAGAAACCATTCCAGGGCTCCTGGTATCCTGATGCGTTCCGCCGTAAGGCAGGATCAGGCTGTTTCTTCCGATGGTAGTGTCGAAATTTTCCAGAAGTCCTTTCTGTGAACAGGAATTCAGCTCTGAAACCTCTGCCAGTGCTTTGGCAAGAGTCAGATTCTCTTTCGCTGAACGGGTTTCTTCCCTCTCCAGCTCCACAAGAACGGAAGCTTCCGAGGTTGCTCCGTTGGTATCGATAAAGGCTCTGGAGACATCAACCACCACCTGATCTTCGTAGTACATTCTGAGTCTTCCGGTATCGGTCACTACTGCGACCACAGTGGCTTCCAGATTCTCCTCTTCGGCATAGTGGATGAAGTCCGTCAGATCCTTCTCTTCGATGACTACAGCCATTCTTTCCTGAGATTCTGAAATGGCGATTTCCGTAGGATCGAGTCCCATGTATTTCTTCGGCACGCGATGCAGATAGATGTCAAGAGACTCAGCCAGTTCTCCGATGGCAACGGATACTCCGCCGGCACCGAAATCGTTGCATCTTCTGATGAGTCGGGAGGCTTTCTCGTTTCTGAAGAATCTCTGGAGTTTTCGCTCTTCCACAGCATTTCCCTTCTGAACTTCTGCTCCGGACTCTGAGATGGAAGATGCGTCATGACCTTTGGAGGAACCTGTAGCGCCTCCGATGCCGTCTCTTCCTGTTCTTCCGCCTAGAAGAATGATGAGGTCCCCTTTTTCAGGTGTCTCTCTACGTACATTCTCTTTCAGTGCGGAAGCGATGACAGCACCTGTTTCCAGTCTTTTGGCCTCATATCCGGGATGATAGATCTCTTCTACGTATCCAGTGTTCAGACCGATCTGGTTCCCATAGGAAGAAAATCCTTTTGCGGCACCTCTCACAATCACTCTTTGCGGAAGCTTTCCAGGAAGTGTTTCCTTCAGGGATTTTCCAGGATCGGATGCTCCGGTGATTCTCATGCCCTGATAGACATAAGCTCTACCGCTGAGGGGATCTCTGATCGCGCCTCCGAGACAGGTGGCAGCGCCTCCGAAAGGTTCTATTTCCGTAGGATGGTTGTGGGTCTCATTCTTGAACATGAGGAGTACGTCTTTCAGTCCTGCATCGGTCCGTACTGTTCTTGAAATGCTGCAGGCATTGATTTCTTCAGACTCGTCAATGTCAGATGCATAGCCCTTGGCCTTCAGATATTTTGCGCCGATGGTGCCCAGATCCATCAGTGTGATGGGGCGATGCTCTCTGCCCAGCTCTTTTCTGATCTGAAGATACTGATCGTAAGCTTCTCGTAAAGGACTGAAGTCGCTTCTCAGCTCGATGTCTTTCAGATGAGTAAGAAAGGTGGTGTGTCTGCAGTGATCCGACCAGTAGGTGTCAAGGACCTTGATTTCTGTAATGGTAGGATTCCTGTTCTCTTTGATGAAGTATTTCTGGATGAGAAGCAGATCTTCCTTCGTCATAGCCAGAGCATGAGCTTTCAGAAAGGAGATCAGCTGCTCCTCAGTGAGGCTTTGAAACCCGTCGATGATTTCCACATTCATGTTTTTCTGCGGAAAGTCTTCGAATCGGGTTTCAATCTTCCCTGTTCTCATTTCCACGGGATTCAGAAGATACTTCTGTATCCTTTCGAGATCTTCCGCTGATGCATCCGGAAAAACATAAATGGTTTTGTAACGGACTTCCACATCGAATTTTCCGAGAACCAGCTTGATGCAGTCTTCCGCCGCTTTCGCCCGCTGGTCATACTGTCCAGGCAGCAACTCCAGAATGAAGTGCGGCAGATGAAGTAAAGAGGATGCATCTTTGAAGGTCGTATCCGTGCTTGATTCAGCGAATACTGTATAGGCTACCTTTTCCAGTTCATCCTCCAGGAGTCCCTGCACCTGATAGAAGTGGATTATTCTGGATTCTGCCTGCAATCCAAGCATCAGTGCAAGATCCCTGTTCAGCTTCTGTTCTTCGTTTCTAAATTCCGGTTTCTTCTCAACGAAAATATTAAGTATACTGCTCATGTTTTCCTCCCGAACGTTTTATACCTAAATGATAACATCCTAAGTTATAATGTCAACATTATTGGATGAATTTTAATAATCGTTCGTACAGGTGTGAATATTAGCCGGTAATTATACGTTTTCACAAATATGGAGGTCCCTTCGTGACGGTTCGATTCGAAGCATATATAGATTTCTTCCCGATAAGGATTCCTTTTCTTCCCTTGTTTAAAGCTTGATGACTAGGTGGTATAATGACTGTAATATATCCTGATATGAATCAGGATGAACTTACGATATGGAGAGGTATAAGAAATGGATTATATCAAAATATCTTCTGTGTCACCGAAACTGAAAGTTGCGGATGTACACTACAACAAGGAAGAGATTCTTAAATCAGTCAGTCAGCTCGCCCGAAGTAAAGTGAAGGTGGCCCTGTTTCCGGAACTGGCTCTGACCAGCTACACAGCATCGGATCTGTTTTTTTCTGTGGATCTTCTGGAGGAAGCGGAAAAGGCACTTGAGGAAATCATCGAATTCACCAGAAATCTGGATATGGTCGTTATCCTGGGTCTACCCGCAAGACATGAAGGAAGACTCTTCAACAGCGCTGCAGTTCTTTTCGAGGGAGAGATTCTGGGCATCGTACCAAAGCAGAATCTGCCCAATTACAACGAATTCTATGAGAGCAGATGGTTCACAGCCTATAACACGACCCATGGACACCAGATCGACCTGGGTGATCATAAAGGAATCCCCTTCGGAAATCTTGTGTTTTCAGCGGGTGAATATACATTCGGGGTGGAAATATGCGAAGATCTTTTCGCCACGGTCTCCCCTTCGTCCAGTCTGTCACTCCAGGGAGCGGAAATCATATTCAATCTGTCCGCATCCAATGAACTGGCAGGAAAAAGCGAATACAGACGGGATCTTGTGAAAATCACCAGCGCGAAAAATCTAGGCGCATATGTCTATGCTTCCGCCGGACCCAACGAGTCCACCACGGATCTGGTTTTCAGCGGACATCTTCTGGTCTGCGAATATGGTACGGTCATTGCAGAAAATGACAGATTTTCCATGGAGTCCGACCACATCACCGCCTTCATCGACATCGCAAGAATCCGAGGAGAAAGACTGAGAAACACAACGTTCAGAAATGAGGCGGTGAACCCTCAGTATCTGGCGGATAAAGTATCTTTCCGCCATCATTCCTATGAAGTGGTGGATTTTGACAGAAAAATCGATCCCCATCCATTCGTACCGAACAATCCGGAGGAAAGAAAAAAAAGAGCAAGAGAAATCCTGAACATACAGAGTCATGGTCTGGTGAAGCGACTCCAACATCTTCATATGAAGAAGACCGTCATCGGCATCTCTGGAGGACTGGATTCCACTTTAGCGCTGCTGGTGATTGTTAAAGCATATAATATCATGGGGATTCCCTATGAAAATATCGTAACTGTGACCATGCCCGGATTCGGTACTACGGATCGGACGTACCAGAATGCCCTTGAACTTTGCAGGGAGCTTGGAACGGACCTTCGGGAGATCAGTATTGTGGAAGCTTCGCTTCTGCATTTCAGAGACATCGGTCATGACAAAAATGTCCATGATGCGACTTACGAGAATGTCCAGGCGCGAGAAAGAACGCAGATACTTATGGATATCGCGAATAAGGAAGGCGCCATCGTCATAGGAACCGGAGATCTGTCGGAGCTTGCCCTCGGGTGGTGCACCTACAACGGCGATCAGATGTCCATGTATGGCGTCAATGCCTCCATACCGAAATCCCTGGTGCGTTATCTGGTGCGATATTTTTATGAGGAGGAATTCACTGGACGAATTTCCGAAGTGCTGAAAGATGTGCTGGAAACACCTGTGAGCCCTGAACTTCTCCCGAAAGGAAAAGAAGATGAGCTGCTGCAGATGACAGAGGATATTGTCGGTCCCTATGAGCTTCATGACTTCTTCCTGTATCACTACATGAAGTACGGAGCAGGCTATAAAAAGATCCTCTTCATGGCCGAAGCTGCATTTAAGGATCTCTATGATCCGGAAACCATAGGAAAATGGCTGAAAGTCTTTGTGAAGAGATTCTATACACAGCAGTTCAAACGATCCGCCATGCCGGACGGGCCGAAAGTCGGCAGCATCTCCTTATCTCCCCGTGGGGATCTGAGAATGCCTTCTGATGCATCCTACAATACTTTCATGGATACTTTAGAATAAGTTAACTGCCTAGGCACATTTTAAAGGTATAATAATCAGGTGGTTTCTTAGATATTCTGCGGATTCAATATGATAATACGAAAAGTAAAAAAAGAGAGGTGTTAATATGTGGTTCAATAAATCACAAGACGAGGTCTTGAAAGAACTGGATGTCGATTTATCCAGTGGTCTGTCAGAGGCTGAAGTACAGACAAGAAGAGAGAAATACGGAGAGAACAAACTTCAGGAAGGCAAAAAGAAAACTCTGGTTCAGCTGTTTTTTTCGCAGCTAAATGATGCACTTATTTATGTTCTGCTTGGAGCAGCGGTGGTTACGCTGATTGTCGGTGAATACGCAGACTCCGTCATCATTCTTGCGGTGGTGTTTCTGAACGCGACCATCGGAGTGGTTCAGGAAGCCAAAGCCGAAAAAGCCATCGAAGCCTTGAACAAGCTGACCACCCCCAGATCTCTCGTGCGAAGAGACGGGGAAACCAAAGAAATCAATTCCACACAGATTGTTCCTGGAGATGTGGTCATTCTTGATGCGGGACGTTATGTCCCTGCTGATATCAGGCTTACCACCAGCTCGAACCTTCAGATCGAAGAATCCGCTCTGACAGGTGAATCTGTTCCATCGAGCAAATTCTATGACAAGGTGTTCACGGAAGAGAACATTCCTGTGGGTGACCGGACCAATATGGCATTCATGTCCACCCTTGTGACCTATGGTCGTGGGGAAGGTGTTGTGGTGGGCACCGGAATGGAAACCATCGTCGGTAATATCGCGAAAAGTCTGAATGAAGAGACTGACGATATGACTCCTCTGCAGAAAAGAATGGATGAACTCGGCAAGACATTAGGTAAACTTGCCCTTGGTATCACGATTCTGATGTTTATCATCGGTTTCCTTCAGGGAAGAGACCTTCTGGATATGCTTCTGACATCCATCAGCCTTGCAGTGGCGGCCATACCGGAAGGACTACCTGCCATCGTGGCCATTGTTCTGGCTCTGGGTGTCACCCGCATGAGCAAGATCAATGCCATCGTGAAGAAGCTGCCTGCTGTTGAAACACTGGGCTCTGTCAATATCATCTGTTCCGACAAGACAGGAACACTTACACAGAACAAAATGACCGTCCTGAAATATTACATCTATGATGAACTGGTGGAAGTGGACATAAGAGAAGAATCTCATGAGGCAAAAGATGAGGCGTCGGAAGAACTCATCAAGTCCTTTGTTCTCTGCAGTGATGCCACTGCCAATGAGAAAGAGTCCACCGGAGATCCGACGGAAATCGCTCTGATTGTTCTGGGCAACAAACATGGAATGACGAAAGATGAAATGAACAGGCTGTATCCCCGAGTGGATGAGAAACCCTTTGATTCAGACAGAAAACTCATGTCCACCCTCAACGAAGAGAATGACGGTTATCGTGTACATACAAAAGGCGCCATTGACAATATCCTGAAGATCTCCTCCTCGATTCTGATCAACGGAGAAGTGAAACCGCTGACAGAGGAAATGAGAAAGACCATTCTTGATAAATCCATCGAGATGTCCAATGAGGCATTAAGAGTTCTAGGTGTTGCTTATAAGGATGCTGAGGAGAAAATCGATCCCGAAGAAATGGAAAAGGATCTTACAGTCATAGGATTTGTCGCAATGATCGACCCACCTAGACTGGAAGTGAAGGATTCCATCGCATCTGCTCATATGGCCGGCATCACATCCATCATGATCACCGGTGACCATAAGAATACTGCAGTTGCCATAGCCAAGGAGCTGGGTATCGCAGATGATATCGGTCAGGCCATGACCGGTGCTGAAATCGACGAACTCTCCGATGAAGAGTTCGCTGAAAAAATCAACAATTACAGAGTCTTTGCCAGAGTTTCACCGGATCATAAGGTGAAAATCGTCAAAGCCTTCAAGAAACAGGGCAACATCGTGTCTATGACCGGTGACGGCGTTAACGATGCGCCATCACTGAAACATGCAGACATAGGTGTAGCCATGGGCATCACCGGTACAGACGTATCAAAAGGCGCGGCGGATATGATTCTGACAGATGACAACTTTACAACCATCGTTGCAGCCATTGAAGAAGGAAGAAATATCTACAACAACATCAAGAAAGCCGTAATCTTCCTGCTTTCATGTAACCTTGGAGAAATCGTGGCGATTTTCGTATCGGTACTCTTCTCCTTCGCGATTCCACTGCTCCCTACTCAGATCCTCTGGGTGAATCTGGTTACAGATACGCTTCCAGCGATCTCATTAGGAGTAGACCCTGGAGACCCGGATGTAATGAAGAAAGAGCCAAGAGATCCGAAGGAAAGCTTTTTCGCACGAGGTGCAGGAATCAGAGCAATCATCGGAGGACTTCTCATCGGTTCCCTTACTTTGCTTGCATTCGCCATAGGCCTTGAAGAGCGGGGTTCTTCCCTTTTCGAATCTGCCGATGCGCCGGAAGATGTCCTGATTTATGCCAGAACCATGGCTTTTGTCGTACTGGCCACATCACAGCTTTTCTATTCACTGACCATGAGAAGCGAAACAAAATCCATATTCCAGGTGGGATTCTTCAAGAACAAGTATCTTCTTCTGTCAATCATTGCAGGAACAGGACTACAGTTCGGATTGATCTCCATCCCATTCCTGGCAGAAGCGTTTAAAGTCATCGCACTGCCGCTGAATGACTGGCTCATCGTCTTTGGTTTATCCCTGCTGCCTCTCCTAGCCAATGAGATCATCAAGATTTTCATGAGAGCGTACAGAAAAAAGAACAATCTTCCACTGTAGCATAGGAAAGACCCCCCTGAAGCATACATGACAGGCTTCAGGGGGGTGTTATCTTCCGCAGGAATAAATACATACACATCTTTTATCGTCTGTGATATTATTATGAGTACGGAAATTATATTTTTTTATTCAGCAAAGGAGCAAGTATGGAACAGATTAAAAGACTCATCGGACTAAGAAAAGAAGCGGTACTTCTCGACTCATGGCTCTATATCCTGAAGGCGATGCTCGCCATAGGAACAGGATATGTTTTCGGCATGATGTTCGATGTGACAAGACTTGATATGATTTCAGTCCTTCTGGGTGTCATGTATAATCTTGAGGCAACAAACATTTCGGCTGTGAAAGGCGGCGTCAATCAGCTGCTTGCATCATTTCTTGGTGCCGTCACAACAGGAATTCTTGTCTATTTTCTGGGTGTGAACATTCTCACCATCATGCTGGGAATGGGACTTACACTGTATATGGCACTGAAGATTGACTACAGGGCAGTATCCCCTGTTGCCATCTTCACCAGCATCTACATGACGCAGTTTATTCAGAGTGATGCCATGGGCAATCCAAGCATTCTTCTGACGATCAGACTCCGTATGCTGGCATTGGGACTGGGTGTTCTCATCGCAATCATCTTCAACCTGATTTTTTCTTTCTTCTATTATCGGAAGATCACAAGAAAAAGACTGGAGTTTGTAAGACTCAAGCTGGAAAACATCATGTCCCTGACCTATGATTATCTGATGGATCATGAAAATCCGGAGAAAATGAGCTACAATATGCCTTTTAGCCATGTCTTCGCAGATATCGAAATTGTCACGAATAATATCGAGGCGTTGAAGAAAGAACCCCTGATTCCACTGAATGTCATGCAGAAGAAGAACCTGAAGACGGCAGAAGAAGTGATCCGGAGACTGAAAGTCATGACGCACCTGGCTTATGACAGCTGCTATACAAAAGACACCTATAAAGTGATTGTGCAGGAGCATGATTTAATGGAGTTCAGAAAATTCACGGAAGAACTGAAAAATCTCGATTTCCTGAAAACGAGCGAGGAGGATGAGGTGAAGTATATGCCTCATCTGAAGATTTATCCTTCTGAGGATTCCGAAGGTGCTATGAGGATCTTTGAAACTCTGGACCTGCTGTATACCGAATTCAATACCATCGTGGAACTGCAGAAGAAAATGTGAAAAAAAGATTGAGCCGAAGAAAAACGGCTCAATCTTTTTTCATGAAGATGTTGTGTCTGATTTACAGAGATTTTTCCAGAATCGCTACGAGTTCTTCCATATAGGTCTTCTCAAGATCCGTGAACCTTGATAGAGAGGGGCTGTCGATGTCCAGTACGCCGAAGACTTCTCCCTCTTTACAGATTGGCACCACCAGTTCGGAACGGGATGCGGAATCACAAGCGATATGGTTGTCAAGGGCCAGTACGTCGTCCACCATCTGGGTTTTCCTTTCCTTCACACTGGTTCCGCATACTCCAGAGCCGATCTCAATGCGGTTGCAGGCGGGCTTCCCCTGGAAAGGTCCGAGGAGCAGTTCCCCTTCCTTCATGAGGTAGAATCCGACCCAGTTGATATCATCCATGTACATATTGATCACAGCGCTGATATTGGCCAGATTCGCCAAGGTGTCTGTTTCGTTTTTCAGCTGTGCCTTGACGAAGAGAAGTGCGCTCTTCATTTTCTTTTCTCTGCTCATTCCTGTAGGATTTGCTGTTTCTATCAATTTATGTCCTCCTCCGTGTAGGGTCTCTATTTCAGATGGGTTCCCTTTTCATCCTGTCTGATCAGTCCTTTTTTCATCAGATTTCCCAGAGAAATCTTGAAGTAGTTCTTGCTGCTGTTGAACTGCTTTCTGATTTCATCCGGTGTGGACTTATCATTGTAAGGCATGAATCCGTCATGTTCCTTCAGATAATCAAGGATTGTATCAGAGAGCTCCTCTTTCGCCTCGATCATTTTCTTTCTGGGGGTGAAGCTGATCCTTCCATCTTCAAGGACTCTCTTGATGGTTCCTGTGACTCTGTCTCCAGGATTGATGTCCGTGAAGTATTCATTCTTCAGCACGATGCCCATATATTTCTCTTCAATGGCCACTTCCAGTGTGCCGTTGGTCTGTTTATCATACACGATGCCAGTGACGGTCTCCCCCACCTGATACTGTTCTTCTTCAGGGATATCCAGGTATCTGCCGACTTCTGTGGAAGCTGCCAGACGACCGGTCTTATCCTCATAGATGAATACAAGGTATTCGTTTCCGGGCACCATGGTGTATTTCATTTCTCTTTTCGGTACCAGAATATCTCTTTCCAGTCCGAAATCCATGAACGCACCGAACTCGGTTACGGAAGTTACTTTAAGCACTGCAAAATTATCTACAGTAACCTTAGGCTTTTTCATGGTTGCAATGAGTCTGTCCTTGGAATCCCTGTAAATGAACACCTGGACTTCGTCCCCTATTTTCGGGGTGTCCCCGACGATGTTCCCATTGGGAAGTAGAATATCATCTGAAGTGTTCCCTGTCTCCTTGTCCAGATAAAGTCCGAAGGAAGCTTCTCGCTTCACCTTCAACATATTGTAATCGCCAAACTTAATCATTTCTGTCTCCTTTATGCTCCATCGCATAGTCAAAATAGTGCTTTGCCGAGTTTTCTAATTTCACGATTTCTTCAATCGTCAATTTTCTTACGAATTTTGCAGGTCTTCCCATCCACAGTTCTCCCTCAGGAATCTTTTTTCCTTCCGTAACAAGGCTCCCTGCCCCGATCATGGTGTTTTTACCGATTTCAGAACCGTTCAGAAGGATACTGCCCATACCGATGATGGAATTTCCCAAGATGGATGCGCCATGTATGATACATCCATGCCCAATAGTCACATGATCTCCGATGGTCAGCGTCAGTCCCTTGTCTGTGTGGAGGATGGAATTGTCCTGTATATTGGTTTGTCTGCCAATGCGTATGGGCGCTACATCCCCGCGGATCACCGTACCATACCAGACGGAAGATTGTTCGCCTATTCTGATATCTCCTATGAGTGTCGCATTTTCCGCAATAAAACAATTTTCCTGTATTTCGGGTCTGACCCCTTTAAATTCTTTAATCATCATACCTCATTTTCCTCAAATTTTGTAAGTTCAGTGCAAATTTATCCGATGAAACACGCTTTCCCTTGGTCTTTTTGAGTTCTTTTAAATCCTGTAATTTCTTTTCCCCTTTTTTTCGCGTTGTCAAGTTGTTAAATATCTACATATTGTGTTTTTGAGTATTGCTTTGCACAACATATAGTATTATACTTAATTCATCGTCAATTATTTGGGAGGTTAGCAATGAAGGATATTAAAGACTTGTTCAAACGTTATTATACTAAAGAGCTGGATAATAATAAAGACAAAACTGTTTATGACTTATTTGACTGGAGCAAGAGAGATGTTCTCTTGAAAAACCATAAGACCGGCAAAGTCATTGTGGAAATGAAAGGACTGGAATTTCCTGCTCATTATTCGCAGAATGCCGTGGACATCATCGCTTCGAAGTATTTCAGAAGAGCTGGTGTAAACAATGAATCCGGTTATGAGGATTCCATGAAGATGGTCGCGCATAGAATGGTTTCTTTCTGGATGGAATCTCTGGCAGATGAAGGCATCATCAAGACACAGGATGAAAAGGACATATTCTATGATGAAATGGTATACGGTCTTCTGAATCAGATGTACGCCCCGAACTCTCCTCAGTGGTTCAACACAGGACTGAAGCAGAGCTACGGCATCACAGGTGGTCAGAATGACCTGTACTACTATGATCCGAAGCAGAAGAAAGTCGTGAAATCACAGGACACCTATACAAGAACACAGGCATCTGCCTGTTTCATCCTATCCATTGAAGACAAGCTTCTGGGAGAACATTCCATTTCTGAACAGTATGTTGCAGAAACAAAGCTTTTCAAAGGCGGATCCGGTACTGGAACAAACTTCTCCAATATCAGAGCCGTTGGTGAGAAACTCACAGGCGGAGGCGTTTCATCAGGACTTATGAGCTTCCTGAAAGGCCTTGACAGAAATGCCGGAGCAATCAAGTCAGGCGGAACCACAAGAAGAGCAGCCAAGATGGTCTGTCTTGATGTGGACCACCCTGAAATCGAACAGTTCATCCTCTGGAAAGCGAAGGAAGAAGATAAGGTCCGCGCTCTGGCGAAGATGGGATATGATGCTGACATAGACGGAGAAGCATACGAAACCGTATCCGGTCAGAATTCAAACAACTCTTTACGTATCTCTGATGAATTCATGAGAAAAGTGAAGAATCTGGAGAATGATCCTGATGCAACAATCACCCTCAGAGGTAGAGTGGATGATTCCGTAAACAGAGAGATCAAAGTCTCCAAGCTATGGGAAGAGTTCAACGATGCCGCCTGCAGATCCGCAGATCCGGCACCTCAGTTCACTGACACATTCAATGCCTGGCATACATGCCCTGCAGGGGAAGATGGTGATCTATGGGCAAAGCACAACAGTCTGAATTCCACAAATCCATGCGGAGAATACGCATTCCTGGATGATACAAGCTGTAACCTTGCCTCACTGAACGTCTACAGATTCTATGATGTGGAGAAGAACCTGCTTGATGTCAAGGGTCTGAAGCATATGATCGGACTGAATCAGCTGCTTCTGGAATCCTCCATCAACTGGGGACAGTTCCCTACTGTGGATATTGCAAGAAAGACCTATATGTTCAGAACAACAGGTCTTGGTATTGCGAACATCGCCTCACTGCTTATGGCTTTAGGCCTTCCTTATGACTCGGATGAAGCAAGAGCGCTGTCAGCGGGTATCATGGGACTGATTACAGGGGAAAGCTACAAGGTTTCCGCTCTGATGGCAAAAGCGGTTGGACCCTTTGAAAAGTATGATCTGAACAGCAAGTACATGAACAGAGTCATCAGAAACCATGCAAGAGTGGCTGGCGCTCTGGATAGTGACCTGGAAGAGCTTCACTATGAGCCCATCAGAATCAACCATGGTCTTCTTATGGAACTCGGCCAGACAGAACTTTCAGATGTTCTGAAAGAGTCCTGGGCGGATGCGGTGAATCACGGTGAACAGTTCGGATACAGAAATGCTCAGGTAAGTGTCATTGCGCCAACAGGTACGATTTCCTTCGCCATGGACTGTGCAGCCACATCCATTGAACCTTTCTTCTCCCACGTAGTCTACAAGAAGCTTGTAGGCGGCGGATTCATGACCATCGCCAACCCTATTGTGGAAGTGGCGCTTAAGAACCTTGGCTACACCAAGGAAGAAATCAAGGACATCATGGCCTACATCGGAAGAGAAGAAGATGGTATGGTTGCTGACGGAAAGATCGAGGGTGCACCTCATCTGAAGGAAGAACATTATCCGATCTTTGATACAGCTAATGTATGCGGAACAGGAAAGAGATTCATCCAGCACTATGGGCATGTGCTCATGGTTGCAGCCTTGACTCCTCTTGTATCAGGTGCAATCTCAAAAACTGTTAACCTGCCAAACAGTGCCACTGTGGAAGATTTCAAGGAAGTCCATATCCGTTCATGGGAAACTGGTGTGAAGGGAATTTCACTCTACAGAGACGGTTCCAAGTTCGCACAACCGCTGAATACCAAGATCGATCATCATGATGAGAATCTGGAACTGGAAAATCTCACTTATGATGCGCTTCTGGAGTACGCCAGAGAAGCGAAGAAAAATCTTCCGAAGCTGAATGCCGGTGGAAACAGAAGAGAGAAGATGAACGGTATTCGTGCCGGACATACCCACCCAGCTCAGATTGATGATGTAAAAGTCTATGTCACAGTCAACAGAAATGCCAGAGGCGAAATTTCTGAAATCTACATGACAACAGACAGAGAAGGAACCCTGATTACAGGACTGCTTAATTCCTTGTCAAAAACTGTTTCAGTTATGCTTCAGTATCATATCCCGCCAAAGGATATTTCCAAAATGCTGAGGGGTCAGAAATACGAGCCGTACGGTTTCGTATCCAAGCATCCTTACATCAAGAACGTCAGCTCCATCTCAGATCTGATTTCCAAGGTCATTGACATCGAACTGGGAGACTACTCCAGAGTTCAGATCAAGCCGGAAGAAAATGATGTGCTGACCAGATCAAGATCCAGATTCGTGAACAACTATTATGAAACTGAGAACATCAAACAATTGTCCATGGTTGTGGATGAGAGTGATGTGAAAGACATCATAAAGGACGCAGAGAAGAACGGCGAGAAGCTCTATGACTCTGTGTGCCCTACCTGTCAGAGTACCAGAATGGTCAAGAATGGAACCTGCAAGGTCTGTCTCGACTGCGGAACAACCACAGGCTGTTCATAAAATAGAATTTCTATAAAAGCAAGTCGCCGCATCTTTCCGATGCGGCGACTTTTTCATATAAAAAAAGCAGACATGTTTCCATATCTGCTCAAAAAATCTCTTGTAGAATTATAAAGAAATTATTTCTGTTTTTTCTTGAAAAGCTTGTTCTTCCCTTTTATTTCTTCCGATTTCACGATGTCTTTTTCATCGACATACTTCAGTTTGTTTGGCTTTGCCTTCGGTCTGATTGTAGTTGTGTTTGTAGCAGCTGTTCTGTTCTTCGGTGCACCGATCTTCGATAGTCCGGACAGATCAGAGTACCATAGGAAAAAGAACACAAAGATCGCAGTCGGAATATAGTGTATGATCAGGTTGTCGGTATATGCCGGAATGATCAGACCTATAAACAGGAACACCAGCGATACTACAAGGACTGTCCATTTGCTTACTTTAAGCTTGCTTAAATAGTTGATGTTCACTATGGAGTAAACAAAGAATATAGCAATAGACATAGCAAAGATGATTAACAGATTCGTCCAATTCAAGTTAAAACCTCCCTCAATTCCTTTTTATTTTATGCCATTCCAGCTTAATAATCAAGACAGTAATATTTGTAACCCGAAAAACACTTCTTTACAAATTGTTAAAAATTGTGTATTATAAATTCCATGGAAAAAGAATATTTTTTTTACGATATTACTATTTTATGTCATTTTATTTGATATAATAAGTTATATCGAATTATGGGGGTGCATTATGACAAGTAATACTGGAATCAATTTGGATGATTTAGATCTTCAGATTTTGGAAATTCTGATCAAGGACGCTAGAACACCATATCTTGAAATTGCAAGAGTGTGTCATGTTTCCGGCGGTACGATTCACGTGAGAATGAAGAAAATGGAAGACCTTGGCATTATCAAGGGAACGAAGATTCTGCTGGATATGCCTAAACTGGGCTATGACGTCTGCTGTTTCGTGGGCATCTACCTGGACAAGAGTTCCTCTTTCCAGGCAGCCATTGACGAACTGGCCAATATCAATGAAATTGTAGAACTGCATTATACAACAGGAGATTATTCTATATTTACGAAACTTGTATGTAAGAATATCGCTCATCTGCAGGATCTGCTGCTCAATAGTATCAATATCATCAGTGGTGTGCAGAGAACAGATACCTTTATCTCCTTATCACAGCCACTGGATAGAAACATCAAATTATAGAAATCTGATGAAGACATAGAAAACAGCTGCAGTGATGCAGCTGTTTTCACGTTTCCCTGATTAAGCGTTGAAAGAGTCCAGTTCCTTCTGAATCATGTCCTTCAGGACCTGATCGATATTCTTCACATCCTCCTCACTGAGCTGATCCATATAGATCGGTGGAAGAAACTTCAGATGGACATCCACACCGGGAGTGACCCTGTAGGTGTCTTCAAATACCTTGTATGCATCGTTGACCACCATGGGCACGATGGGTGCTCTGGATTTCTGTGGAATCTTGAAGCTGCCTTTATGAAACTCCCCCATTTCTCGTGATTTGCTTCTGGTACCTTCAGGATAGATCAGCACATCGAAGCGTTCCTCTTTAATGAGCCTGATGGCCTCCAGAATCGTTTTTAATCCTTCGCGGGGGTTTTCACGATCCAGGAAGAGAACGTTCATCTCACGGCCTAATTTGCCTATTATAGGTATTTTCAGGATTTCCTTCTTCCCTATGAGGATGAGTCTTCTGCTTAAGGTTGTGACAGCCACGTAGATGTCTATATAGGACTGATGGTTTCCCATGAAGACCACAGGTTCATCTGGAATGTTTTCCAGCCCTTCCACAATCAGATTCATCTTCGAAATTCTGACCAGATCCGATGTGTGTACCTTGGCTTTTCTCAGGATTTCCTGATAATAAGTATCCCTGTCCATTTTCTTTTTCATGAATCTGGTTCCCAGCATGCTGAACCAGAGACGAATCAGTGATAATCCAAATCGTATTTTACTTATAATATCAAATAACATAATTCTACTCCTTGCAGTGTGTCGTTCTTCTCTTTCCAGAATGGTTTGTTCCGTATCATATCTTCTATTATAAATCATTATTCATTGTCGGCCTATGTTTTTTCATGAAGTATTTTCATATTGTAGTGGAATATCACTCACTCATGAAATGAGGGAGATCCAATCTGTTTAATTAACTGGAATGATGGTAAAATGAATACAAAGAGAAATTCGGAGGTATCCATGCGAAAAAGAACTTATCTGCCCATGATTCTTTTTGTCATCCTTCTAGCGAGTCTGGTCGGAATCTACTTTATTCTGGACTATGGAATTGTGGGTGTAGAAAAATCCACTGAGGTCTCAAGAATTCAGTCCGTAAATGCACCGGTGAAAGTCCATTATATGGATATTGGTCAGGGAGACTCCATTTTCATGGAGGTCAACGGAAAGAACATTCTCATCGATGCAGGAGAGGAAGAACATGCGGCCACGATCATTGAATACCTCAAAACCTATGATGTGGAGAAGCTGGATCTCGTTTTTCTGACTCACCCTCATGAGGATCATATCGGAGGTATGGGAGATGTGCTCTCCGCCTTTGAAATCGGAGAATTTTATGCTCCGGATAAGGATCTTGTCACCCGATCTTTCATCCGAATGACCAGAGCTCTAGAAGAAAAGAACATTCCGCGAAAAATACTGAAAGGCGGAATGGAGTTTGCATTTGGAGAAAGCGTCACACTGCAGATTTTATCTCCGAATAGAGACAGCTATCTCAATCCCAACAACTATTCCCCCATCATGCGGCTGGTGGTTGGAACAAATGCGTTCCTCTTTACAGGTGATGCAGAAGAACTTGTGGAGAATGAAGTGATCCGAACTGGTATGCAGCTGAAGTCAGACGTCCTGAAATCGCCGCATCATGGATCCAAAACTTCAAGTTCGAAAGCTTTTCTTGATAAAGTGGATCCTGCATATATCGTTGTGACCTCAGGACTTGGAAATGATCACAACCTCCCCTCTCCTGAGATTCTGGAACGATATGAGAGCATCGGTGCCAGAACTCTGCTGACGGAAGAAATGGGCAGCATCGTTTTTGCCGCCAACGGAAAAGAAGTAATCCCTTTAACCAATTGACAGAAATCACCTGAATAGTATAATTAAGGATGACAATGAAGTTTTGGCTCGTGGCCGAAACTTCTTTAATCTGTAAGGAGGCCATTATGAGTAAAATAAGAACAAGGTTTGCCCCAAGTCCAACGGGATACATGCATGTGGGTAATTTGAGAACTGCTTTATACGCATACCTGATCGCTAAACATGAAGGCGGAGACTTTATATTAAGAATTGAGGATACAGACCAGGAAAGATACGTGGAAGGTGCTGTAGACGTGATTTTCAATACACTCAGGGACACAGGACTGATCCATGATGAAGGTCCGGATGTGGGTGGAGACTATGGTCCGTATGTACAGAGTGAACGTAGAGATGTCTACAAGGAATATGCTGAAAAGCTTGTGGAGAAAAAGGAAGCATACTACTGTTTCTGTACAAAAGAACGTCTGGATATGCTGAGAGAAAATGCGGAAGCACAGAAGAAACCATTCAAGTATGACAAGCACTGCTGCTCCTTAAGTCATGACGAAGTGGAGGAAAATCTGAAAAGCGGACTTCCTTATGTGATCAGACAGAACAACCCTACGGAAGGCGTAACGAAGTTTGAAGATGTTATCTATGGAACAATTTCTGTAGACAATGAAGAACTTGAAGATATGGTGCTTCTGAAAAGCGACGGTCTTCCAACCTATAATTTCGCAAATGTCGTGGATGACCATCTCATGGAAATCACGCACGTGGTTCGTGGAAGCGAATACCTCTCCTCTTCACCGAAGTACAACAGACTTTACGAAGCCTTCGGCTGGAACGTACCGGTTTATGTACACTGCCCTCCGATCATGAAGGATGCGCAGCATAAGCTGTCCAAAAGAACCGGAGATGCATCTTTTGAAGATCTGCTTGCAAAGGGATACCTGAAGGAAGCTGTATTGAACTACATCTCTTTACTTGGCTGGAATCCTGGAACAACACAGGAGATCTTTTCACTGGAAGAACTGGTCGAGGTATTCGAATACAGGAATATCAATAAGAGTCCTGCCATTTTCGATTCAGAAAAACTGAGATGGATGAATGGAGAGTATCTGAAGAAGCTGTCTCTTGAAAAATTCCATGAACTTGCGCTTCCTTATATCCTGGAAGATATCAAGGACAAGCCGCTGGACACAATGAAAATTGCAGAGATCCTTCACACGCGTGTGGAAGTGCTAAGTGAAATCAGTGGACAGCTGGACTTTTTCTATGCTTTACCGGAGTACTCCACCGAGATGTACACGCATAAGAAGATGAAGACCAACAGCGAAGTAGCCCTTTCCTCTCTGGAGACCATTTTGCCTGTGCTGGAATCAGTTCCGGCAGAGAACTGGAACATGGATACACTTCATGAAATAGTCCTTGGGAAAGTAAAGGAACTGGGCATCAAGAACGGGCAGATGCTCTGGCCGATCAGAACCGCATTAACCGGGAAGCAGTTTACCCCTGGTGGCGCATTTGAGGCAGCAGATGTTCTTGGTAAAGAGGAATCACTGGATCGATTAAGAAAAGGTATTGAACTGTTGAAAGAAACAATAAACGCATAAGAATGAAACGGGAATCTGATAGAAGGATTCCCGTTTTTTCATCTGTACAGTATTATTTCACAATGAAATAGTCCCGGATTTTTTCAAGTGTTTTGTCTCCGATCCGGTTGACCTCCACCAGTTCATCGACGGATGTAAACTTCCCCATCTCTTCTCTATAGGCAAGGATGTTGTCCGCGGTTGCGGGACCGATCCCAGTGACACTCATGAGTTCTTCTCTTGTAGCCTTGTTCAGATCGATTTTCCCCTCTTCCTGCTTCTGACTGCCCACCACAATCTCTTCTTCTTCCTCCAGAATGGATGGGATATAAAAAGATTCTCCATCCTCAATCCTCATGGCGAGATTGACATTTCTCAGGTTTGCGTAGGAAGTCATACCGCCTGATGCAAGGAGCAGATCATTGAGTCTTGAATTACCCGGCATGGTATAGACGCCAGGTGCCAGGACCTCTCCTTTTATCTCGACAATGATAGTCTGAACAGGTTCCTCTTCTTTTGTGACTACAGAAATCTCTTCTACGGTCTCTTCGTTCAGAAACAGATCGTCGTTGCTTCTGCTGCAGGCGCAGAAGCTGATAGAAGCAGCAGCAAGACCGAGGCAGAATATAGTCTTCTGGACGAAAGAAAGGATGTCTTTCCTATTCCTCTTGATCGAATTCATTCATTTCACCTACATATACTTATTTTCTTTACATATATTATGTATTATTTTACATTTTTTATAGTGCTCAATTGTGATATTTGATATAATTATTGAAGCGAGGTGTGAAAATTGAGACATAATATGATGAAATTATCCAGAATGATTATCTTAACATTGGTAGTAAGCACAATAACAGTTCAATCAGTCTTCGGATCAACTATAGACACGAAAACACCACCACCGGAAACATTTTCCGAGTCCATTGTTGTCATGGATGCGGAAACCGGTGTTGTTCTTTATGATAAGCAAAGCGAAAAACAGAATCTCATCGCTTCTACGACGAAGGTGATGACTGCCTTACTGGCTATCGAGATGCTCGATCTTGAAAAAATAGTCACTGTAGGTCCAAACCCGCCTTATGCAAAAGGTGCTTCCATGGGATTCAAGGAAGGCGAAGAAATCATGGTCATTGATCTTCTTTATGCCCTTATGCTTCATTCAGCCAATGACGCAGCAGAAATTCTGGCGGAAGAAGTTTCAGGAAGCATTGAAGCCTTCGCAGAGCTTATGACAGAAAGAGCGCACAGCATCGGCGCTGTGAATACGGAGTTCTACAACCCTTCCGGTCTGTACTATGATGAAGGTGAAAACAATAGAAGCACAGCCAGGGACCTGGCTCTGATAACCGCTGAAGCGGGAAAAAACGAGAAACTGGTGGAAATAGCCCAGAAAAGAAGTCATATGCTCCCGCTGACCAATCTTTTAACAGATATGAACAGATGGGCCACCAACAAGAACAATATGATGAGAAGCACAAGTCAGTACTATTACGAGCCGGTAATCATGGGGAAAACCGGATGGACTCCCGAAGCAGGCTATTCCTACACCGCAATGGCAGAAAAGGATGGCCGCAGGCTCGTAGTCTCTATTGTGAAAGGTGTGAACCAGAACACCTACTGGACAGAAAGCAAGGAACTCTTTGAATGGGCCTTCGACAACACCTCCGTTCATGTTCTGTACAAAAAAGGACAGGAGATGAAGAAGATTGTTCTCCCGGACGGAGAAGAACGGACACTGGTAGCCAGAGAAGACTTTCACTACATCTCTATAGACCAGAGTGAACCGAAACCTTTACTGGAATTCAGCGAAATCGTGATCACGGAAGACCATCAGTCCGGTGATGTGATTGATACAGTGAATGTCCTCATCAATGAGGAGGAAGTGGGTAAGATCGATCTGGTCTGCGAAAGCGACATTGTATTCACAGAAGCTGAACTGGAAGAATCCCAGATTCTGGATGAAATCAAAGAAAACAGCTTTCTGAATAAAATCGTTCCTCTTCTGCTTGGAACAACCGTCATTCTGGTGCTTCTTCTCATCGGGATCAGAATGCTGAATACAGCTAAGAGACGAAAAAGAAGAAAGATGTCTCATAAACGCATGGAATATCTGAAAAGAATTGAAAATCAGAAGAGATGAATGAAATGGAAAAGGAAGAGCGCTGCAACAAGAATCTTGTTGCAGCGCTCTTCCTTTTAAGTTATCTGATCTTGATGCAGTTGAAAGAGGTGCTCTCCAGATAATAGAAGTCATCCAGCAGCCCTTCCATTTCATCGGATACGGACTCTAAGCCGATGACATCACTTACCACAAGTCTCGCCTCTTCCGGCTCTCTGTTGATGAGGATGAGATACGTGCTGTCTTGCGTATTTCTGAGGTAACCGAAGAGATTCTCCTGATAGAACGGAATGAAATCACCTCTGGTGAAAGCGTCATCGGAATTACGCAGATGCATCATTTTTCTGTAGATGTCGGAAACCTCCTCCACCTCGTTTCCCCAAGGATAAGGTCCTCTGTTGTAGGGGTCCGATTCCCCTTTCATTCCTGCTTCGTCTCCATAATAGATGCAGGGTACACCGGGAAAAGTGAGAAGCATCCCAACGGCAACGCGTAATCTTGTCACATCATCAATTTCCGTATAGATTCTTTTTGTGTCATGTGTGCCTAGGTTGTTTAATGCGCTGTAAAACGCTTCTCTCGGGTAGTTTTCTTTCAGAGACATGAACCTTGTATAAAGATCCCTGGCTCTCACATGACCGTTTAAGTAGGCTATAACACCATCTTTGAACGGATAATTCATGGTGGCGTGAATCTCGTCTCCTAAGAGGTATCTCCTTCTTTTCCCGTAGGCGATTTTATTGGAGGCATCTTCCCATACTTCTCCGATGAGAATATTATCCTCTGCAATACCGTCCATGGTCGAACGGATATCCTTGATGAAATCGTCCGGCATCTCATCTGCTACATCCAGTCGCCATCCGCCGATTCCCATCTTCGTCCATTTTTCAATGACACCGCCTTTACCGACGATGAAATCACGATAGGAAGGATTGTTCTCATTTACATTGGGCAGATCCTTCACGCCCCACCAGCTTTCATACTCACTGGGATAGTTGAAGAAGTTGAACCAAGGATAATACGGAGAATCCTTGCTTTCAGCAGCACCCAGTTCCGGATAGCTGCCAAAAGCGTTGAAGTACTTCGAATCAGCACCGACATGGTTGAATACCCCATCCAGAACAATTCGTATACCGCGTTTTCCGGCTTCCTCTATGAGACGCTGGAAGGTCTCTTCATCTCCGAACATTTCATCGATCGTCATGTAGTCTCCTGTGTCATATTTATGATTGCTTCTGGCTTTGAAGATCGGATTAAGATAAATACCTCCAATGCCCAGCTCTTTCAGGTAGTCCAGTTTCTTCATGACACCGAGCAGATTCCCGCCGAAGAAATCCCAGCGCATGATGCTGCCCTGACAGTCCTTGATGTACATGGGTGTATCCTCCCAGGTGGCATAGAGAAAGGAATTCTTCTTCGGACTGCTGATCCGTTTGTCTTCATTTCCGTTATAGAAGCGATCCACGAAAATCTGATAGAAAATCGTCTCCTTGTACCATGATGGTGCTGGCTTGATGTAATTGTGAAAGGTGATCTGGTATGGGGTGATATCCCATCGGTTCTCCTTGATGACCTGTTCTCCGCCGATGCCATGACCAGGTGAACCTGCATAAACTGTGCGATGCACATCATGGTCCTGGTAGTTTATGATGAAGAAATAGAAGCATAAGCCAGCTTCATCAGCCGTATAGGTAGCGGAATGATGAAGCTTATCAACGGGATTCATGCGCATGTATCTCTCCCCGTGGCCTTCCTTTGCTATGACCAGCGTCACTTCCGCATTCTTTGCATTTTCCACCAGAATTCTGAAGGTGATCCCCTCATTCACTCTTGTGGCGCCGAAAGGTTTTTTATGTGATTCTCTGAATGAGTTGTATTCGATAGTTATGTCACGATAATTCATATAATTTGAGTGTCCCTGAAAGTAAGGGTACTCCACCATCCTTTATCCCTGATTTGATATAAGTCCTGGAATCTTCCAGGACTTATACTTTATTTCATATATTTGATTCTATAAGCTTATCTTTCAATGATTCTGGTATCCCAGATGCCTGAAGCATACTGCATGACCGTTACATCAGAGGAGAATACACCTGATGAGGAGATGTTCTCAATGGACATTTTATTCCATGTGAAGCGATCCCTGTACAAGTCCTCCATCTTTTTCTGAGCGGCAACGTAAGAATCGAAATCTTTAAGTACAAAGAATTCGTCATTGTAGTCGATGAGGTTTTTGAAGATGTCCTGACCTTCTACCTGAATTCCTTTTATGAAACCATTGGTAAGACTGTCCAGAACTCTTTTCACCCGCGCATCGGACTCATAGATCTCTCTTGCATTGTACCCGCCGTTTCTGTAGTAATTCAGGACCTCTTTTTCTGTCATCCCGAAGATCACGATATTGGGGTGACCTACTTCTTCCAGAATTTCCACATTTGCACCATCCAGTGTTGCAAGAGTTACAGCGCCATTCATCATGAACTTCATGTTGCTTGTTCCAGAAGCTTCTTTCGTGGTTGTTGAGATCTGTTCTGAAACTTCAGAAGCCGGAATGATTTTTTCAGCTAGAGTCACACTGTAGTTTTCCAGGAATACGATTTTGATTCTGTCCTTCACCCTTGGATCATTATTGATCTGATCTGCCAGAGCATTGATGAACTTGATGATCTCTTTTGCGAAATAATAGCCTGGCGCCGCCTTTGCAGCAAAAATGTATGTCTTGGGCAGCATATCGAAATTCGGGTTCTCGATGATTTCATGATACTGATGCAGGATATGAAGGGCATTCAGCAGCTGCCTCTTGTATGCGTGCAGTCTCTTGACATGAACATCGAATATCGAATTTGGATCCACTACGATATTATTCTTTTCCTTGATGTATTGAGCAAGCTTTTCCTTGTTGTTCTGCTTGATCTGTTCGACCTTCTTCTGAATATCCGGATCTCTCTTGTATTTTTTGAAGAGCTTCAGATCCTGAGGATTCCTTCTCCATGAGTTTCCGATGGTTTCATCCAGAAGATCCGATAATTCAGGGTTTGCCAGCATAAGCCATCTTCTATGGGTGATGCCGTTGGTCTTGTTGTTGAATTTATACGGATAGAGCATATAGAAATCTCTGAGTTCCTGGCTTTTCAGCAGTTCCGTATGAAGCTTGGCCACGCCATTGACGCTATGAGCTCCATGGATGCACAGGTGAGCCATTCTGACATAGCCTCCTGAAATGATCGCCATCTTTTCGATCTGATTCTGATCTTCACCGAATTTCGTGCTGAGAATCTCTCTGAATCTGCGATCGATTTCGCCGATGATCAGATAGATTCTGGGCAGCAGTTCCTTGAACAGGTCAATCTGCCACTTTTCGAGGGCTTCACTCATGATGGTATGATTTGTATAACTCATGGTGTTCTGCGTTATGTGCCACGCTTCAGCCCACTCCATGCCCTCTTCATCCATGAGGATTCTCATGAGCTCCGGTATGGCTACTGCAGGGTGCGTGTCATTGATATGAACAGCCACATAGTTATGAAGTTCACTGAGCGGATGACCGGATTCCTTGTGCTGAGATACGATACTCTGAAGTCCGGCGGAAACAAAGAAGTATTCCTGCTTCAGTCTCAGTACCCTACCTTCCTGGTGGGAATCGTCAGGATAGAGAACTTCTGAAATACTCTCGATTTCTCTTTTATTCAGGAGCACTTTATTGAAGTTCAGTTCGCCCTGAATATCATCACTGTAGTTGGGCACTTCCGCATTCCACAATCTCAGTGTATTCACTGTTTTGTTTTCATATCCCACAAGAGCGGTATCATATGGGACAGCAAGGACTTCCTGATAGTCAGTGTGTATTGCTTCAAGGCTTCCGTCCTCTTTGGGCTTCATCCAGGCATCACCGTAAAATCTTACTTTCACGGCTTTGTCGCTCTTTCTGATTTCCCAGACGTTATCATCTCTCAACCAGTTTTCAGGAAGTTCCACCTGGTAGCCATCTACTATCTTCTGCTGGAACAATCCATACTTATAGCGGATACCGTTCCCGTTTCCGGGGATTCCTGAAGAAGCCATGGAATCCATGAAACATGCGGCAAGTCTTCCCAGACCTCCGTTACCAAGACCTGGATCCACCTCTACGTCTTCAATCTCTTTCAGGCTCAGACCCATATCCTTTAAGGCATCGTTCACTGTGGTTCTGATTCCCAGGTTCAAGAGATTACTTGCAAGAAGCCTGCCTAACAGAAATTCGATGGAAAAGTAGTAAACCTGCTTTTCACCGTACTTCGTGTATCTGTTGGTTGTCTTTGCCCATCCTTCAGAGATGTATTCCTTCATCAGATATCCCAATGTGAAATACTGCATGTGGATTGTAGAATCTTCTACCTCCTGTGCGTAGAGTTTGAGCATTTTCTTCTCAAAGTCCTTCTTGAACTGTTCTTTTGTTATTATCATCTGGTTTGTCTCCTTTTGGTTAAAGAATATCTCTATACAATTCCTGATATACCTTCGCTGAAGATTTCCAGCTGTAGTCTGTTCTCATGCCTTGGAGCATGATGTTCTTGAATTGCAATTTATCTCTATATGCTTCCAGAGCACGATATATCGCTTGTAGCATATCATAACTGTCATAATTTGAAAAGGTGAATCCGATTCCCTCTCCTGTGAATTTGTTGTAAGGCAGAACTGTATCTTTCAGTCCTCCGGTCTCACGGACGATGGGTACAGTGCCGTATCTCAAAGCCATGAGCTGAGAAAGACCGCAGGGCTCAAACTGCGACGGCATGAGGAATAGATCCGAAGCCGCATAGATTTTCTGAGCGAGTTCACCGTTGTAAGTCAGATTGGCTGAGACTTTATTCGGATATTTGTAACTGAAATATCGGAACATATCCTCATATCGTCTGTCACCAGTACCCAGAACAACAAGCTGAACATCCTGATAAAGGAGCTCTTCGATGCCTTCGGCAATGAGGTCGAAGCCTTTCTGATCCGTCATTCTTGAAATGATACCGATCATAGGGACGTCTTCCCTCTCCTCAAGTCCTAGTTCTTTCTGAAGTGCAAGCTTGTTCTTCACTTTTTCATCGATCTTCTGCAGCCCATAGGTGTACGGGATATTCTTATCTGTTCTCGGATTGAATAGCTTATAGTCGATTCCGTTGAGAATCCCACGCAGCTTGTAATCCACCTTCTGCATAACACCATGGAGCCCTTCACCGAAGTATTCCGTCTTGATTTCCTCTGCATAGGTAGGACTTACTGTGGTAACCAGGTCAGCGTAGTTGATTCCACCTTTCAGGAAATTCACATTTCCGAAGTACTCGAAACAGAAGTCCTGCAGCAGTTCGTTTCCGATTCCAAGAAGATTTCCAAGCACTTCCGGCGGATAGATCCCCTGAAATCTCAGGTTATGTATGGTCAGGACGGTCTTCACTTTTTCATATTTCTTTTCCCATCTGTATTTTGTTCTGATGAGAACAGGAATGACAGATGTGTGCCAGTCGTTGCAGTGAAGAATGTCAGGCACAAAATCGATTCTTGTGAGTATTTCAAGTATCGCCTGGGAGAAGAATGAGAAACGTTCTCCATCATCGAAATAACCGTAAGGAGCTTCCCTGTGGAAGTAATACATGTTATCGATGAAGTAGTAGTCAATTCCCTCATGCTTCAGATACTTGACACCACAATACTGCTCTCTCCAGCCTACTTTGACGGTTGTATCGAATAAATGCTCCATTTTATCGGAGAATTCCTTGCTGATGGTTCCGTAGTTGGGCATTATGACTCTGCAGTCTTCACCGGAGTTGACCAGTTCCTTGGGCAGTGCGTAGGCAACATCTGCCAGGCCGCCTGTTTTCAAGAATGGATAACATTCTGAGGTTGCGAATAAAATTTTCATATCTTCCTCCTAAAGAACCGAACCCTTGCTGACGACTAAAGGATTTTTCGGGCTTCCCTTCAGTTCAGTTCCAGTGGTTATGACCACCTGTTTGTCAGTGATCACATTTTCAAGACTGCAGTTTTCACTGATATTGGTATTCTGCATGATAATGGAATCCTTGATTACGGTTCCCTTCGCCACATTCACTCTTCTGAAAATGATGGAGTTGATTACAGTACCTTCAATTTTACAGCCGTTGGCTATGAGTGAATTACTGACCTTGCTGTCATCAGAATAGAACGTCGGGGTTTCGTCTTTGACTTTCGTCTGAACCTTGTTTTCTCCGAAGAACACTTCACTGATGTTATCTTCATCAAGCATTTCCATACTGGAATTGTAATAATTTTCTATGGAGCTGATGCTCTTTACAAGACCCTTATACTCATAGCCGCGTACTTTGTACTTTGTGACAGCATCATGGAGCGCGTCATTCAGATACACATTCTCTCCGGTAGTTACAGCATCCGTAATCATATCCACCAGAAGTTCCCTTCTTATGATGAATATTTCAAGGGAAATCTTCTTTTTTTCAGATAGCGCATCAGGTCTTCTGATATTTTTGCCGAAGGTGATGACGCTTTTGTATTCATTGGTATTGACGGTATTGCATCTTTCGAAACTGAAATCATCTTCATCGATGGTCTTATAAACTACGGTGATGTCCGCTTTCGTTTCAAGATGCTTATGAAACACATCCTGCAGATCGATATTGCACACCATGGAAGTACCCATGACTACTGCGTAATCAGCGGATGCTTCAGTCAGGTAATCAATATTGGAAAAATAAGTGGAGATGTCTCCCCGTAACTGACTATGAATATCTGGTGTGGAGAATGGTGAAAAGTAGAAGACTCCACCCTTCTTCCTGTCCAGATTCCATTCTTTACCATTTCCGATGTGGTCCATCAGGGAACGGAATTTATCGTTCAGGAAGATGCCCACCGTATCCACGCCTGCATTCACCATATTGGACAATGCAAAGTCGATCAGACGATATCTGCCTAAAAATGGAATGGACGCCAGGGGTCTGTTGTTGGTCAGCTGTTTCATATAATAATCATTTTCACTGAGATTCACTATTCCGAAAAGTTTATTTCTTGGCATCTATTTCGCCTCCTTAAATATCTCAAACTCGCCTACTACTGCTATCTCACCATTTTCATCAATCGTTGAATTATCCGGGATGACAGAGTGGGATCCGATCATGGCTTTTCTAATGATGCAGTTCTTTCCGATCTTCACATCTTCCATGATGACGGAGTCATATATTTCAGTGCCTTCACCGACAATGACTTTTGGAGAAAGAATCGATTTACGGATCTTGCCGTGTACGATGCATCCCTCTACAATCAGTGAATCTTTGACATCAGCGGTTTTGGATAAATACTGAGGAGGCATGGATGGGTTCTTTGAGTAGATCTTCCAGGAACGGTCATTGATCTGCAGTTCAGAGTTCTGATCCAGCAGGTCCATGTTCGCTTCCCAGAGAGATTCCAGAGTTCCCACATCTTTCCAGTATCCCTGGAATGGATAGGCATAGACTCTTTCATTGGCATCGAGGAATTCGGGAATGACATTTTTACCGAAGTCATCCATATTCTTACCCGCATTGATGTTTTCGTTCATGTACTTCTTGAGAAGCTTCCAGTTGAATATGTAGATGCCCATGGAAGCAAGATTCGATTTCGGATTTTCCGGTTTTTCTACAAATTCTTCGATTCTCAGTTCATCGTTGGTATTCATGATGCCGAATCTGGGTGCTTCTTCCCATGGAACCTCAAGGACTGCGATCGTCAGTGCGGCCTCTTTTTCCTTGTGGAAGTCCAGCATGGCTTCATAGTTCATTTTGTAGATGTGGTCTCCTGAAAGCACAAGAATGAAATCCGGGTTGTAATCCTCAATATAGGAGAAATTCTGATAGATAGCATGAGCAGTACCACGGAACCATTTTTCTTCAGTGGCACTGGCATATGGCTGCAGGATGGTTACGCCACCATCGTTTCTGTCCATGTCCCATGGAGAACCGATACCGATATGGGTGTTCAGGATCAGCGGCTGGTACTGAGTGAGCACACCTACGGTGTTCATGTTTGAATTTGCACAGTTGGACAGAACAAAATCGATGATTCTATACTTGCCTCCAAACGGTACCGCTGGCTTTGCGATATTTTTCGTGAATTTTCCAAGCCTTGTTCCCTGGCCTCCTGCTAGGATCATTGCGATGATTTCTGTTTTCATTACTTCGCCCCCTTGATTCGTTTTGGTTTTATGATTAATACAGATAACGGAGGTGCTATGACTTCTAGTGAAAAGTCTTTTCCATTGACCTGTTCTTCCACGGTATTGAATGTCTTTTCGGAATACTCCCAGGCACCGCCGTATTCCTTCAGTTCTGTATTGAGCAGTTCTTCATACTGCCCTTCAAAAGGAACACCCACTTTTACATGGTCTCTCTGAACCGGGGTGAAGTTGCAGACTACTACAAGAAAATCTCTTGGCTGCTTTCCTTTTCGGATAAACGTAAACAGACTCTCGTTTTTGTTGTCCGCATCCAGGATGTCGATTCCATCATAGGAATCATCAATCTCGTATAATGCTTTATGATTCTTGTATAGACTGTTCAGCTCTTTCATGAAGTACTGATGTTTCTGATGCATTTCATATTTCAGTCCGATCCATTCCAGACCTTCTCTGAATCTCCATTCCATCCATTGAGCGATCTCATTGCCCATGAAGTTCACTTTCTTCCCCGGGTGACACATCATGTAGGTCATGAGGGTTCTAAGTCCCTGGAACTTCATGTGTTCATCCCCAGGCATTTTATTCAGCAAGGACTTCTTTCCATGAACCACCTCATCATGTGACATGGGAAGAATGAAATTCTCATTGAAAATATACATGAAGGAAAAAGTGATGAGATTATGGTGATTCTTTCTGTATATCGGATCCAGTTCGAAATATCTCAGGATGTCATTCATCCATCCCATATTCCATTTATGTGTAAATGCGAGCCCGCCGCTGTCCACATCATGAGTGATCAGCGGGAAGGCTGTGCTTTCTTCTGCGATCATCAGTGCGGCCGGATATTCCTGCTTCACTAAGGTATTGAGTTTCTTCAGCAGCGCGACTCCTTCCAGATTCGTATTGCCTCCGTAGATGTTCGGTGTCCATGGACCATCATCGTAATCGAGATAAAGCATGGCGGATACCGCATCGACTCTTAAGCCGTCCGCATGGAACATATCCATCCAGAAGATGGCGTTTGAGATGATGAAACTGTGAACCTGGGGCTTCCCGTAGTCGAAATGAGTCGTTCCCCATCTGTTGTTGGAAGCCTTGTTCGGATCCTGGTATTCATAGGTTGGTGTTCCGTCGAAGAGGTAAAGACCATGGGAGTCACGGCAGAAATGCGCAGGAACCCAGTCGAGAATAACACCGATGTCCTGTTTATGACATTCATTGATGAACTGCATGAGTTCCTTGGGCTCTCCATATCTTGAAGTGACGCTGTAATACCCTGTAATCTGGTACCCCCAGGAATCATCCAGCGGATGTTCCATTACGGGCAGAAGCTCTATGTGGGTGTATCCCAGATCTTTCACATAAGGAATAAGTTCCTCGATATACTGCTGAAAGTTGAAGAATTTACCGTCCCAGTGTCTCTTCCAGGATCCGAGATGGACTTCATAAATGTTCATGGGATTCGCATCGAGATTTTTCCGTTTGTTCTTCGCACGCCAGGTGCCGTCTTCCCATTTGAACCCGGTGAGATCTTTCACTACAGAAGCGGTCTTAGGTCTCAGTTCAGAGTAGAACGCATAAGGGTCCGCCTTAAGGAATTCAAAGCCGTCATGTCTTCTGATTCTGTACTTGTAGATCGCATCTTCACCGATTCCTTCCACAAAAGCGGTCCAGATTCCAGTAGTCCCCTGAGGAAACATTTCTCCATATCCCCAGTCGTTGAAATCACCAGCGATGAATACACTCTGCGCATTGGGTGCCCATACTGTAAACTGCACCCCCTTCTTTCCTTCAAACTCAATGACATGTGCACCCATGAACTCATAACTGCGTATGTGTTCTCCGGTGTTAAACAGATAATGGTTGAATTCTGTGTTCTGCACTTTTTTAGGGTCTTCTTTTGTCTTAGCCATAGTTTCCTCCTACTTATCTTTTGCATTTGATTTGAATGTGATGATGAATAGGTAAGATTTCTTATGCAATTGTCAAAATTTCAAATTACGCACAATCATCTTGATAATGTTAGAATATTTACTATTTTCTATTTATAATATACCATATTCCAGATGAATCTAATAGCCCCTGAAGATAGATAATAAGCCATAAAACATGGCATGAGGCTATCTCCAGGGTACTTATCAGGACGAATTATTTAATTGACTCCTACGTGGCGATGCATTCAAATCCTTTCCATCTGAATGAAAACTTCGTTCTCAGAAAAACCTCAATGCTAGAAACACGAGGAATCCTAGAACGAGTGAAAATGTGCTCAGTACGGATATCAGTTTCATGATTTTCTGCATCCTGAAACTTCCGTCATCTGTCTTTCCGGAATCGCTTCCGGTTACACAGCTGTTTTCCATGACCTTCTTTTCATTCCGCTTATAATCGTCCAGAATGTAGTCCAGATTGCCACCATGGCTTCCGGATTCGTTTTTCTTTCTGTAACTCATGATCTCACTCCTTCAGTATTCTGAATCATCAGATGTTTCTCTGATTATAACATGCGCAAAATGAGTCCTCAAATAAGAAGAAAGAAGAGATGCCGAGTTTCTCGTCATCTCTTCTTAAAAAGGTTCTTATTGATTTTACTCATATCAAAGCCGATATCGACTCCAGCCTGATACATATCGGGCAGAAGATTCGCATAGGCATCCATGGGACTTCCTGTGACGGGATGCTGGAAGGAAATATAAAGCGCATGGAGCGCCTGGCGATCCAGATCTGTCAATTCACCTCCATACAGCTCATCACCGATGATGGGATATCCCAAGTGGCTTAAGTGCACTCTGATCTGGTGCGTACGGCCTGTCAGAAGCTTCAGAAGCAGAAGAGAGTATCCATTGCACCTTTCTATCACTTCCACCTCTGTGCGGCTTTCCTGGCCTCTCTCATCGATGACTCGATTATAAGCGCCGTCACCGTCTCTATAGATGGGAAGATCGATGAGCCTGATGTCTTCAGGGAATTCCCCTTTCACTATGGCAACATAGTATTTGTCGTAATTATCGTCCTGCATGTCCTGTGAAATTTTAGAATGAACGAACTGATTCTTGGCAAGAATGGTCAGACCAGAGGTGTTCATATCCAATCGGGAAACCAGTCTGATGATGGTATCTTCCCCGCTCGCTCTGTAGTGATGCATCACAGCATTGGCAAGAGTGCCGCTCTGGTGTCTCCTGGTAGGATGAACAACCATGTAGGGTGCTTTGTTCACAATGAGGATTGCATCATCTTCGTATACTACGGAGATCGGCAGATCCTCTGCTTCTATATTCTGCGTCTCTTTGCTGACCAGTGAAATGATCAGATGGTCTTCTTCTCTGAGGATGTAATCCAGTTTTACAGGTTTATTGTTGATCCTGATTCTCTTTTCCATGGCTGCGCCTCGAATGAATCTTGTGGACAGGTTCATCTCTTCTTTCAGATAGGTTTTTATTTTCATGCCTACATAGGAGAGTGGAATATGTTTTTCAATGACTTTCATGGTACTTTTCATTTTGAATCCTTTCCAGCGATGGCTTCCGTATAGTACTGCACTGCTTCAAGTGACTGAGACATGACATGCGCATCGCTTTTCCTGAGATAGGTAATACTGCTTTCCAGTGAAGCCAGAACAGCCTTGTCCAGATCCGATCCGGCCAGTGCTCTTAAACGCTCCACACCTTTAAAGGTTCTCCCTTCTTCAATATAATCAGCTACGAAAATGATCTTTTCCAGAAGTGACATGCCTGCTCTCCCAGTGGTATGATATCTTACCGCGCGAAGAATCTCTTCATCCTGCTGACCACAGACTTCCCTGGCGAATATCGACCCTGCGGGAGCATGAAGCGTCTTCCACGCAAGAAGACCTTCTCCCGGTTCTTCTCCATGATCACGCATATAGCCTACAAGCCAGGCTTTATCCTTATCTTTCAGTATATCGTGATACAGAGCGGCCATCTCCGCCTTATCCCCATCTGAGTCATAAAGCGCTGCCAGTTCCTTTGCCGCTTTCGCAACGCCAAGAATATGCTGAAGTCGGCTTTCTTTCAGATGACTCGAGAGATAGTCAAGGAGATCTTTCCTGCTCCACGGTGTTTGCTCTGTATAGTTCATGCTCATAAATGTAATCCCTCACTTTTTCAGGTACCAGATATCGGATTTCCTTATTTTTCATCACTCTGTTTCGTATATCGCTGCTTGAGATTTCAAGGATCATGGAATCCAGCATGACAGGAGTCTTCCCATGGGTTTCAAGGAGTGTTCTGGTGCGAAGACGCTCATGCTCATCAAATCCATGCCTTTGAAACACAACCAGCTTTGCCAGCGAAATGATGATTTCAGGATTTTTCCAACGAGAAAAATTCACGTAAGAATCTTCCCCGATGATAAAATAGAGTTCATCATGGGGATAGATCTTCGTGAAATAATCAAGCGTTTCATATGTGTAGCTTAAGCCCTGTTTTTCCAGTTCATACGTGGAGATACTGAAATCTTCATATTCTTCAAGAACAAGTTCAAGCATCTTAAGCACATCTTCGGGATTCCTTTCATAAGCCTCTTTATGGGGAGGAATATAATTGGGCACGAAAATGACTCTATCAAGCTCTAGGGTTTCCTTGGCTTCAAAAGCCATATATAAATGACCGTTGTGTATGGGGTTGAAGGTCCCCCCTAGAATGCCTATTCTCATTTTCCTGGAAGTTCGATCTTTTTGTTGTTTCTGCTTTCCTTGTAAAGCACTATTTTGGAACCGATAACCTGAACGCCTTCACATCCAAGGGCTCCGACCAGATGATCGTGGGCATCCCTAGGATCCATCCCACTGTTTTCCAGTACAGTAATCTTCACAAGCTCTCTTTTCTCAAGAGCATCTTCAACCTGTTTTATGAATGGAGCTTCTATACCGCCTTTTCCGATCTGGAAAATCGAGTCGATCTTGTTTGCAAGACTTCTCAGGTAAGCTCTCTGTTTTGTTGTAATCATATGTTTTTTCTCCTATGCATAGTATTCGAATTCAAAATCGTTCAATCGGATTGAATCGCCGTCCTGTATGCCCATTTCCTTCAAATCGCTCAGCACACCCTTGTTGCCAAGTACTTTATGGAAGTATCTCAGGTGACTTGGATTGTTCAGATTCAGTGCATGAAGCAGACGGTCCACAAAGGACCCTGAAACTACAAATACGCCATCTTCGTCCACTGTGATTTCATAAGTGAAATGTTTTTCTTCTGGAATATACATTTCATCATCATCATAGACGGTATCCACTACTGGAATGGACTGCAGCTTTTCAGCACACATCTTCATCAGTTCTGCTACGCCTTCCCCTGTTGCGGCGGACATGGCATAAACTTCACTGTATCCGAGCTCATTCACTTTCTTTCTGAATTCATCCATGTAGGATTTGTCAAAAAGCAGATCCACTTTATTCATCACCACGATCTGAGGTCTGTCTGTCAGATCTAGTTTATATCTTTTCAGTTCCTCATTAATGAGTCTGAAATCTTCAAAAGGATCTCTTCCTTCAATACCGGAGATATCTACGATATGAAGAAGAAGTCTTGTTCTTTCGATGTGTCTCAGGAACTGGATGCCAAGGCCTACCCCTTCGGAAGCGCCTTCGATGATTCCTGGTACATCAGCAATGACGAAAGGATTGATGCCAGGCATTGCCACAACGCCCAGATTGGGTTCCAGTGTTGTGAAATGATAATTTGCAATCTTCGGCTGCGCCTTTGAGACTTTGGACAGCAGTGTGGATTTACCCACATTCGGGAACCCGAGAAGTCCTACATCCGCAAGAAGCTTCAGCTCAAGTGTGATGTTCTTTTCTTCTCCTGGCATCCCTGGTTCAGCAAAATCCGGTGCCTGTCTGGTGGAAGTGGCATATTTGGCATTTCCTTTACCACCCTTGCCGCCTCTTAGTACAGTATACCGGTCATCTGTCTTTGATAGATCAGCGATGATCTTACCGGATTCCTTATCCTTGATGATTGTACCCAGTGGTACTGGAATTTCAAGATTGTCTGCAGCGGGTCCGTAGCATTTGCTTTGTCCGCCATGGGCTCCGTTTCCTGCAGCAAATTTTCTCTTGTATTTAAAATTGAGTAATGTCGTCATAGAAGGATCCACGACAAAAATGACATCCCCGCCTTTTCCTCCGTCACCGCCGTCTGGTCCGCCATGGGACACATACTTGTCACGTCTGAAGGATATGGCTCCGTCTCCTCCGTCTCCACTTCTGATGAATATATCTGCTATATCAATAAACATGTTCATTTTTTTCACCTGCCTTAGGTTTTGTGTGTTCTGCGTTCTGGTTCATCTGTGTCATCTATCTGTTATTATACTATAAATAGATTCCAGTCATCATGAAAATAAATGAACCAATTTCAAAAAACAGGACCTGCTGTTCAAGCAGGCCCTTGTTTGCTTACTATTCTGCAACTGCTGCCAGTTCAACTGGGTAAACACTCGCTTTCTTTCTATCCTTACCAAGTCTTTCGAATCTTACAACTCCATCAACTTTTGCGAATAAAGTATCATCACTACCCTTGCCAACGTTTGTGCCTGGGTGAATTTTTGTTCCTCTCTGTCTAACCAGGATGTTTCCAGCAAGAACAAACTGTCCGTCTGCTGATTTCACTCCAAGTCTCTTGGATTCAGAATCTCTTCCATTCTTTGAACTTCCTACACCCTTTTTGGATGAGAAGAACTGAAGGTTTAATATAAGCATGGTGTTACACCTCCTCTTCAATTAGCTTTATAAAATTTCCGTATTGCAATTCAATTGCTTTAATTCCTAATAATAATGTTTCCATTAATATCTGTGCATCCTTTTTTTCTTCAGGACTCGCACTATCGATACTTACGGATAAATATCCGCCATTCTGATCCATGTCGATTCTGTTTCTGATCTTCATGATTTCATCCAGGCCGTTATATGCCATCATACACTGTGCAGTGACGGCAGCACATACAATATCTTTCCCGTACTCATCATAATCTGCATGACCATCGTAGGTAAACCCAACGAGATCACCGGATTTTCTTAAAAATCGAACTTCAATCATGATTAAGCTTCGATCTTTTCGATAAGAATCTTCGTGAAAGGCTGTCTGTGACCCTGCTTCTTTCTGAAATCCTTCTTTGGCTTGAACTTGAAGACGATAACCTTCTTGGACTTGCCATGAGCAATAACCTTAGCGGTTACCTTAGCACCTTCAACTACGGGATTACCTACTGTAAGTTCTCCTTCGCCGTTGGATACTGCTAAAACATCTGTCAGTTCTACAGTGGAGTCTACATCAGCTGAAATTTTCTCAACTTTGAGAAGATCTCCTTCAGAAACTTTATACTGCTTACCACCTGTGTTTATAATTGCGAACATATGAAACACCTCCTCATATCAGTACTCGCCTTTAAGGCACAGCAAATCAACGCTGTTTAAATAAAACCTCTTCTGAGCGGCCTACATAGTATTATAGCAATGAAGTTTCACTATGTAAAGAAATATTTACTCGGTAATGAGATATTTCTCCTTCTCCTGAATCTGATTTCTGAAGACCAGAGGTTCAATTCTGAAGTCATCGCCAGATTCGGTGAACTCAAGATAGATTCGTTTTCCTTCCGCACCGATTTCATTCAGGAAACCGCTGATGTCTTTACGGACCCGCTCTTCATAAGGACTCCCGATGACTACGAGATAATCCAGGATCTCGATATTGTCCACCTTCTTCATCAGTTCGTTTTTGATCAGTTTCCTGAGATACTCGTAGCTGAGCCTTTTCCCCTTATGATCGCAGGATCCGCATTCCTCTTCAATGAAATGATAGACAGGATAACCCTTCTTCTTTCTTGTCATCTGCATGAGATTCAGCTCTGTTAGCGGATAACAGCGTGAAAACAGGGGATCCTCCTGAAGCTTCTCCTGCATGGCTTCCTGAAGTTTTTTGCGATTGATCTCAGAAGACATGTCAATGAAATCCACAAGAATGATTCCTGAAAGATTTCTGAGCCGGATCTGTCTTGCGATTTCTTCCACTGCCGACAGATTCATGGCCAGTGCCATATCCTCTTTGTTTTTCATGCCAGTGTACTTTGCACTGTTGATGTCAATGACAACCATGGCTTCCGTGACTTCTATGACCAGATTTCCTCCATCCTTGAGATGCACTTTCCGATGTCTGAGCTTCAGAAGCTCCTGCTCTATGCCATAGAAATCAAAAAGACTTCTTCCGGTTCCGTGGACAAGGGAAGGAAGTCCGTATTCGCTCTTCAATCGATCCGCCGTTTCTCGGGTATCTACATAGATCATATTGATCTCACTGAAGCGGTCTCTTAAGATACGATCCAGAATGGAGGATTCACCATAAAGCCGCTTGGGCCCCATGCCGGTTTCCGCTTTTTTAAGGATATCTGTGAAAGCAGTGTGAATCTCATCGATCTCTTTCTCCAGCTCCTCACGGTCTGCATCCATGGCAGCGGAACGAAACAGTATCCTGAAACCCTCTTTCGTATTCTGATTCCCCTGTTTCTCCAGAAATTTTTCCCGGTCCAGCCTTTTGGAATATCCGATTCCCTTGCCCTGAAAGAACACGACAAATCGGCCCCCCAGAGAGATCTTATCTGTTACCTTGGTGCCCTTACTGCCCTCTTCTTCCTTGATGACTTCCACAAGGATACTCTGCCCTTCCTTGTAATCCTGAAAGTTATTGTTGTCTGTGACATAAAGAAACGCATTCTTTTTGAGACCGATGTCAATAAAGACAGAGTGCAGCGCCTTCACTTTTTTTCGGATTATGCCGAGAAAAATATCGCCTGACCTGACTTCCTGATTTTTATCTTCAAAGTAGCATTCAGATAAAACACCGCTTTCTTTAATCGCAATTCTGCGATACTGATCTTCTTCAATAAATAGTTCTATCATCTGTTCCAACCTTCCAGAGAACTCTCTCTTCTCCTTGATAGTATGCATCCTGCTTTAGAATAATGTCGTCTTTTTCTTCATGCCTACATTCAGCACCATGGCAATGGCGATGAACGTGGTCAGAACCGAACTTCCTCCATAGGATACAAGGGGCAGTGTGATTCCTGATATGGGCATGATGCCCATGGTCATACCGATGTTCTGAAGAATGGAAAACAGAAAGGAGGAGAATACACCCACAGCGATGCACTTGCCGAAAATATCATCTTCTTCCGTCTTTCTCGCCACTCGGATCATTCTATACAGAAGATAACCATAGAGCAGAAGCAATGTGACACCACCGATGAGACCGAAGTTTTCCGCCAGAACCGAAAAGATGAAATCCGTGTGGTTTTCCGGGACACGATTGAAAAACTGCGTGCTTGTCTGACTTCCGCTGGTCATATCTTCGAGAAATCTCGGAAAACTGAACTTTCCGGTGAGCTTTCCGGAACCGATGCTGATTACGCTTCGGCTGAGCTGATAGTTGATTCCGAGTTCACTGCCTTCGTTGAAGAGAAAACTGGTCAGTCTGTCGCTCCAGTGAGAGGGCAGAAAGTTCGTCTTCAACACAACCAGTATGGATAGACCGATAAATCCGAATCCGGCGAAGATGACTTTCATGGAAAGTCCCATGACGAAATAGATGCCCAGCACAATGAAGAAAGTGATCATAGTGATTCCCATCTCAGGCTGCAGAAGCATCAGAACCACCGGAATCAGCGCATATATGGTGACTACGATGAAGTTTTTCAGGTTGTTGATGTTGCCATCCACCTTATGAAGCTGCTTTCCCACCATGAGCATGGTGGTGAGCTTAGCGAATTCAGCTGGCTGAAGACCTCTTGCTCCGATACTGAACCAGCCCGCTGCCCCTTTCACTTTGGTGGTGAAAAGCACGAAAATCAGCATGAGTACCACGATCCAGTACAGCACATCTACGATCTTGTAGACTTTTCTGTAATCCATAAGAAGTATGATATATACCACACCAAGGGAAAGCAGAAGCCACGTCAGTTGAAGCTTTGCGTAATATCCGCTGGTTGCGGTGTAAATGTTAAACACACCGAAAACAAGTATGGCCATGGCGCTCAAAAGCATCCCGAAGTCCAGTTCTTTCAGATCTTTTTTATCTATGAGTAATGATTTAAGTAAATTCATTTAATAACCTTCCCATCCTGTTGTAAGGACTAAAAATAAAAGCTGTATGCATTAATATATTAACTCATACAACTCTTACTTTCAATTTAACATTTTCTTATGGTTTTATTTCTTCTTCTTGATCGGAATATTTGCAACAAGCGCAGGTACAGAACCATATTCGCTGTCTGTCTGGGTAATCTGCAGATCCAGTTCCTGGTCTGCATCCACTTCGACATATTTTCTAAGCACTTCTAAAATATCATTTTTGATATTTTCCAGCAGCTCAGGAGAAACGTCTCCACGATCGTGCATAAGAATTAGTTTCAGTCTGTCTTTTGCTGTATCTTTTGATCCATTCTTCTTCTTGAAAAATCCGAAAATATCCATATCGTACCCCCTTTATCTTTTCTTAAATAGTTTGGATAGTTTACTGAAGAATCCTTCTTCCTCTGGTTTCAGGTTAAGAAGCGGGATGTCTTCTCCCGTAATTCTCTTTGCTATATTGATAAAGGCTGTACCGGCCAGGGATCCTTCCGTTGTCACCACAGGCTCACCTTTATTGGTGGAGATGGTGATGCTGCGGTCATCAGGAACGATACCTAAAAGCTTTACGGACAGGATTTCCAGAATATCTTCCACGTTGAGCATTTCTCCACTTTCTGTCATTTCATGATTCAGTCTGTTGATGACAACCTTGTGATTCTCGATTCCTTTGGAATCCAGCTTTCCGATTACTCTGTCAGCATCTCTTACAGAAGTGACTTCAGGATTGACCACTATGATTGCGCTGTCTGCGGCGGCAACAGAGTTCTCGAAGCCCTGCTCGATTCCTGCAGGAGAGTCGATGAGAATATAATCAAAGTCTTTTTTCAGTTCTGCGATCAGTTCGATCATCTGATCTGTACTGATGTCATTCTTGTCTCTGGTCTGTGCTGTTGGAAGCAGGCAAAGATGTGGCAGTCTCTTGTCCTTGATCAGAGCCTGTTTCAGCTTGCACCTTCCATCGAAGTAGTCCATGAGGGTATAGACGATTCTGTTTTCAAGTCCCATGAGCACGTCTAGGTTACGAAGTCCTGTATCTCCGTCAATAACAACAACTTTATGTCCGAGCTGTGCTAGAGCTGTTCCGATGTTGGCTGTGGTAGTTGTTTTTCCCACGCCACCTTTACCGGATGTGATTACAATCGATTCTGGCATTTAAGTCTCTCCTTCTTTACTCTCTAATATTCAAATTTAGTTGGTATGTATGGTTCTACATAGATGTTTCCATCCTGCAGTTTCGCAACTTCAGGGAAGCTTGTGTCGCTTTCTGCGGGTCTTCCGAATGTACCTGCAATGGAAAGCAGGGATGGGGTCAGTCTTATAGCAGCGACAAATGCATTTTCATTGCCGGATGTGCCAGCAAAAGCGCGTCCTTTCAGCTGACCGAGAATGACAATGTTTCCCTCTGCAAAAATTTCAGCACCGATATGAACGTCTCCAATCACTACAACATTTCCTTTGAAATCGACCATCTGGCCACCTCGCATGGATCTTGTTATAAACTTGGTATTGCCTTCTTCTACACCGGAAAAGACAGTTGGAAGATCCTCTTTTCTGTTGGATTCCTCGAAGTTCACACTGGAAAGAGCGATGGTTTCAGATAGAACCTTTTCCAGGGTCGCTCTCTGGTCATCTTTTAACCTGATTGGATAGGTAGTCACATATACTGTATTTCCACTGTAAAAATTCTTCAGCGGTTCCAGTTTGTTTTTTACGGCTTCAACTAATTCTTCAGTCGAATTGAATTCTAAAAGATTGATAATCAGGTTAAGGCCTTTGCGGTTTCCCTTCACCTGAATTCTATCGATACTAGTCATTGGTTCCCTCCAATATGCTTAAAAATAACACCTAAAATCTATTTTATAGGATTTGAATGAATAATTCCACTCATATAACTGAAAAATGGCAAATTATCGATAATTTCACGCATATAGTAAAAAAGAAAACCTGCAGTGCAGGTTTTCTCAGAATCGCCATTCTTTTTTCACAATCGGTATTCTGCTGTAGGAAACTACTATTCTGTAGATCAGCATACATAGGATCAGAGTGTAGACTGGCGTCACAATAATTGAAAAAACGTTCCCTCTCACTCCGAAGAGAAAGAGAATAAGCAGAATCACAAGGGTCTTTGCCCCCTGAGCCAAGGTAACGAATAGGATCGGGATGGTTTTCTTCCCTTCTTTCAGTGATAAGCCGATTCTTGAAAGGCCCAGAAAAAGGAACAGATTCGCCAAAGTGTTCAGTCCAAAGGCATAGGGAAAGAACAGATCCTGCAGCACGCCAGCAATGAGTGCCAGAATGATCGCATCTTCGTAGTCGGTCATCATGGCGAATAAACCGAAGAAACTGAAGAGAATACTTCCATAGGAACTGAAAACCGATAGAAAAGGAAGCACCGTCTGATCAATCAGAAGTAGGAATACTGCTGTGAACAATATAAATATTCTCCTCATCAATATTCCACATCCTCCATATTTTTCGGCAGAATGACAAAAAGCATTCTGGCATCGTTGAAATTCACTGCAGTTTCAACAATTGCGGTTTTCATCAGATTTCCTTTATCCTCCTCCACTCGTACCACTTCACCTATAAAGAAGTCTGGTGGATAGAATCTGCCGAGTCCAGATGTCACCACGGTGTCTCCTTCCTTTATGGTGGAGTCAATGGGAAGATACGATATTTTCGCCATCTGTTTCTGACCGCTGCCGATATGTCCTTCTAGTATCCCACTGTTTATCTTGTCTTCCACAGTCGTCACATGGATTGAAATGTTCTCACTGGACAGCGTTTCTACAACGGACCAGGTGGCCGCAGTTTCAGTAATCTGACCGACAATCCCTTCCTGACTCATGATGGCCATACCAGCCTGGAGTCCTTCCTCCTCTCCTTTATCAATGATATAGGAAGTGATGATGCCTCCTCCAGCTCTGCCAATGACATTGGCGCCGAGATAGTCGTACTGGTCTTGTCTGTTCTTGATGGAAAACATCTCTTTCAGTTTCTCATTCTCTTCCTGAAGAGAATCAAAACTGCGAAGTTTAGCTTCCAGCTCAATGTTCTTAAGAAGAAGCTCCTCGTTCTCGTTTTTCACATCCTCATATCTGAGGAAGAAATCAATAAGACTTTCCAGTCTTTTGTTAGTGGAATAGATCACTTTCTGAACAGGGTTAAGGGCAGCCCCTGCTCCGCTTTCCACTAAGGACTTGTTGTCCTTATATACAGTAATCCCGAAGATTACAAGCAGAATAGCTGTCAAGATCACGATTTTTCTCGACAGCTTGTTCTTTAATAGCCTAGCCATGAATTAATAGCTTCTTGCGATTTTATCGAAGTTATCTAATGCTCTTCCTGCACCAAGTACAACACAGTCTAGAGGAGATTCCGCGATTTCTACAGGCATATGGGTTTCATGTGTGATCAGTTCACCCAGCCCTTTCAGAAGCGCGCCTCCGCCAGCAAGCATTATGCCCTTATCCATAATATCAGCTGATAATTCTGGTGGTGTCTTTTCAAGTGTTGTCTTAATAGCTTCAATGATATCTGAGATTGGTTCATGCAGAGCTTCTCTGATCTGCGTTTCGGACACGGAAATCACCTTAGGCAGTCCTGTGACTAGGTCTCTTCCCTTCACGTCCATGTATTCTTCTTCGCTGCCTTCAATCTTGAATGCAGAACCGATATTCATTTTGATGGCTTCGGATGTTCTTTCACCGATCATCAGATTGTATTCTCTTTTGATGTAGGCTACGATGGCCTGATCCATTTCGTCTCCGCCCACTCTCAGGGATTTCGCCACAACGATACCGCCCAGTGAAACCACTGCGACTTCCGTTGTACCTCCGCCGATATCCACAATCATGGAACCGGTCGGTTCATCGACTGGAAGTCCTGCACCGATGGCAGCTGCCATCGGTTCTTCCATTAGGATTACATCTCTTGCACCAGCCTGTTTTGTGGCTTCCAGAATTGCTCTTCTTTCCACTTCAGTCACACCGGATGGGAAACAAACGATGATTCGTGGTGATGTGAAGGCTGATTTTGATGCGGTTTTTTCAATGAACTGTCTCAGCATGGTCTGCGTGACATCGAAATCTGCAATAACACCATCCTTCAGAGGTCTTACAGCGACGATGTTGCCCGGGGTTCTACCGATCATTCTCTTTGCTTCTTCTCCCACAGCCAGCGGCTTGTTGGTGTGGGTGTTGAAAGCCACAACGGAAGGTTCTCTTAGAACAATCCCCTTTCCTTTTACATATACCAGGGTATTGGCTGTTCCCAGGTCAATCCCCATATCCTTACTCATTCCAAATAAACGCATTAATAAATAACTCCTTTCAAATTTACAATAGGTTTTTTTCTCTTAAACTGATGTATTTCCCGTCTCCAATGATTATATGGTCTAGAAGCTCTATCCCGATAATCTTACCAACTTCTTTAATTCTCCCGGTAGCAGCAAGATCTTCACTGCTGGGAGATGGATCTCCCGAAGGATGATTGTGCACCATAATGATCGATGCAGCGCTTTTTCTGATGGCTTCCTTATATATTTCTCTGGGATGGACTATGGATGAATTCAGGCTGCCCATAGATGCGTTGTACATACCGATTACAATATTCTTCGTATTCAGCAAAAGCACTTTAAGGACTTCCTGTTTGAATTCTCTCAGTTCCACCATGATCAGATCCGCAGCATCACCGGGTGAATTGATCTTATAGCTGTCTCCGCTTCTATAGGTCTGAAATCTTTTCGCCATTTCAGCCATGGAAAGAATCTGTGAAGCCTTTGCTTCCTTGATTCCGGAAATTTTCATCAGATCGTCCTGTGATGCCTCTAGAAGGCCATTGATTCCGTTAAAAGCAGTAATGATTCTTTGAGACAGGTTAATCACATTTTCGTTTTTCGTTCCTGTCCTTAAAATAACAGCCAGAAGCTCGCTGTTTGAAAGACTGTCCGCTCCATAGCGTAAAAGTCTTTCCTGTGGTCTTTCATTCTGGGGCATATCCATGATTTTATTCTCCATAAAATCCTCCTAGATTCCCCACTCCATTACATGATGATCTGATGTTTTCTGAGAATGTGATATAGGGTGTTCAAAGGCAGACCCATTACATTGTAATAGTCTCCATGGATCCCTTCTATGAAAAGACCTGCAGCTCCCTGGATTCCATAAGCTCCAGCTTTATCTTTCCACTCATTCTTGTCCAGGTAGGTTTGAATTTCTTCATCTGACATGGAAGAGAACTGCACAGAAGTTTTTCTGGAAACAGTTTCGACGATACCCTTCTCTTCATGAATGAGTGCAAGCCCAGAATAAACTTCATGGGTATTGTTCTGCAGAATCTTCATCATGGAAAAGGCGTCTTCCCTGTCAGTCGGTTTTCCTAAAATTTTTCCTTGAGCGCAGACGATTGTATCCGCACCAAGTATAAAGGAGTTACTGGTTTCTTTACTTAGGATGTTCTTCGCTTTCTCTGAAGCCAGAATTTTCACATAGGATTCAGGATCACCATCATAAGGGACGTTGTCTTCATCAAAATCCGAGACAATGACCTGATAGTCTATGCCCATTCTCTGAATCAGCTCCTGCCTTCTTAATGAACCTGATGCCAGTATAAAATTCATTGGAACACCTCCAGTTTAATTCATCATAGAAATTTGCTTCTAAAAAATTCCTACTTATTAGTTTACCATCATAGAAATTTTTGTACAAGGTAGATAAGATGATTTAAAGTCAATTTAAGCTTATCTTTATTTTCTGCTGTTTCTGAAGTGAAAGTAAGGATGGACCACTATCATTATTCCAAACTTCATGACAATTATACGAGATAGAGAAGTGAAACTTCAATACAATTTCAAAAAAAAGAAAAAGATCTTCCATAAAAGAAAGATCTTTTCTGTATATCTAGGTCTGGTCCGTTCTCACAATTCTGACACGGAGAATCTTTTCCATCGCAGAAATGAGCTTTGCCAGATTGTAGTTGAAAATCATATCTTCTCTGGTAGAAGAGTTGAGATCGACAAATTCAGTCTGCTTCATATCTTTCGCCAGAATCTTCGTGAGCTTCTGATTGTTGTCTGCAGTCATCTTCACATCCGGATCACTCAGTGAAATGGCTTCTGTATAGATCAGCACTTTTTCAGCAGCTTCCATCATCTGTGTGTAGTATTCATAGTCTTCCATATCATATTTCTTGAGAATCTTGAGTTCCTTGCTGAGAGAGTTGTACTTTTCCTTGAAGTCATCCAGATCCTTTGTCAAGGTCACCAGTCCGTTGTCGATCTCATAGAGAATGACTTCCGATACGATTTCCTTTGCGGAATGCTTGAAGTGTTCAAAGCTCTCTCTCACCATTCTCATCTGGTCCGGTGGATAGATGACCATGTTGACAATGGTTGCAATGACAATTCCTATGATGGTATCCAGTGTTCTCTGCATCGCATAGATGGCCGGAGAAGTATCAGCGGATCCGATGATGATGATGACCACGAGGGTGATGGCGATTCCTGTCGCTTTCTTGATATTCAGAAGGTTTGTGAACATGATGGTGATGATGACGCCTATAGCCATGGTGAATGCGCCATAGAGCGGAACATAATTCATGATCAGTCCGATGACTCCGCCGATTACAGTCCCGAGCACTCTGTTGTATCCGATTTTCACACTGGATACCACAGAGGTTTCCACACAGATGACTGCTGCATATATGAGCGCAAAGGACAGTTCATCATTGATCAGAGAAGATACGATATATGAAATAATCACGACAAGGGCTGTCTTAATGGTTCTCATTCCAATAAGCCTGTTCTTCATCACTATTCCCTTTCTACGGTATTTTCCTCATAACTGACAAAGTCACTGAAACTACCTATATATAATCTTGATTTTTTTCCGATTTCGTCAAAAGCCATGATGTTCGTGCAGGCGGTGACGCCAGAGCCGCAATGAAAAATCACATCATCATATCCGGTTATCTCCTGAAAGTTCTTCTGCAGCGCTTCCAGGTCGATGTGATTCGATTCATTGAAATGACTCCTGTAGCATATATTTGCCGCATTTCTGATGTGTCCTTTTTTGATGTCGATGGGCTCAGTTATCCCTTTGTAACGTTCTGCGCTGCGAGAATCTACAACGACCTTATCATCGGATGCATCATCTTTTGAATACGCAAGCACTTCTTCATAGGATGCTGTCATGGAATCATCGGGCTTCAAGGTGATGTTACCTCTTGGGAAACTTTCCTTTCTGTCCGTCAGATCCTCCTCCTGAAGTGTGCTGAACCCGCCATGAAGAACAAAGACGTCTTCAAGACCGTAATATTTCAGCATCCACCATAGTCTTCCTGCTGTGGAGTTATCTCCGTCATCGTAGATCAGCACTTTCGAATCATTGCTGACGCCCAGCGCACGCAGCTTCTCCTGAAACTCATCCTGGTCCGGCAGCGGATGCCTTCCACCGTGCTTTTTCACAGGTCCCGCCAGATCCTTGTCCAGGTCCAGGTATCCGGCTCCTTTGGCATGGGATTTCCGATAGGATTCCATGCCGCGCTTCGGATTGCTCATATCAAAGCGCACGTCAAGGAGAATCAGGTCCTTCTGCTTCAGCAGAAAATCTCTGTCTTTAAAGTTCTTCATGTTGCACCTCATGTTTCATCAAAGTTTTATTTCAGATGTTTCAGAACATCCAGCAGGAACTCATAGACGTTTCTGACCGATTTCAGATCCATGTGTTCATCTGGTGTATGTACATCATAAAGGTTGGGTCCCAGACTGATCATGTCAAGTCCGTCAATTCTGCCTGATAGGATTCCGCATTCGAGACCGGCATGAATGGCTTCAATTTTAGGCAGTACACCGTATTTCTTTTCATATACGCTGATGAAAGCATCTCTCAGACTGGAGTCCTTAGCGTATCTCCACTCCGGATAGGAGGAAGTGATTTCAGTCTCCGCGCCAAAAGCATCTCCGATGGCTTTCACTTTATCCAGAACCATCTCTTTTCTGGATCCGACACTGCTTCTCACTGCAAAATCGAAATACAGTTCATGATTCTTTTCATGAAGAACACCCATATTCAGAGAAGTCTCCACAAGTCCATTGATGTCCTGACTCATACTGATCACACCGTTCGGAAGCGTGAAGAGAAGACCGATGGCCTTTTCCGTTGTTTCCTTGTCATAGCACTCTGCCGGCGAATCGGTTCTGCTGAAGGTGATGTTGAAATCATCGTCCTGTGTTTCAATTTCCTTCCCCAGAGCTGTTTCAATCCTGGCAACCTCTTCCAGAAGCCCATCCACATTGCCGCTGAATACAAGAATCGCTTCCGCTTCTCTTGGAATGGCATTGTTTTTGGACCCTCCGTGAAGACCGGTGATCAGGAAATCGTACTTTTCTTTCAGCATATAAAGCGTTCTTCCCAGCAGGACATTGGAATTCCCGCGTTCTTTGATGATGTCCATGCCGGAATGTCCGCCCTTTAAGCCTGTGATGCTTAACTTGTAGGAAAGACCTTGTGCAGCTGCAGTGTGAAGGGGAAGTCTGACAGTCTGTCTTGCTCCGCCTGCGCAGCTCACCAGAAAAGTACCTTCTTCTTCAGAATCGATATTGATGAGCATTTTCCCTTTAAAGTGTTTTCCCTCTACGGAGGCAGCACCGATCATGCCTGTTTCTTCCTCAACAGTGATGAGCACTTCAAGAGGAGGATGTGGTATATCGTCACTGTCAAGAATCGCAAGAGCATAGGCAACGGCAATTCCGTTGTCCGCGCCTAGCGTTGTTCCGGTGGCATACAGGTGGTCTTCCATGACTCTCAGCTTAAGAGGATCTTTTGAAAAATCATGGGTGGTGTCATTGTTCTTTTCATCCACCATATCCATATGCCCCTGAATGATCACAGGACTGCTGGATTCATATCCTGGTGTTCCAGGTTTCTTGATGATGATGTTCATGACTTCATCCTGAATCACCTGGAGGTTTCTCTCTTCCGCAAACTTCTTCAGAAAATCCGAGACCGCTTTTTCATTGCCTGATCCTCTTGGAATCTTTGTCAGCTCCTCGAAGTAATGAAGCACCTTCTTCGGTTCATACTGGCTTAATATACTCATTTTCTACTTGTCCTCCTTGAACTTATCCATCAGGTTCTGGAATACGTCTCCAAGAGTCACAGCTTCTTCTTCTTCGTAGAAACTCTGGTCTTCTTCTTTCGCATCTCTGATGGAGAAACTTACACGCTTACGCTCATCATCGATTTGAAGCAGCTTGACATTCACCTTCTGGCCTTCTTTCAGAATCTCATTGACATCAGAAACATGATCATAGCTGATCTCACTGATATGGACAAGTCCGTCAATGCCGTTTTCCAGCTGCACGATGGCACCTGCATCGATGATTTTCTTCACTGAAGCTTCATATACATGGCCGATCTTCATTTCGTGAACCCTGTTCCATGGATCCTGACCCTTATTCTTCAGGGAAAGGGAGACCTTTTCCTTCTTCTGGTCGATCTTCAGCACATGAACAGTGACTTTGTCTCCTACGCTGACCACTTCACTTGGGTGATTGATTCTTCCGTAGGAAAGATCGGAAATGTGAGCAAGACCGATGAGTCCGCCCAGATCGACGAAAGCACCGTAGGAAGTGATATTTGAAACAGTTCCTTCCACAGACTGACCTTCCTTCAGTGTAGCCAGAAGTCGTACTTTCTCTGCCGCATCTTTTTCGGCGAGATACGCTTTTCTGGAAAAGATGAGTCTGTTCTGTTCCTCTTCGTACTCCTCCACATAAGTTTTCAGCGTTTCCCCTGTAAACACGCTCAGATCCTCCACATAGGTGTTGGAGACAAGCGATGCAGGCATGAATCCGGAAAGACCATGGAAGAATACTCTTAAGCCGCCTTTGACTACTTCAATGACTTTCACTTCCACAGCCTTCTTCTCTTCGAGGGCTTTTTCCAGTTCTTCCTTTGCTACTATGGCATCCGCCTTGATTTTAGACAGAAGAACATTGCCTTCCCCATCATCGGCTTTCAGGACAACCACTTTGATTTTGTCACCGATGCTGTTGGTTTCAGTGATGTCCTCATGATGGTCTTTCGTGAGTTCCTCTCTTGGAATCACACCATCCGCATAATAGTTGATGTTTACGATGACCTCATCCTTGTTCACCTTCAGAATTGTACCTTCGAGAATATCTCCATCCTTCACTTTATTCAAAGCGAATCCTTCCATTGCTTCTTCCATGGAAATATCATTCATGTTTTTTTCATCCATATTCTTCACTAGGCTTTATAGTAGCCCTTACCCCTTTCGTGCGCCTTTTATGGCATAGTTATATCAACATAGTAACATAAAAAAGCTGAAGTTTCTTCAGCTTTTTTGAGAACAATATGTTATTAACCGATCATCTTATCGTCTGCAATTAGGTTATAACAGTAGTCAATGATATCACTTCTCTTGATGATACCGATAAACACCCCTTCGTCGTCAACAACTGGAACAAAATTCTGTGTACGTGCTAAAACAATGATATTGTTGATATCTGCACTGATGGTGACCACTTCATGTTTTTTTCTTCGCTCAATATCCTTTACCTTTACTTTATTGGTGTTTCTGAAGGAAAGACCCGGTGTGTTTTTGATCTTCCAGAGAAGATCACCTTCAGTAAGAGTTCCGACATACTTCCCATCATTGTCTATGAGTGGGATTGCAGAATAGCCATGATGTTCCATCCTCTCCAGAACCTGCCTCATGGTGGAATCCACCATCTCATAAATCAGCTCTGACTTTGGGGTTAGAAAAAAAGCAATATTCATATGCACTGTACCTCTTTCATATTTCTTTTACACTCTCATTATAACATAGAACTGATTTCTGAAACCGTATTCAGCGGGAATTTCAGAAATCGTTCATAAGCTGCGCTCTGCTATTGACCGCCAATGACTCTCTTTCTCATAGGGTAAGGGTGCGTGCATTCTCCTTCAGTATGTCCATCTCTCTCTTATGGCAGGTGAAGATGAAAATCTGATAGCGGTCTGTGCATTTCTGGAGGAAAAGAAGCGTCTTCTTCAGCCTTTCTTCATCATAACTGGAAAATGCTTCATCCAGAATCAGGGGAACCTTTCTACCGTTATAGATGAGATCCGCCATGGCGATCCGTAAGGACAGATAGAGCTGTTCCATGGAACCATGAGAAAGGAAGGTGTCCTGCCAGAGCATACCGCTTTCCTGATAATTCATGGAGAAGACCTCGCTTACTTTAACAGTTCTGTCTTTTCCGGTGATTTCCCTGTAGATTGCGGTCACACTGTCGTTGAGTGGTCCGGTGAACTCTTTCCGAAGCTTCTCATAGGAATCTTCCATGAGACTTTTTGTCAGCTCCAGTACTTCATATCTTCTCTTGAGCATCATTTCTTCTTCCTGCAGACTGAGAATGGCTTCTTCCATCTGCAGCGGTTCCTGGAAATTCATCTCTTTCATTTCCAGATGGTGCTCAGCGTGCTTCTGATGGATTTCCTGCAGCCTTTCAGTGAGTGCACGATCCCTGTTCTCCAGAGTCTGCAGATCCAGATTCTCTGATATGCCAAGAGAGCTTATGGCATCCAGTTCTTTCTGGACTTCGCTTTCTTCCCGGTCTCCTATGAGTCCTTTCAATGCGTAGTTCAGTCCGGCTTCTTTATTTGAGACTTCCTGAAGTCTCATGATCTCCAGATCATAAAGATCCAGAAAGCTGTACAGATCGTGCTCCTCTTCTCTATAGCCGATCTCTGCAAGGAGCTCTTTGTAGCTTCGAAGAAGGTCTTCCTTCCGTTCTTTCTTTGTCTCCACCTCTTTTTCATGTACCTCAATCTCTTTTCGTAGTTCCTTCTCCCTTTCCAGGAGTTGAGTGTACTTTTCTTCTCCTTTCATCAGTTCTTCCACGGATCCTGTATTGGTCAGCTGAAAGACGCTGTTTTTGAAGCTTAGCACCTCCTCCTGTCTCCTGATCAGCTGCAACCGCTCTTTGTCTCTGGGCATCTTTTCGATGAGCCTTTTGGAACGGATCACTTCATTGGGATCCATCTTGAGTGCTTCACTCATGGTCCTGATCGTCCCTTCTATGGATTCCACTTTATGAAGATGATGAGATATACGCATTTTCTCCAGAGTTCTGCTGAGATAAAATATCACGAAAGAGGCAGCTCCGATCATGACAGCCGTCCAGCTGTCTTTCATCAGAGCCTGATATACAAAAGCGGAAAGAAGTATGGCAGCTGAAGTGAGTATGTAAACAGGTCTCTTGGATTTCAGCCCTGTAAGGTGCTTTTCATAGTTCTTCAGCAATCTGCTGAGCTCTTCCCGTCTCTCCAGGAGGTTTTTATTCAAGGCTGAATCATTTTTAAAGTATTTCAGCTTTTCCTCGATGAGCAGTTCCTCGCCCTGAAGACGGACCATAGTAAGGAGGGCTTCTCTGCCGATCTCTTCATATCCTTTGAAAGGTTCCAGACTCATGTCCGTTTCAATCTTTCTTCTTTTCAGGCCTTCCAGATGATCCTCCAGAAGGGAAAGATCTTCTTCGAGATCTCTCAGCTTCATCTCCTTTTCCCTGATGTTTTTCAGTTCCTTATCCTCTGCCAGCATGAATCGGGTGGTCTTCTGTTCTTTCATGTTTTTCAGCTCTTCCAGATTTCTGCGGATCCGGAGAAACTCGTCTTTCACCTCGTATAGGTGTATTCTGTCTTTGAGAATCCGTACTTCTTCTTTCTTCTTCCTGATATCCTCCTCTTCTTCCTGCAGCCGGTCCAGTGCGCTCTGCCGCTCAAGAATCTTTTTCTGCATGGCCTTCGCCTTTTCCAGTGAGATATGAAGTCCAGAAAGCTCCTGATACAGAACATCCAGCCTGCCGTTTTTACGTGCCCCTTTGATGAGCTTCATTTCCTTGTCAATGGTGTTCATTGCTTTCGTAAAGGAAATCTCCTCATCACCGGATTCGAGAAGATTGGTCAGTTTCGTGGCTAGAGCTTCATCCTTCTCATTGAGAAACTTTGTGCCGTTCTGACTGATATAAAGTGTTTTGACGAATTCCTCCAGCTCCACATCGAACAATTCTTTACCCAGATTTTCGGAAAAAGAAGCCTGATCATAGGTATCGCTGTCATAGATTCTGAAGAGATCCTCTCTCCTCTTCCCTGAAATCTTTCGCTCAATCATCAGATTCTGATGCTCTAGTGCGACTTCCATGGTTGCCAGGGTATGATTCCCGCCAAAAGGAATGTATCTTTTCCGGATATCCAGATTATATCTTCTGCTGGTCCTGGCCCCATAGAACATGGACAGGATACAGCTCTGCAAGGTGCTTTTTCCGGCTTCGTTTTCTCCCTGGATCACATTGATTCCTTCGTGAAATTCAAAAGATCTTTTCTTCAGTTTTCCGAACTGTTCTATGGAGATATTTTTTATCAGCATATCAGAAATCCTCCTGGGACAATATCCGAAGCCCCATGTTCGATGCTTCTTCCAGCAGTTCCTCATTGGTGAACGCTTTTTCTCTGCGCTCCCTGATCGTTTTCATAAATAGACCTCTCAGGGTGTTTTCACTGATCGGTTCCATACTGTCATGGACAGAGGTCCTGTCCGTCAAAGTGAAATAAACCAGATGCATGGCGAGTATCGCTTCAATGCCTGCGAGATCCAGATACAGATAGGAAGGAACCGTTCCTGACAGTTCGATCTTATAGATATCTTTTCTATCTGGAACCGCATCCAGAATGCGCCGGGCAATCTCCTCAGTGGTGAAAACCTCTGAAACAGAAACATTGATGATGGCGTAGTTTCTGCTGCTCGTTTTTCGGAAGGAAAGAGCGGTTCCTTTCTCAAAGACCTCACCGGAAATGATGCCTTTGTCCCCCAGTTCATCGAACCCTCTCCCTTCAGGAATTCCTGCATAGGCATAGGAGGTCCTTCCCGCCGCAAGGATTCCGCTGTATTCATGTCTATGTCCGAATGCAATATAGCTGAAGCCGCTATCTTCGATGCTTTCTTTTGAAACAGGGTTATATTCGCAGGTTCCGGATGTGACTTCACCATGCATCACAAGTATTTTAATGGACGCCGGATGATCGGACTTCTTTCCAAGAAGCATATTCTCATGCTGATACGCACTGGTGAATCCCTGTCCGCAGACCAGGCAGTCCAGCTCCTTCAGATGAATTTCCTCGTAGTCTCTGAATATATGGGTGTTTTCCGGAAATCTGTATATCTCATAAGGACTTGCAGATGTATAAGGATCATGGTTTCCAGGAGAAATGAAAATCTTCCCGGGGAAACGGCTCATTTCCTTCGCAAGATAATTAAGGGTTATCGGCGTGACTCTGGCAGAATCAAAAAGATCGCCAGTCAGAATAAGCAGATCAGCCTCCGTCTTTATGGAAAAATCAACAAGTCTTGAGAAAGACTGAAGTAGCTCTTCTCTTCTCTGTTTCCGGAAGGACTGATGATGCAGAGCCAAAGGTGAATCCAGGTGGAAATCTCCACTCTGTACGATGCGGATAGAGTTCAAAATGCAATCCCTCCTTAGAACTTAAGTTCTTTTTTGTTGATTGTAACATATTTCAGTTTGCCTGAATACCCTCATTGAGACTTGAGTCGGACGCTTTCGGGTGTATTCGCTGCCTGTAATTTGCTATAATGTAAGAAATAGAAGAAGAAGCAAGTCAAGGAGAAGTTATGATCAGGAATATCGCACACAGAGGCTACAGCAGAATATATCCGGAAAATACCATGCTGGCATTTCGTGAGGCCATTCTGGCCGGCTGTGACGCCATAGAGCTGGATGTCCACCAGTCAAAGGATGGTCATGTGGTGATTTTCCATGATGATGAGCTGCTCCGCACAACGCAGGTCAAAGGATACATCAGAGACTATACTGCAGAGGAACTGCGTAATATGGATGCCGGCGTCCTTTTCAAAGGCGTATATGAGAACAATGGAATCCCTACTCTGGAAGAATACTTCGAGTTCATAAGAGATCAGAAGATCGCGACCATCATTGAGCTGAAGAATAATGTCTTCAGCTATCCGGATCTGGAAGAACGAACCATTGAAATGGTTGAGCATTATGGTCTGAAAGAGAATGTGATACTATGCTCTTTCTCCCAGAAGAGCATTGTGAAGTGCAGAAGGATCGATTCGGATATTGAAACTGCCCTTCTTACTGACTACTGGCTGCATAAAGGAGGAAGTGTCGCCAAGTCTCTCGGAGCTTCCTACATACATCCAAGACATCTCTTTCTTCAGCCCTGGGTCCTCAGAGAAATGAAACGGTCCGGGATTCTCATCCAGCCCTGGACGGTAGACAACCCCAGAAGAATGAGAAGTCTGATTGCTTCAGGCGTTCACGGCATCATCACCAACGATCCGAAGCTCCTTGATGAAGTCAGAATGTCCCTGCTGTCGGAATAATTCGGTGAAACAGGAAAGAGACCAGATTTTGAACATCTGATCTCTTTTTTTCTCGTTCATTCAGCGGGTCTATCTGTTAAAAATCAGGGTTTTTCAGGTCCTGGCTCCTTGGAAGGATCGGATGGTTCAGATTTCTCATCGCTTTTTCTCACTTCATAGGTAGAACTGGCTTCCCCATATTGTGTGAATTTGATGCTCAGGTTCAGGTCGCTGAGACTGTATTTCTCTGACGGGATATCAAGGATGATGTCGTTGTTTATGGAAGTCATGGAAATTTCAGCCTCGTCCGTTTCCTCCACCATGCTGTCCGAATCCTCATCCACCTGGACATCTTCCTCGACTTCGTAATGAAGTGTCTGCTGATCACTTTCGTAAGTGCTGCTCTTTTCCTGGTGAGCGCCAAGACGCAGTTTGATGTTCAGGTCCTGAAGGTTGTATTTTTCCACAGGAATTTCAAGGATAAGCTCTTCCACTTTCCTGATTTCACCCATTTCATTGGGATCGATGTCATCTACCAGAGGAATGGTCTTCTTCGAAAAATCAGAGTCCGTCATTTTCAGTATTTTCTTTGCCTGTTTCATGAATTCTTCAATGTTATCGAATTCGTACAGTTTTTTCTTGTGCTTGAAGGATGGTTTGTCTGCACCCCATTCTCTTTCCTTTGATCTGATGATGAGCTCAGGAAGCTCCTGTGAGAGTCTTTCCACCAGCACATCATGCTCAGGATACCTTGTGTTCAGTTTGATTTTCATATGATTACCCCCAATTCTTACGTTGAATAATGGCCTTCCTGTTGAAGTTTGGCCAGTCTCTTTTTATATTTATTGAATTTCTTCTGTGTTCTTGCGATGAGTTCTTCCTGACAGTTGAACGGATCGTCTTTTGTTTCTATGTGTGTATAGCTGCCGTCTGACTTCAGAACTCTTGCTTTCATGTTATCCTTGAGATTGTACTCCAGGATGGTTTTCAGTTTGTGTTTTGCTTCTCCGTTATGGATGGGGATCAGAAGCTCGATCCGCTTGTTGAGGTTTCGTTCCATCCAGTCCGCACTTCCGATGTACATGTCCTCTTCTCCATTATTATGGAAATAGAAGATCCTCGAATGCTCCAGAAATCTTCCTACTATGGACCGTACCGTGATGTTTTCACTGATTCCTTTCACGCCGGGTCTTAAGCAGCAGATGCCCCGGATGATCAGTTCGATTTCGACTCCATCTTTTGAGGCGGCATAAAGTTTTTCGATGATGTCCTTATCCACCAGAGAATTCATTTTGGCAATGATCAGTGCTTTCTTTCCATCTTTGGCCAGTTTCCGCTCATTTTCAATGAGCTCTGTGAACTTGTTGCGCATATCCTCCGGTGCAAGGGTTGCCTGTCTCATCTTATCGTATCTGAAGTGTCCGGACAGACGGTTGAAGATATCAGAGATATCTTTTGCCAGTTCCCCGTTGCAGCTAACAAGAGAAACATCTGTGTAGAGTTTGGCTGTGATGTCGTTATAATTACCAGTGCCCACATGGAAATATCGCTTGATCTCATTGTTTTCTCTTCGGATGATGAGAAGCGCCTTACAGTGGGTCTTCAGACCGGTTACACCATAGATTACATGACACCCGGCTTTTTCAAGCCTCAGGGCCCAGTTGATGTTGTTTTCTTCATCAAAACGGGCTTTGAGCTCAACGAGTACGGTCACCTGCTTACCGTTTTCCGCTGCTTCAGCCAGTGCCTTTACAATAGGAGAATTTCCAGACACTCTGTAAAGGGTCTGCTTGATGGCCAGAACATCAGGATCCACCGCAGCCTGTCTGATCAGCTTGATGATGGTGGAAAAGCTGTCATAAGGATGGTGAAGCAGTGCATCTTTATGAGCGATGGACTGGAAAAGATCATCATGGATGAGAAGTTCCGGTACCGGCAGAGGAATGATTTCCTTGAATCTCAGGGTATCATCAGATGGCAGTGAACTGACTTTATGAAGAAATCTGAGATCCAGCGGACCTTTGATCTTGAATACGTTGTTCTCGGTGATTTCAAACTCATCCATGAGGTATTCCAGAAGTTCACCAGACACATTGTCTTCCACTTCAAGCTTGATCACATTCCCCCATTTACGGAGTTTGATGGTTTCCTTAATGACTTCAAGAAGATCATCTGCTTCTTCTTCATTATATTCCAGATCCGCATTTCTGCTGATTCGATAACAGGAATAACCCAGGATATCAAAAGCATTGAACAGGTCTCGTATCTTCAGCTTCAGTATTTCCTCGAGCATGATGTATTTCCTGCTGTCCCCTTTTCCACCCGGCAGATAATAGAACCGGTCAAGGACATTGGGGACTTGTATCGTTCCGATATGGTGATTCTCCAGAGACTGTTTGTCCTCCAGAAGAACAGCGATGTTCAGTGTTTCCGAGGTGATCAGCGGGAACGGTCTGGTGGAGTCAACCACCATGGGTGTGAGTACCGGATAAATACTGTCGATGTAGAGCTTGTCGATGAACTTCTTCTGCTCCTCATCCAGTTCTTTATGAGTCACAAATTCAATGCCAAGCTTTTTCAGTTCTTTCTTGATATCTCCATTGATCAGCTCATAAAGATCCTGAAGCAGTACCCCGGTTCTTTTATTGATGGCCTGGGTCTGTTCCTTGGGTGTCATTCCGGAAGAATCCCGCTTATAGATTTTTGCATGAATCTGATCGGATAAGGTTCCGTACCGGATCATATAGAACTCATCAAGATTGGAAATGACGATGGCCGCAAACTTCAATCTTTCCAGTAAAGGATTGTTGCTGTCTTTGGCTTCTTCCAGTACACGATGATTGAATTCAAGAAAGCTCAGTTCTCTATTTATGAAATCCTTTGGTTCAGACTGATATTGATCCATATTTACAATCCTTTCTTCAGTTTCTTTTGTTATATGTCTCTATTATAACTTATTATTAATTCAAAATTATATAATAATTAAGACTTAATTGTTACAAATCTCCTGTTTCACACATATATTAAGGGTTTACGGCACATTTCTTTCGTTTTTTATGAAACGAAGCCCTTTAGTTGATATAATAGAAGAAATAAATCCAAGACCCAATGAAAGAAAGGAGGAACTATGAGAGTTGGAATTATAGACATCGGCTCAAACTCCATGCGACTTGTCATCTATGAAGTTCACGGAAAAAACTACATTGTCGTCGGACAAGTCAGGCAGTCAGCAAGACTCGGACAGGACATGATCGACGGACATCTGAATAAAGGCAGAATCGACTTCGGCATCAAAGTGCTGCAGTACTTCAAGGAATACATGGATTCCAAAGATGTCACCGATGTGATTGCGGTGGCAACGGAAGCCATACGAAAAGCGAAGAACAAGGAAGATTTCCTGACCCAGGCAAAAACGGCTCTGGGAAACGATATCCGCATATTATCCGGTGAAGAGGAAGCGTTTTACGATTATTATGCTACCGTCAACACCATCGATCTGGATCACTGCCTCATGGTGGACATTGGCGGAAGCAGCACTGAAATCGCATTAATCCAGGATAAGATCATGCAGGAATCCATTTCCATCCCCTTCGGCAGTATTGTGCTTACCGAAAAGTTCAATCTCAAGAGAAACAAGAAGGATGAGCAGAATCTGCACAACTACCTGAAACAGGCTTTCAGAAACATTTCATGGCTGAAGAATGCAAGAGGTCTGCCGATCGTTGGTATTGGCGGTTCCATCAGAACCCTTGGCAAGATCGATCGGTTCAGAAAAGACAATGCCATGTTCATTTCTCATAACTACAGTATGGAGCAGAAAGATGTGGAATCCGTCTATGACCTGGTTCGAGAATACCTGGATGGGAACGTCAAGCGCATCTACGGTTTAAGCCGGGACCGTGAGGATATCTTCATCGGCTCTCTGGCCACACTGAATATTCTTATGAAATATCAGAACTCCAGAAAACTGTTTGTCTCCAATGCAGGCATAAGAGATGGACTTCTGTTTGAACATCTGCTGGGCAGAAACAAAAGAGTCCATGATGTACTGGAGTTTTCTCTGGATAATATCATTGAAAATCATATGTACAAAGGATATGAGGGAAAAGATCTGTTTAAACTGGTGCGTGTCATGTACTCTGCCCTCTGCAGAAAATATCCTCAGCTTCTGGGAAACGGAAAAGTCCTGAAAACAGCGACTTATCTCTTTGATATCGGAACCAACATCAACTATTTCCAGAGAGACAGAAACACTTTCTACAGTATTCTCAATGCTCCCATCAACGGATTAAGCCAGAAGCAGATTCTTATGGCAGCTTCCTCGGCTTCGATTTTTTCAGCCAATGATCTTCTCAAAGAATTTTTCAATAAGAAGATTCTTTCATCCAGAGACATCAAAGTCATCGAGATGCTGGGCATCCTCATCAAAATCGCTGAGGCTCTGAATCATGGCGTTTCCAATGAGACTTCCATTCGCAGGATTGAATTGACGGAAACATCCATGATCATGGAAGTGCATACGAAGCTCAATCCGATTTTCAAAAAGGATGAACTGAAGAATTACCTCTCAAAATTCAGATATCTCTACAAGATGAATCTGGATGTTCGATTCGTATAACTGTAACCTAAGGTGGCTGAATCAGCCTCCTTTTTCAATGAGAAAGACTCCGGTACGAAACCGGAGTCTTTTCTGTGAGGTATATTATTCTGTATTTTTAAGTATACAGCAGGCCTACTGCTTATCCGATGATTTTATCCAGAAGCCCTGTTGTGGACAGAAGGATAATAAACACGAGTACTGGTACAACAAACTTGATCAGTACAGTCCAAAGCTTTTCAGTTCTGAACGCACTACCCATCTTGATTTCCTTGACTGCATTAGGCACGCCCCAGACGTATCCGATAAACAGAGCACCAAGGAGACCGCCAGCAGGTAGCAGATAATAGGATGTGAATACATCAAGGAAGTCGAATATTCCATAGGAATTTCCGTCAATCCAAGGAATCAGGAAGTCACTCCATGCTCCCATGGATAGGGATGCGCCGATTCCGATGACAAACATCAGTGTTGTAAAGAAGATGGTGGAAGCCTTTCTGCTCCATTTGAACTGGTCAATACCGAATGCAACTGTAACTTCCATCAGTGAGATGGAGGATGAAAGAGCTGCAAAGAACACCAGCAGGAAGAACAGTCCGGAGAAGAGCATACCCAGAGGCATTTCTTCGAATACTGCAGGAAGTGTGATGAACATCAGTCCAGGTCCTTCGCCGGGTTCGAATCCGAATGCGAATACCGCTGGAAGAAGGGCGAATCCTGCAAGGATCGCAACCAGTGAATCCAGTGATGGGATAAGGAAAGCATCTTTTTCAAGATCTTCGTCTTTACTCAGGTAGCTGCCATAGGTGACCATGATTCCCATACCAAGACTCAGTGAGAAGAATACCTGACCAAGAGCGGCAATAACCACTTTCAGTGTGATTTCTGAGAAATCCGGCATGATGAAATATCTGATTCCCTCCATCGCACCATCCAGTGTAACGGATCTCAGCACGGTGATGACCAGAAGCACGAAGAGTGCAGGCATAAGCAGTTTTGCTGCTTTTTCAATACCACCGGAAATACCACGGATTACGATAATCGCTGTAAGTCCCATGAAAATAAGATGATAGATGATAGGCTCAACAGGTGATGAGATGAAGTTAGAGAAATAACCTGACTTATCCGCTCCGATACCTGTAAAGGAAGCAACGATATACTTCAGTACCCATCCACCTACAACAGAGTAGTAGGAAAGAATCAGGAATCCGGCTAAGACACCAAATCCACCGACAAATCCCCAGCCCTTCTTGATCTTGTTGTAAGATCCGTAGGCGTCGGAATTCGCATGTCTACCAATTGTCATTTCCGCAAGCATCAGTGTAAAACCTAATAAAACAATAAGTACGATATAAACTAATACGAATGCGCCTCCACCGTTTTCACCGGCAAGGTACGGAAATTTCCATAAATTTCCAAGTCCAACTGCAGAACCGACTGCAGCCATGAGGAAGCCGAATCTTGACGACCATGTACCTCTGTTTTGTTCCATAATAAATCCCCCTTTTTTTCTTCAGAGATTGTGAACTCTTAGATTATATATCAATACAATGCCACGATTTCAGCAATCCTGAAAATTACATGTTTTATTATAATCTTATTATGAAATCAATATCAACCGAATTCATAAATTCACAATTACATTTCTCATATTCATAAATATTCTTAAAATGTCATGCGGATTTATTACTGAAACTAAGAAATCATTATGAAAAAAAGACACTTGAAAAGGTTTCCAAATGTCTTTTTTGCAGAATATACTCATTATTTTATCTTTTTGATGAGAAATAATCCTTTCTATTAACGGATTGTTTGTTAACTACTTATCAAGGAACGCTTTATAGCAGGTATCAAGTATCGTTTCCAGTGCTTTTATCCTTGCATACTTTTTGCTGTTGCCGTTGATCACATGCCATGGCGCGTTTTCGGTGGAGGTTTTATCCAGCATATCATTGATGGCCTCCTGATAGAGATCCCACTTTTCACGGTTACGCCAGTCTTCCTCTGTGATCTTCCAGACTTTATCCTCATCTTCCTGTCTGGATTCGAATCTCTCCAGCTGTTCTTCCTTGGAAATATGGATAAAGAACTTGATGATGATGGCACCGAAATTGGAGAGGGATTTTTCGAAGTCATTGATCTCATCATAGGCTCTTTTCACATCCTCATTGGCTGCAAATCCCTCCACCCTTTCCACCATCACTCTTCCGTACCAGGAACGATCATAGATGCTTATGTGACCGGTTTTAGGCACGTTGTTCCAGAAACGCCAGAGATAGTGATGCTTGAATTCAATATCAGACGGAGCCGCTGTGGTGTTGATTTCATATCCAGTCGGATCCAGCTGCTGCACCACCCTTTTGATGTTTCCGCCTTTTCCTGCCGCATCCCATCCTTCATAGACAAGAATCAGGGGAATTTTCTTTTCATAAAGCGTATACTGCACATCTCTCATTTCCTTCTGCAGTTTTATGAGACGATCCCTGTACTCGTCTTTATCAATCTCATCCTTCCCCTCATACTTCTCCAGTATATTCGGGAATTTGCCGTTGAAAAAGCCATCATTATCCGGTTTATCTTTTTCCGCTTTCTTCTTTTCTTCCTTTACTCGCTGCTCCAGTCTTTCAACTACGATTTCCAGCACTTCGATGACAGATTTGTACCGGTTCTCGTATTCAACTCTGATCCAGGACTTTTTATCTTCCTCAAGGATTTCTTCCATTTCCTTCTTGTATTCTTCATCGTTGTCTCGATCATATTCCTGTGCCTTCCACATGGTTCTAGGATTGTCATACATTCTCATGATATGTTCTTTCTGAAGATCCTTATCGATTTCGATATAGAACTTCAGTAGTTCAGTCCCGTTATCCACCATGGTCTTTTCAAAGTTTCTGATTTCTTCCAGCAGAATCTTATTTCCGTTATAACGGTCGTTTTTCACCGTTCCATTCTTCATGGCGATATAAAGAGAATACCAGCTTCTATAGAATATTGTCACTGCGGTATTGCTGGGTGTATTTTTGAAATACTGCCATAGAAAAGGTTTTCTCAGTTCGCTTTCAGTTGGTGAATGGGTCGCATAGAACTTTGTGTAACGAGGATCCAGAGCAATGAGCAGTTCGTTGGATAATCTTCCTTTACCGGCGGCATGGACGCCTTCGAATACAATCATTACCGGAACTTTATAATCTTTCAGCACCCTCTGCAGATATCCTAATTTTGTGGAGAGCTTGTCTTTGTCTTTTTCGTATTTTTTCTTCAGGTTTTCTTCCACGTTGCACCTCCTCATCTTTATAATATCATTTTACCATAATCTGACTTTTTTCACATTTTCATTTTGAATCGGATTGAAACATGATATATTAATAAAAAAGATGACATAGATGAATTGCGGAGGTATAGTATGAAAGTTGTAATCAGAACATTTGATGAACTAAGTGTCAAAGAGCTCTATGATATCATTCAGCTTCGAGTGGAGGTGTTTATTCTCGAACAGACCTGTCTCTATCAGGATCTGGATGGAAATGATGACAAAGCCTATCATGTGCAGATTCTTGAAGGCGATGAACTCGCCGCCTATGCACGAGTGTTTAAAAGCGGCATTAAGTATCCTGTGGCATCCATCGGACGAGTCATCACAAGTCCGAAATACAGAGGAAAAGGATATGGGGATATCCTGATGAAGGAATCCATAAAATGCGCGGAAGAACTGGGTGAACATCACATCATGCTTTCTTCTCAGAGCTATGCACAGGACTTTTACGCGAAGCACGGCTTCAGAAGGACCAGTCGAGAATCTTATCTGGAAGATGACATTCCCCACGTGGAAATGGAATATAGAAGAGGTGAATAATCATGAGCGAAAAAAGTTATGAGATTGTAAAGAGCACCAAGCCCAAAAGAACACGCCAGCCCTGGAACGAATACTTCATGAGTATCGCAAGAGTGCTTGCGGAACGATCTTCCTGTGACCGTGCGTATGTGGGAGCCGTCATCGTGAATCAGGACAACCGGATCATTGCCACGGGATATAATGGCAGTGTGGGCAGCAAAACGCCGCAGTGTGACGATATCGGCCATGTCATGAGAGATGGACACTGCATCGCAACGCTACACGCTGAGATCAACTGCATCGCCTATTGCGCGAGAGAAGGAATCTCTCTCAAGAATTCCAAAATCTATGTGACGCACTTTCCCTGTCTCAACTGCACAAAAGCGCTTATTCAGTCCGGAATCACAAAAGTATATTATATGGATGATTACAGAGTGGATGATTACGCACTGGAGCTTTTGAATATGAATCATATTGAAACCGTGAAGCTGACCATAAGTGATGAGGAAAATCAGCTGATTCTCTAGTCTCAGATGGAAAAACCCCAGACAATCGCTCCATAGAAGGAGCAGCTGTCTGGGGTTTCTTTCTATTTATCAAAAACTCCGCCTGTCTTTTTGTTCTTGATGCTTCTTCTCGCTTGTCCCTGAACTTTTTCAGGCCTCTGCTTGGTGGTGTTTTTATTTCCATTGCTTTTCTTTTCTTCAATGAGTTCTTTCATTCTTTGCATATTTTCTGGTGTTAATGCCATTTTATACCTCTATCTTTCTTCCTCTGTTTTCAATAACTTTATAAGTATATAGAATAACAGAAAAAAATGCCAGCTTTATTTTCATGATCGGAAACCATGCATTTCAGATCATAGTATCTTTACGATTCCTTCTTCTCTTTCTTCACAACATCCATCTGATGCCTCAGTTCTTTTTTCATCATTTCCATCACTTCACTGTTTTCCAGCTGCTTGTTCTGATACTCTGATGTGGCGACCTTGATCATCACATTGATGTATGCATAAGCCAGTGCCGTGGTGATCAGGGCAGCAGTGCTCCCTGAAATGATGCCACCGACGAGTGTACCCGCGCCAGGAACCAGTTTCAGCAGATTGGAAACCAGCGTTCTACCTGTAAACACAGCGCCTGATACCCCTGCTGCAGAAGACACGATGGATGTGATCATCCCTTTATTCACAGAGATGCCGAATATGCTTGTGATTTTCGCGATCATGGCAATCTGACTGGAAGCGAGTATCGGTGCATCGGCAAATGGCACTGGAGTAAAGCCCACCATGAAAGTTTCCGTGATGAATCCCTTCGCCCATTTCTTAGCGTATGCCGCCTTTTTCATCACATCCACTTTCTGGGCGTTGATAAAAGCCTGTTCTGCACTCTCTGGAAGCAGCGTAAATGTCACATTGACCAGCTCCTCCAGCCCGAAGGAAGGTATATGATGTCCGCTGATCACATAAGGTTTGGCTATGACAGAAACCAGTCCTTTCAGGTTCAGCCTTAATGAGCGGATATACTCTGACAATTCCCTTGTGTTTTCATCCTGAATACTCTGAGTCAGAACCACCACCACAGGCAGAACTTCTGAAAGTTCTCGGATGAACCCTTCTTCAAAAGATTCCAGCCTGCTGCTGCCGGCATTGAGACAGTACCAGACAACATGAATCTTATCTTTCTCTTCTCCATACTGATTCAGTCTTCTTATTTCATCGAAAACTTCTTTTCTTACCTGCGCCTGCACAGACGGATTCAATTCCAGACCCTTGGTGTCATAGAGCGTTATGGGCACACCTTCTTTTGTGATTTTCTCCAGGTGCTTTGTCACAGGTTTTCCCGTTCCAGTGGCTGCCAGATTCTCACGGAAGATATGATTGATCAGCGTGCTCTTGCCTACGCCAGTCTTCCCTGCCAGCATGATGTTGATGGGATTCATTTTCTTCACTTCTTCTTCTGTAAGCTGCACGATATCTTTTACAACATTAATTACATCCAATGAATTTTCCTCCTTAGGACTCTATAAATTCAGAATTTATTCTGTCTTAAAGATATCAGAAACAGATTAATATATCGTTAATTTTTCACAGCAATGAAAAATCCGAACCTTGGTTTCAGGTTCGGATTACTCGTCTCTTTTCATCTGTTTACTTTAGTTTAGTACTCTTCTTGCAGTTATGAAATTATGGTATCTCATGGTTGAGATCTCAACTGATTTACCAGGTCTTGGTGAATGAATCATGTTACCTCCACCGATGTAGATTCCAACATGAGAGACTCCACTGGTACCAAAGAATACCAGATCGCCCGCCTGAAGGTTCGAATAGGATACCTTTGTGCCATAGGACGCCTGTGAACGTGATACTCTAGGCAGGTTTACACCAAAGTGCTTGTAGACATATTGTGTGAATCCTGAACAGTCAAAACCGGAAGGTGTGGTTCCACCCCATACATATGGTGTTCCTAAAAACCTGTATGCATAATCCAGAACAGCTTGTCCGGAAGCACTGCTTACAGATGGTGCTGGAGCCGGTGCCGGTGCCGGAGCAGGAGTTGGAGTTGGTGCTGGTGTAGAAACGGTCTCATTTGAATTTGATGATCCTGCACTGTTTTGAGCCTCTTCAGCAGCACGCTGCTCTTCTGCTCTCTGTGCAGCTGCAATTCTTTCCGCTTCCGCTCTTTCCGCTGCGATTCTGGCAGCTTCTCTTGCCGCTTCACGCTGTCTTAGTATGGTTTTACCCTTTTCTATGAGGTCCACGACTTTTGCGTCGGTACTATCCGTTACGATTTTTTCTCGTACAGCTCTCAGGCTTGCTACAGCTCCTTGTATAGCAGCATCAGTACTACTGGAATTATTGATGATGTCATCATTTTCTCCAATGAAATACATTTCCGCCATGGCCAGATTTCCAAGGATCTTCTTTTCCTCTTCTTCGTATTCTTCGAGAAGCACTTCCGCTTCCGCTTTCTTTGTCTTCTCTTCTTCCAGGCTCTTGAGGTTATCTTCTCTTAAGGCTGCTACAGAATCTCTAGATTCGCTCAGTTCTGCTTTCTGCTTATCAAGAAGGTCTTTGATTTCCTGTATTTCATCTAGGAGCTCTCTGTCGATTTTTGCCAGTTTCACGATGGCATCAGCACGGGATATGAAATCCGCAATACTCTCTGAATTCAAGATGGTATCGATGACACTGGTGTTTCCCTGCTTGTACATGGCTCTAAGTCTTTTACCGTATTCGGTTTCCTTCTCTGTCAGTTTCGCCTGCGTTTCACTGATTTCCGCATTCTTGATCTGAATTTCACCATCCAGACGTTCTATATTCTTGTTGTTGTCTTCAATTTTGATTGAAATATCTGTGATCTCATCGGCGATACCGGCGATTTCGGATTCGATTTCAGCCAGTTTTCCTAAGATCGTGTCGTATTCGCTCTTTACAGTGTCCAGTTCCATCTGCTGCTGATCCGTTAACGGAGTTGCTGTTACAGGGATACCTGCACCGTAAAGTAAGGATGTTGCCAGGACTGCTGCAATCATCTTTTTTCTTATACTTTTCATTTCGACCTCCTAAAAGGATTTGAATATATCGTTAAATATTATTACAAAGTTATTACTGATTGAATTATAGAATTAACTTATGAAGAAGGTATAAAGGAGTTAATAGATAATTCAAGATTTGAAAAGGCTGATTTCTTTTGTAAACAAAGGCGTTCCGCTATTCTCGAATGAACAGAATTATAGAGTTAGGCTACATCAGGATTCAAGTATATATACCTGATGAAATCATGGAAATCATTCAGAAATGCGTTCACAAAAATATTACAGAATGTTTTAATCTCAAATTCCCGAAACATTCGTTAAAGTCCTGCCAAATCTTTGCCAAGCACTGTTTTCTAGTGTTATAATCACATAAAGAAACGAGGTGATTTTTATCAATAAAATATTAATTATAGAAGACGAACCATCCGTACTGGAAGCCATATCAGCTTATCTTGCAAAAGAAGGTTATGAAGTGTATACCGCTGAACGCGGCTATAAAGGACTGGAGTATGCAGAAGAGATTGATTTCGATCTGATCATTCTGGACTTGATGCTTCCGGACATATCCGGAGAGGAAGTCTGCAAGAGAATACGATCCAAATCCAATACCTACATTTTCATGCTCACCGCAAAGTCCAGCCTGGAAGAGCGAATCAGAGGCCTTGATCTTGGTGCGGATGAATACCTTGTTAAGCCGTTCTCGCCAAGAGAAATTGTAGCTAGAGTCAATGCGTTGTTCAGGAGGATCAAAGATGACAGCGGAAGCGGTAATGTCATTTCATTTAATAACGGGGAGTTGATAATCGATCACGATAAAAGAGAAGTCAGACTCAAAAATGAAGAAGTGGCTTTGACCCCTATTGAATTTGACATTTTAAGTATCTTATCCTCCAACCCGGGAATCGTGCTCACAAGAGAAACCCTCATAGACAGAGTTCTAGGACCGGATTTTGAAGGCGTGGATCGTACCATTGATGTGCATATCAAGAATATCCGTAAGAAGATCGAAGAAGATACGAAAAACCCTTCTTATATCGTCACAGTGTTCAAGCTGGGTTATAAGTTTGGTGGTGGACAGTAATTGAGATCTATAAAATATAAGATTACCATTGCCATCTCTCTAAGTGCCCTGCTGTCTCTTCTGATTGCCTATGTAGTCATCAATCTGACTTTGAATGCCAGATTCAATGACTATCTGCAGGTGAATCAGATTAAGAGAGATGAAAGAATCATTGATACGTTCAGAGACAATTATCTGCGTGACGAAAGATGGACCATCACTTCCGGAAAGAGTCTGGAAAGAGAGGCTGAGTCTTCTGCCTTCACCATTTCCTTACTGAACTGGGATAAAAGTGTAATGTGGGCAATGGATCCTTTGAAGCTGGTGGAAAAGGAAAAGGAAATCAACCCGGAAACTTCTTTCAGCATGGAACAGTACGTCCCCAATGAATATCCGATCAAAAACGAGAACCGGATTATCGGCTATGTAGTCATCGGACAGTTCTCTCCCCTGGTGATTTCCCAGGAAGACGAGAATTTCCTGAATTCCATCACCATGAGCATTCTGATTAGCGCCTTCCTGGCAGTGTTTCTCATCATCCTCATTGCGCTTTTTGTAGCAAGACAGCTGTCGGATCCCATTGAAAGGATCTCACAGACAGCCTACAGCCTCTCCATGGGAGATCTGTCAGCCCGAGAAAACCTGGAGGCTGATGTTGTGGAAATTGAAACCCTCAGAAACAGCATCAACTCCCTGGGCGAGAAACTGGATCGGCAGGATATGCTGAGAAAAAGACTGATCACTGATGTGTCACATGAATTACGGAACCCTCTGAATGTTCTGCAGACGAATCTCGAAGCGATCATTGACGGAATACTTCCAGCTACGCCAGAACGGCTGCAGTCTCTGAATTCAGAGGTAGTAAGATTCGGTAAGCTTCTGGACAATCTGAATATCCTGAAGCAGTTCGAATCAGAAAGCATGGTGGCGAAGATTGCTGTGCTGGATATCAAACAGGTGCTTCAGGACATCTATCATAACTTCCAGGGTCTGACCAAGGAGAAGTCCATTCGACTGAAGTATGTATTTCAGAAGAATTCTGATTTTCTCATACTGGCAGATAAGCATTCCATCTATCAGGTCGTAACCAACCTTCTGCATAATGCCATCAAGTTCACACCAAGAAATGGCACAATCACCATAAGACTCACAAGAGACGACCGATACTGCTACATTAGAATCAAGGATACCGGAATCGGTATACCCGAAGAAGATCTGCCTAATGTATTTGAAAGATTCTACAGAGTGGACAAGTCCCGAGAACTTATTGAGGGAAGCGGTATCGGGCTCACCATCGTGAAGAATTTCGTGAAACTCAACGGTGGAACCATTACGGTCAACTCCACGGTAGGAAAAGGATCCACATTTACAATCAGGTTCAATCTTTATGAAATCGGTGAACGGATTCCCGGTGAGGAGATGGAGACGACATCGAATTTCCCCCTCCGCTCTGATGAGAGTGAAACCTTCACACGAAGAGGATCTGAGACCATTATGGGTGCCGATCAGACAAAGTCAGATGGAAATCCAGAGCAATAAAAAAAGGAGCAGTCACTGCTCCTTCTTTATTGCTATTTTTTATCTTCTATGATATTGTCTTTTGCCTGATTGTCCAGCTGATCAAGAATGAGCTTCAGCTGTTCTCTCAGCCCTACCACTCCGTCTATGTCCATAGGCAGACTGCAGGCGATGTTGTGCGGCACTTTTTCAGCTTCTCTCATCAGATCTTTACCTTTTTCGCTGAGATAGATGATCAGATTTCGTTCATCTCTTTTATCTCTGGTTCTTTCAATGTTTCCATCATTTTCGAGTTTTTTGAGAAGCGGTGTCAAAGTACCTGAATCCAGTCGCAGCTTACCACCCAATTCCTTCAAGGAAATACCATCCTTTTCCCAAAGAACAATCATAACCAGATATTGCGTGTAAGTTAAACCCAGCGGTTCCAGCAGGGGTCTGTAGATTTTAGTGATTTCTCTCGAGAAAGCGTACACTGCAAAACAAAGCTGATTTTCTAGTTTTAATTCATCTATCATAATATTACCTCATGTCTTATTGTATTCAATTAAATTGTATCATAAACTATTGTCGAATGTCAATAATTCATTCAGTTCTACTTATATGCCGAGATATAATCTTTTGGCCAGAAAATCAGGAAGTCCGGCTTCCTCTATGCGTTTCGCCGCTTCTTTTATGTTGTAGTCCACTGCTCTGAATGACACTTTCCTTTCATAGGTATCATACACAATGTAGTGCGCCTTGGGGATGCTGTTTCTGGACTGCCCTACACTACCCACATTGATGATATAGAGATTCTCATCCAGATAGATATCACCATTTTTGGAGTCATACATTTCAATGGTTTCATCACTCTTATATTTGAAAATGCAGGGCTTGTGGGTATGGCCTGTGAACATGACTTTGGCTCCACATTTCCTCATCGCCTCAAAACTTTCCCGAAGAAAGACGGAATCCTTGTTTTCGGGAAAAACATAGGGGAATTCCAATGGATATCCCAGCATGGAATGACAGAGGATGAAGTCTTCCACCTGAAGCTTCTCAGGAAGTTCCTTCATGTGATCCACATATTCTTTCGGCAGGTTTTTGATGGCATGCATGACGCCCAGCCTGGCATTCTCGCTGAAATTAACCAGCGTGAAGGGTTTGATCACTCCATACTCGTGGTTTCCGATGACTCCTTCCCCACCCAGTTCCAGAAAGCGCTTATAGCACAGATATGGATCTGCTCCGTATCCGACCACATCACCTAAAAAAAGAATCTTATCATACTTTTCAGTTTCAAGCACTTTACTGAAAGCCTGAATATTCGAATGTATATCACTTAAAATCAAGTATTTCATCTTCTTAATCCCCCGTTAATACTCCTTCTCATACAGCACAAAATAACGATCTTCTATTAAACTGCCTTCAAGGACCAGATCGATATCGGACAGATCAATGGTTTCAAAAAGATTCAATGCCAATGCTTCATCCATTTCCTTTTCCACTTTATTGATATAGAGGACTTTCTTCCCCACTGCATTTTTGAAAAGCGCATTCTTGTCATTGACTATTTTTGCCAGATGACCGATGGTCACAAGTGAACCGATGGAGCTTCCGGTCAATTCCAGATATTTATCCAGATGATGGATATTCGCCGCATTCACAACGAGCCCCAGTGACTGAATATCCAGCACACCGACTGTTATATCGGTGGTGGATGGAATCTTGGGTTCATGATCTCTGAACCCCTTCAGTGGTCTTCCATTGGAAAAATCGCATTCAATGATTGTGTGGTCGAATCCATCAGCAATAGTCTCGATATCTTCATTTGTAAGACCGAAAACAAGATCTTCCAGATTTTTTCCTTTACCGATGATGTAGATTCCAGGACGATCGATGCTTCCAAGATCATAGTCTTTGTGGTAAGCGTAGTCCATGAAATCGTACATGGTGATCTCAGGCTTGATGAACGTGGTCGTACTGGAAACCAGAATCTTCTTTTTTCTGCGCAGAGATTCCGTTAATTTATTGATGAGCGTGGTTTTACCACCGGCTCCGACCAGAGATATATTCGGATATTTATTCAGTTTCAGAATTTCATGAAGCATCCTATCACCTCCAGAAGCCCGTAATAAACACATTTTATCGTTTCTTTTATCATATCTCAAAGAAAGCCGTTTGTGAACCTACTTCAGGTATTTAGCTATGACTACTTCGCGGTGTCATACCTGGGTTTATGCTTCTGTTTTTCCCTTATTGATCAATGCCTCAGATGCATTATCCGCTTTCCGAGAGTAATCCAGACAAGACTATCCACTTCACCTTATGCAGTCTGAAAGAATT
>NZ_JBINJW010000009.1:0-94671 GCF_043951855.1 Proteiniclasticum sp. C24MP
AGATACGAAGTTAATTAATCTTAAGAATCTGGAGGAAAAGAGATGTTTGTATTTAATCAAGATAGTCAGAGCGTCAACTGCGATCCTGGGGTGCATCGTAAAGTACTGGCTCAGAACAAGGATATGATGATGTGTGAAATCAGGTTCAGTAAGGGTGCTGTAGGGGCAATGCATGCACATCCGCATCTTCAGACCACCTATGTGGTCAGTGGGTCCTTCGAGTTCACCATCGGTGAAGAAAAACAGGTTGTGAAAGCCGGAGACAGTTTACTCATGCCACCCGATGTTCCTCACGGAACAGTAGCGCTTGAAGATGGCGTTCTTGTAGATGTATTCAGCCCTATGAGGGAAGATTTTCTTTAACAATCAGAAAAGCAGAATAGAAGAGCCACTGCTATCCCTTTTTAGAGGAAGCAGTGGCTCTTTTCCTTTATATACGCCTAGAATTCAGCTTTGTAGAAGATGCCTTCCGGAGTTGCTGTCATGTCAAAGAATGAAATATCCAGAGCACCTAGGAAGCTGGATAGAAAGGATCTTCTGAGGTCCAGGTACAGGTTTTCAGGAAGATTCTGTTCTTCATAATAGCTGCTGTGGATATCCCTGCTGCTCTTCCAAACAAGATGATGATCGTCTGATTCAACCAGTTCGTTGATCTTATCACAGGGCATGCCATCTAACAGAATGGCGTTCAGATAGCCATAAAGTTCCTGCCCGTTTGTGAACCGGACCTTCTCTTTCAGAGAGTCGGCAAGTCTCTTGCCATATTCAGCATGAGCCAGGTGAAGTGCATTTTCATCGTTTCTGGCAACGATCTCCTTTGAAAGGATGCCCATTCTCTTTTCGTTTGCCACAAGATGGGATTCCAGCCATCCATGGATGTTATCATGGTCAATCTGGACTTCTAGTGCTTCATCACTCGTTCTTGGTCCATGTAAATCTAAGGCATGCTCGTCCACTGAATGAAGATTGAATAGATCAATCAGAAATGCTTCCAGATTCTCCTGGATTTTAATGCGGTTATGCTGCACAAAGTGTATGGGTGCCAGTTTTTCTTTCATAAAATTCCTCCATATGGTTGTATTCTTCTATAGCGTACACTGAATATGGAAGAAATTGTATGACTTAAATCAAATTTCAGCATATTTTCATGTTATTTTATCGTGCGCAACTGTATTTACCCGTGAATTAAGGATATCATCAGGAAAACATCGGAAGAAGATGAAAAAACATGAAAAATATTGTATACTTCTCTAAGTGATTAAATTGAAATAGGTGATGAAATGAGATTAAGAAAAAAGTGGTGGGCTAGACCCGAAATGGAAAAAGATACCAAGGCAATCATTGAACCTTGGGATATGAAAGGAAAGTGGAGCGAAAATTTCGGAAACGATCATCCCATCCACCTGGAGCTGGGATGTGGAAAAGGCCAGTTTATCAGTACTCTGGCAGCGATGAATCCGGATATCAACTATATTGCGATAGACCTGAAAGATGAGGTCCTTGTATTTGTACTTCGTAAAATAAATGAACTGGGCCTGACCAATGTAAGACTGATCCCCATGTTCATTGAGCGAGTGGATGAGATTTTTGATGAGAATGAAATTTCGAAAATCTACATCAATTTCTGCAATCCATGGCCGAAGGCATCACATAACAAAAGGAGACTGACCCATCCCAGATTCCTGACGAAGTACAAGGGGTTTATCAAGCCCGGTACGGAAGTCTGGTTTAAGACAGATGACGATGATCTCTTTGAAGCGTCCTTAGGATACTTCAAGGATGAGAATTTTGATGAAATCTACAGAACATGGGATTTAGAGGAAAGTGGATTTACGGATAACATCAAGACGGAATATGAAGAAAAGTTCAGTGCATTTGGAGTGAAAATCAAGTTCGGCATTTTCAGACTTGAAGAAGAGAAGGGTGAATCCTGATGGAGATGGTTGAGATCAGAAATGATCTGCTGAAATTTGTCAGAGTATACTACAAGGACTCTGAAATCAGTCACCTGGATGTACCAAAGGGTGAAATTGAGCTGAAGTTCAGCTTCACTCAGAAGGAACGGAAGAATGTGCTGAGATTTTTTGAAGACAACATCCATATCTTCACGGACTATACTGAGGACACCAGAAAAGATATTATGGAGATCAGTGAAATCTTCATTCGATTCGATGAAGACGGTCTTTATTTCGGGAAATCGGGTTTTGACTACACGGCATCTAATGCCGCGGCTTATTATGTGCTGAACCGATATCTGGATGAAATGGTGGATCAGCTGCCGAGTAAGATGAGTTATTACAAGGAAAATTATCTGTATCAGTGATAACGGGTCATACGAATCAGAGCAGTAAAAAAAGCGGTGTTACACCGCTTTTTTTCATGGGCTTTATCATGAGTCCATAGAAAAGACTTTTTTCGCTTCTTCCATGATCTTCTCGTAGTCCGGTTCATTGCCGATCTCAGGCAGATACTCTGCATAGGTTATTCTATTTTCCTTGTCCACGACAAAGGCGGCTCTAGCCAGGATGGCAAGCTCTTCCACATAGGTTCCTGTGACTTCTCCGAAGATCCTGAACTTGTGGTCGGAAAGCATGGTGACATAATCGCCCGCGTTTTCTTTCACCCATCTTTTCTGAGTGAAGGGAAGGTCCATGGAGACTCCGTAAACGAGGATCTCCGGGTAGGATTCCAGCTTGTCGTTGAAAGTGAGTAGTTCCAGTGAGCAGGCTGAAGTGTCAACTGACGGGAAGGTCAGAATGACTTTAGGTGTGGAAAGTTCATTGGATTCCACATCGTTTAATCCGGTATCCGTCAGCGTGAATTCCGGCATCGCGTCTCCGATTTTCAGCTGAGTTCCGTATAGATGAACTTCATTTCCGCCAAAGGTGATTTTCATAAGTACAACACTCCTTTGCTATGAATCAGTGAAAAGTTACAATGAATTTTTCTTCAAGAAACTCCGGCATATAAGATTCCTTTGATTTTCTGAGCCCGGGGATCCCCATATCCTGTTCTCTGTTCGTGTACCTGATGCCTGCTCCGAAATATTCCATGGAGGTTCTTGCAAGAAAGGCGTACAGTCCGCTGATGCGTCTGTCCGCTTTCTCGATGTGGTTTAAGATGACATCTTCATTCAGCACTTCCAGGAGAGAAAATCCCTGACAGATATCATCAACGAAAACAGATATACCGACGATGTTGAAAAATTCCTGATGCTCCAGAAGAGTTCTGATTCCTGTCAGTTCATGCCTCAAGGCATCGGACTGATTACTGTCTTCATACCACTTCAAGGCAAGGGCTAGACATTCTTCTTTAGACTCTTCTATATGCTTAATAGTATATTGGTTGTATCTTATAAAATTATTAAAATGATTTCTCTTGCTGTGCAGATCCTTTCCGCTGAAGCTGCTCATGCTTTCTACGGAATAGATGTATTCTGCTGAATCGCGGTCTGATTCATAGGAGAATTCATAGCCCAGCTGCCGGATTTCTTCAAGCTGGGATTTCGAGACGTCTCTCAGCACTTTTTCAAATCCCTTCGCATCCATAAAAGAAAGCAGTGAATCGTAGCATTCTTTACCCTTTGTCTTATCTTTACAGATCGGAGGGATGAAGTACGTATTCTCCTTTTCTTTCATAATATAAAGGGCATGGTCCGTGTGCGCATATTGTATGTTCTGCGCATTGCGCCAGATGAAGAGGTTGGTGAAATTATAGGTGGAAACAAGAAAGGGGTAGGGATTGAGGAACTGATCGAATAACTTTTTACTGTCCATATCCAGTGGTTTAAAATTCATTGCGTACTCCTTGTATCCTATATTTACTGATGCTGATCAGCTCATTCGTGCTCCTTCAGGTGGATCACTTCCAGTTCTTTTCCATACATGCCTGTCAGGGTCTTATTGAGCTTTCTGATTTCATGGATTTCAAAATCAAGCGTGTGTGCTGAATATACTTCAAGTAAGATTTTCTCGTCAAGAACCGAGACATTCTTGACCTGAATATCCATTTTATTTGCACTCAATAATTTTTCCGCGATGCTGATACAGATCCCGATATCGGAAATCATATCTATATCCAGACGATTGATGATCTGTCCAAACTGAAGAAGAGGGGCGTCTCTATGGATCCCATCTGTAAAGGTAGCAGCCATGGCGGATTGAATGATTTCTCTATGATCCATTCCGTTGATTTCCGAGTTGGAAATGATATAGAAGTTATGTTTGTGGTGATTGTAATATCTGACAGATAACCCTACGTCTCTCAGCATGGAACTGACTTTAATGATGTTCTCGGCATTTTTCCATTCCTTGCGGATTCCGGAAAATCCATCGTAGATGGATTTGGTCAGCACATAGAGAGATTTCGCTTTATCCACATCCACATTATGTATCCTAAGAATGTTCAGAATGGAACGGTCAAGCATATCGGGAAGGGTTCCATAATTCTTGTCGATGTAATCGAAAAGAAAGCCTTCTCTGATTCCTGTTCCGCTGACGCGGATGTTGATGATTCTGGTCTTTCCGATGAGAGCATTTAGTATGGCAAGGGCAGCAGGGAGAATATCCGCTCTTTCTCTGTCGATTCCTTCTATGGTATATCTCTGCTTCAGATTCTTTGTGATCAGGCTTCTGTACATGGATAAGATGTCCAGGTCCTGCATAGTGTATTCATGAATGATGTTGATGGGATAACGTCTTTTTTTACGGTCAATCTTACTAATGGCTCTTGAAGAACCACCTAGTATGATCATTTCATGAAAATTTCCATTGCTTAGCCAATCCACTGCATCCAGTTCTTCCTTGAGATATTTATCCAGTGCCGTATGATCTTCTTTCGTTACGTGGTCTTCCAGGTGGAATTTTTCTGTCAGAGATAATGTCCCGATTGGAAGGCGATAACTATCTATGAGTGTACCATCTTTCATCCAGCCCAGCTGAGTGGATGCACCGCTTATATCCACAAGCAGAGAGTTATTGAGATTCATGGAATTTTTGACTGCGAGATAATCCAGATGGATCTCCTGCCTGTTTGTGAGTTCTATTACGTTCAGTTTCAGTTCTGTCTCCAGTTTTTTTCTGATTTCATCCTTATTCGTTATATGCTCAAAAAATTCGGATAGAATCACGTGAGGATTTTCAGCGCCTGCTGAATCAGAAAAGTCTTTGAAATATGTCATTATTTTCACAAGAGAAGTCACGTTTTCTTCTGAAATGGAGAATTCTTCCTTTGTGTTTTTGCCCAACTTCAGATTTTCCTTATAGGACTCCAAGAGTCTGTAGCTTTTATCATCTTCAATTTTCCAGAGAGCATATCTGGTTGTATTTCCGCCAATATATATCAATGCAAGTTTTTCCATTTTTTTAACCTCTCCTCTATGAAATATCATTATTATACTACAAGACAAGAATGAGGAGTACAAGTTTCTTTATGGAGATGGGGATGGACTATGGACGGGAGGAATTCTCTGTAGTAAAATAGATAAGATATAAATGCGTTCGTGTAACATGGTGATGCATCTGAGAATCACTACAAGGAGGAAGTACATTGGATTATAAGAAATTGATAGCTGAAAGTATTAGTAGTGCATTGGGAATAGAGGCGGAAGACGTCTTAAGATCAATCGAGATCCCGCCGAAGCAGGATATGGGAGACTATGCATTTCCCTGTTTTCAGCTTGCGAAGACGTTAAGAAAAGCACCGAATATGATAGCGGCGGAGCTGAAAGAGAAGCTGGACATACCAGAAATTGAAAGAGTTGAGGTCATGGGACCTTACGTGAATTTCTTTCTGAACAAGAGCATCTATCTGGAAGGGGTTGTGAAGAAAGTCCTGGAAGATGGAAGTGAATACGGCAGCTCTGAATTCGGTGATGGAAAAACGGTCATTGTCGAGTATTCTTCTCCTAATATTGCAAAGCCCTTCCATGTTGGACATCTTTTCACTACAGTGATCGGGAACTCCCTCAGCAGAATTTTCAAGTTCCAGGGGTTCAGCACGGAAAGAATCAATCACCTGGGTGACTGGGGTACACAGTTCGGGAAGCTCATTTCAGGTTATGAAAGATGGGTGGATAAGGAAAAGCTTCAGGAATCTCCCATTGAAGAGCTGAACAGAATCTATGTGAAATTCCATGAAGAAGCGGAAAAAGATCCAAGTCTTGATGATGAAGCAAGACAGCATTTCAAGAACCTGGAAGACGGCAAGGAATACGAGTATAATCTCTGGAAAGAATTCAGAGAGCTTTCCCTTATGGTCTTTGAAAGAGTGTATGAAGAGCTGGGCGTTGAATTCGATTCCTATGCAGGTGAGAGCTTTTATGGGGACAAGATGGATGAGGTTGTGGATATTCTGGAAGAAAAGAAGATCCTTACAGAAAGCAACGGGGCAAAGGTCGTGATGCTGGATGAATACAACATGCCTCCTACCATCATCAAGAAGGCGGATGGCGCAACCATCTATGCAACAAGAGATCTGGCTGCGGCCATTTACAGAAAAAGAACCTATGACTTCCATAAGAACATCTATGTGGTAGGAACTCCCCAGGCACTTCACTTCAAGCAGGTCTTCAAGACCCTGAGTCTGGCAGGATTTGAATGGGCAGAGGACTGTGTCCATGTTGGCTTCGGTCTTGTGAAGTTCCCAGGAAAGATGATGTCCTCCAGAAAGGGCGATGTGGTTCTTCTGGATGATCTTCTGAAGGAAGCTGTGGTCACAGCGGAAAAGATCATTCATGACAAGAATCCGAACCTGGCGGACAAGGAAAATGTGGCAAGAAAAGTTGGGATCGGAGCCATCATCTTCACTTATCTCAAGAACTCCAGAGAGAAGGATATCATCTTCAACTGGGATGAAATTCTGTCCTTCGACGGTGAGACTGGGCCATATGTCCAATATACTTATGCCAGAGCCAAGAGTATTCTGAGAAAGAATGAAAAGCCGGATGAGGCGGACCTGACACTTCTTTCCACGCAGGAGGAATTTGAGCTTTCCAAGACACTGGAAGGATTCGGGAATGCGGTGAAAGTGGCCATGGAGAAGTATGAGCCTTCTGTCATCACAAGATACGTTCTTCAGGTGGCAAAAGACTTCAACAAGTTCTACAACAACTGTCAGATCAATTCGGCAGAGGAAGAGCTTAAGAAAGCGAGACTTCAGCTGGTGGAAGCGACGACCATCGTTATCCGAAATGCGCTGGAGCTTCTGGGTATTGAAACCGTAGAAGAGATGTAAAACAGAAACAGATAAAGAAGGATTGGCACAGTTCCATGTGGAACGACGCCAATCCTTTTCTTTTTTCCATTATACTTTATAGGAATGTGTTTATTATGCGAATGATTGGGAGGTATTATGATGAAATTTGATCCAATGAATATGCCCTATAGCAGCAGAAGGATTCCCCTGAGCGGTAGAAATGGTGTAGTAGCCACGTCTAATGCGCTGGCTTCGGATGCAGGTCTTGAGATTCTGAAAAAAGGAGGGAATGCTGTAGATGCGGCAATAGCAACAGCAGCCTGTCTTACGGTGGTGGAACCGACAGCCAACGGAATCGGGTCGGACAATTTCGCCCTGGTTTGGATGAAAGATAAGCTTTATGGTTTAAACAGCAATGGTCCTTCTCCTGAGCGGATTACTCTTGATGAAGTGAAGAAAAGTCATGAGACCATGCCGGTGCATGGATGGACCCCGGTTACGGTTCCAGGGACACCCAGAGGGTGGGCGGAGCTGAATAGGAAATTCGGCAACCTCTCGCTTCTTGAATGCCTGATGCCTGCAATCAGTCATGCGGAAAACGGCTTTCCGGTGGCGGCGAATGTGGCGCATATGTGGAAAAGAGCACTGAAGAAGTACAGAGAGATCTTCAAAGGGGAGGAATATGAAGAATGGTTCAGGACCTTCACTGTGAAGGGAGAAGCTCCGGAAGCCTTTGAAATCGTCACCCTTCCTGATCATGCAAGAACCTTGAGACTAATTGGAGAGACCAGCGCAGAAGCTTTCTATACAGGAGAACTGGCAGATAAAATGGAAGAGGATTCCATAAAACATGGCGGATACTTGAGAAAATGCGATCTGGCTTCTTTCTCGTCTGAGTGGGTGACACCGCTGACTGTTGCGTATCGAGGCTACGAAGTGGCGGAGCTTCCTCCAAGTGGGCAGGGCATGGTCGCGCTCATGGCGTTAAACACGCTTTCCCGATTTCCTGTAAAGAATCGCGATGCAGAGTATTATCACAGGGCTATGGAATCCATGAAGATGGCCTTTGCCGATGGAATGCATCATATAACGGATCCGAAGGACATGGGTTTCCGTCCATCTGATTTTCTTACGGAAGAGTTTGCGAAAAGAAGAGCGGGAATGATTACAGATGAGGCTCAGATCTTCACCTATGAGGATCCGTTTCAAAGCGGAACCGTATATCTAGCCACAGCAGACAAGGACGGGAACATGGTGTCCATGATCCAGTCCAACTACATGGGTTTTGGAAGCGGTATCGTGGTGGGTGGAACCGGGATTTCTCTGCAGAATCGCGGCGCAGACTTCAAGCTGGATGAAAATCATAGAAACGCTCTGGCGTCGAAGAAGAGGACCTATCATACCATCATTCCGGGGATGCTCCTGAAAGAGAGCAAGTGCATCGGCGTGTTCGGCGTCATGGGAGGCTATATGCAGCCGCAGGGGCACCTTCAGGTCATGAGCAGTCTTCTGGATTTCAATCTGAATCCTCAGGCGGCTCTGGACTGTCCGAGATGGCAGTGGATCCGGGAAAAAGAAATTCTTGTGGAAAACACCTTTGATGAGAAGATGGTGGAAGAGCTGAAAATGAAGGGACATGAAATCAACGTAACGGAGGACAACAGTCACTTCGGAAGAGGTCAGATGATCCTGAAAATGTCAAGCGGTGCGTATGTTGCCGGAACGGAGTCCCGGACCGATGGGAATATTTCGCTATACTGAGTAGGAGGGGTATAAGGAAGCAGAAATGCTTCCTTTTTTCATCAATAAAATAATATATTATTCACCTTTCAGGTGATATAATAACCATTGCAAGAATAATGAATCGAAGAGGTATTCGGCCATGATTGAAGTGAAGAATCTGACAAAAGAATTCAGAATGAATAAGAAATATCCAGGATTTACAGGTGCGCTGAAATCCTTTTTCACCAAGGAGTATACGGTGACAAAAGCTGTGGATGATGTAAGTTTTCATATTGACGAAGGTGAAGTCGTCGGCTATATCGGAGCCAATGGGGCAGGGAAATCCACAACCATCAAGATGATGACAGGTATTCTGACGCCGACTTCAGGAGAAGTGCTTGTCAATGGCATCATTCCCTACGAAAACAGACAGAAGAATGCCATGGACATCGGTGTGGTATTCGGGCAGAAAACACAGCTCTGGTGGGACCTTCCTTTGTCTGAAACATTCACCCTGCTGCGAGATATCTATGAAGTGGATCAGAAGAAGTTTGAGTTCCAGATGGATTTTCTCAATGAAGTGCTGGAGCTGAAGGAATTCATGCTGCAGCCGGTGAGAACTCTGTCTCTGGGACAGAGGATGCGCGGGGATCTTGCCGCGGCACTGATTCACAATCCGAAAGTGATTTATCTGGATGAACCGACCATCGGGCTGGATGTGGTGGTGAAGGAAAGTGTGCGTAAGGCTATCAGAAAGATCAATGAGACCTACGGAACCACAATTATTCTCACAACCCATGATCTCATGGATATTGAGGAACTCTCCAGCAGAATCATCATAATCGACAAGGGTAGAATGCTCTATGACGGTAATGTGAAGCATATCAAGGAAACCTACGGTTATATGGCAGATGTTGAAATTCAGACCACCAATGCCATCGAGCTTGAAAAAGTGCAGTTCATAAAAGAGCTGGACCAGGAGTTCATTCATCTGCATGCGGAGGAGAACCGCCTGAAGGTCCAGTTCAACAAAAATCGCATCACCACAACGGAAATCACAAAACGGCTCATGGGGAAGCTGGATATTACGGATTTCACCATTCATGAACCCTCCATCGAAGATATTGTAAAGAAAATCTACAGAAACGAGGTGTGATGGATGAAGCGCATCAAGGCATATCTGCCTTTCACCATAAACACCTTCCAGATGCTTCTCTCCTATAAAGCCAACGTGATCATCTTCATGCTGGGGGAATGGATGATGCTGACTGTATCTTTCTTCTTGTGGAAAGCGATTTTCTCCAGTTCTCCGGAAAGGGTCATCAAAGGATTCACACTGAATGAAATGATCCTCTACATCATCATTTCGTTTCTTACCACCCTGATCACATCAGTGGATATTTCCTTTGATATCTCAAGGGAGGTGAAAGACGGCACCATTGCCATCAATCTCATCAGACCTGTAAGCTATGAAAAGAGAATGCTGTTTCAGGCCTTTGGAGGTGTTCTCTATAATTTCATCATCATTTTTGTTGCTGCCTTCACAGTGATCAATCTCATTGTGTACAGTAGTCCGGGTTTTTCGGGGAACTACAATGTTCCTTTATACCTCGCAAGCATGACCATGGGGATCTTCATCAATTTCTATTTCAGTTACAGTTTCGGTCTCCTTTCCTTCAAACTGACGAACATGTGGGGGATGTCGCAGATCATGGGAGCCGTGATGCAGCTTTTATCCGGTGCACTGATCCCTGTGGTGTTTTTTCCGGCAGTGTTCAGAAATCTCATCACGCTGCTTCCTTTCAGCTCCATCGTCTACACCCCTACCATGATCTATCTCGGAAAGCTTCAGGGAATGGATGCCTACCAGGCTGTTGCGATGCAGCTTTTCTGGATCATCATGATGATGCTGATTTCGAAAGCCATATGGAAATCCATGGTCAGGCATCTGACCATACTGGGAGGTTGACATGAGACGATATATAAGACTATACAACCAGTTTCTGAAGCAGTATCTGAAGTCCTTGATGGAATACCGTGTGGACTTCGTGTTTGGGCTCATTGGGTTCATCTTTGTGCAGCTGACAGGCGTGATCTTCATTCAGCTGATCTTCAGCAGCATACCTTCACTGGATGGATGGAGTTACGATGAAGTGCTCTTCATCTACGGGCTGGCTCAGGTGCCAAGAGGCATCGATCATGTCTTCACAGATAATCTGTGGATTCTCAGCGGTCGAATCATTCTGCAGGGAGGATTTGACAAATATCTCCTGAGACCGCTGAACCCGCTTTTCCATCTTCTGGCGGAAAGATTTCAGCCAGATGGATTCGGAGAAATCATCATCGGCATGATGCTCATGTTCACATCCTGGAGAAGGCTGCAGCTTGAAATGACCCCTTTGAAGCTTCTGCTTCTCTTCTCAACCATTCTCTTTGCCACGTTGATTTATACGGCCATAAAACTTGCCGTAGCCAGTATTTCCTTCTGGATCAAATTCGCGCAGTCCTATCTCTATATGACTTATCAGCTCAGTACTTTCACTAAGTATCCTTTATCCATCTATCCCAAAGCAATCAAGTACATACTGACTTTTCTTATTCCCTTTGCATTCACCGGTTATTTTCCGGGTGCTTATTTTCTGGGGAGAGAAAACTTCTGGGACGGTATTTTCCTGACACATGTCGTTGGGATCATCAGCATATTCATTGCTTATGGAATCTGGATCCAGGGACTGAAAAAGTACGAAAGTGCAGGCTCATAGAAAATCAGCAGGTGAACTGTCATCTGCTGATTTTCTGCATGTGCTGCATGCTGCTGTGGAAAAAGAAAAGCGCTTATAAAGGATCTTTCAATGATGTGATGGGAATAAGTGGAACAATAAAGAGGAAAGTAGGAAAAACATTCGTGAAAGAAGTGTCCATCTTAAACTTTTTAAGTTTTGAAGGCAGTATAGGTATGATAATGTTGCAAAACAGTTTATTTAGTTAAAGAATCTTGAGGGATGCACACGGATTATCGTACGGTAAGGTTTTTAAGTCTTAATATTATTATTCTGAAATCGTTATGATTGAAGATTAATTAAGTGAAGTTCTGATAAATATTTTTATCCTGAGAAAGTGGCCTTTTACAATATACGCAGAGGTTTTATCTGTGGTAGTCTTTTCTTGTTGATTTAAAATTTTGATTACTGGAGGAATAACCATGAGAAAAGACCTTATCTATACTTTTCATAAAAATGATCTGGCGAAAGAGGTGCTGATAGGGAAACTGAAAGAACATCCGGAAATCCGATTTGTGTCTCTGGCTGCGGTGGATCTCATCGGTCATGAAACAGACACGAAAATACCGGTGAGCTTATTCATCGAAGACATTGACAACTATCTCTATGGGTATGCGGCGCAGACGGATGGTTCCTCTGTATTTCTTCCGAAAATCGCCACACTGAATAATGCGAAAGTGAATATGAAGGCGGATACAGAGGTCAAATGGTTCGTGGAATACAATGAATCTCTGACGGATGTGGATACAGGAAAACCTGTAGGCACCCTGAAGATACCGTGTTTCCTATACCATGACGGAATCCCCGTGGATTCCAGACATATTCTCACAGAAGCGGAGAAGAGCTTCAAGAAGCATATCATGCAAGCCTTCAGTGAAAGCGAGAATCTGAAAAAGGAATTCGGCTTCAGCAGTGAAGATATCGAAAAGGTGGATATCACTGCCGCCACGGAACTGGAATTCTGGGTGAAATCACCAGATACTTCCGGAGATATTGAAGCGCTGAGCACCTCTCAGGAGCTGAAAGAGCAGTACTGGAGCAAGACCAGGGGCGCTGTAAGAAGTGCTGTGGAAGAAACCCTTATTCTCATGGAGCTGTATGGCATCAAGCCGGAAATGGGACACAAGGAAGTAGGGGGCGTGAGAGCGAAGCTGAACAATGACGGAAGGTTTGAAGGGGTTCTGGAACAGCTTGAAATCGACTGGAAATATGCAAGTCCGAAGCAGACAGGAGACTATGAGCTCTTTGTGAGAAATCTGGTTCGAGAGGTGTTCATACGATATGGACTGGAAGTGACATTTCTGGCGAAGCCTCTGGACCGTATTGCAGGAAGTGGTGAACATACCCACATCAGTGCATCCGCGAAGCTGAAAAACGGGAAAAGGATCAATCTCTTCCATACGACAGCGAAGGATTTCATGAGTTCCATCGGATATGGTTCGCTCATGGGGATTCTGAAGAACTATGAAGTGATCAATCCTTTTGTGACTTCCTCCAACGAAGCCTTCAAGAGGCTCAAGAAGGGTTATGAGGCACCCATTTCCATCGTGTCTTCATTGGGGTATGAACCTCATATTCCTTCCAGAAACCGTACCATCCTCATTGGGCTCATCAGAGATGAGAACAGCCCGCTGGCAACGAGGTTTGAGCTTCGTTCTCCCAATCCTCATACCAACACGTTCCTTTGCATTTCGTCCATGCTCATGGCCATGACCGATGGAATCCTTTATGCAAAGGAAAAGACCTGTGAAGAGCTTCTGAAAGAACTGTCCAAGGAGCCTGGTGAATCTGCGGCGTATCTGGACAAGGAAAGAGCATACAGAACGGAAAAAGATGTGTTTGATGATTTTTCGGACGAAGACAGAGAAAAGTACTTTGGCGTGGCACCAGAGACGGTGTACGAGAATATCAAAGCATTCCATCTGTATCCTGGAAAAGTCGATGTGCTGAAAAGAGATGATGTGTTCAGTGAAAAAATCATCGACAGCTATGCTGCAGGTCTTCTGTATAAGTGGTATACGGAAATCGACCACAGAATGATTCCAAGCTTCATCAGTGAAATCAGAAGCTGCAGAAAATTCCATAAAGATGGTGTGTTCCTGGATGACAGAGCCAACTGGGATCGCGTGGAACGGCTGAAGATCTCCCTGATGAAAAATACAGATAAAAGCAAAGGAATCTTCAACTACATGAGAGAAGCGCTGGAGAAGGCAGATTATGATGTGCTGTCTGATACACAGAAGGTCATGTACGAGAAGATCAGTGAACTTCGACAGGCCTACAAGGAATACAAGGATAATCTGATGGACATCTGTTAAAATAAGATAGAAGAAGGTCGGCTGCGGATGGGATGCATCACTGCCGACCTTCTTAACATGATTTTAACCGGGGATTCAGACGAATTCTGATATACTGAAAAGAAAAAGGACTGATGCAATTTGAAACCGAAAGTCGCATTCGTGTGCGTTCACAACTCCTGTAGAAGCCAGATGGCGGAAGCGCTTGGAAAAACACTGGCAGGAGATGTGTTTGACTCCTTTTCCGCGGGAACGGAGACGAAACCTCAGATCAACCAGGACGCAGTACGAATCATGAAAAGTATATACGGAATTGATATGGAAGCTACGCAGCATTCAAAACTCATTGATGATCTGCCTGAAAATGTGGATGTGGTCATCACCATGGGGTGCAATGTGGAGTGTCCGTATCTTCCTTCCAGACACTGCGAGGACTGGGGCCTGGATGATCCTTCCGGCCAGTCCGATGATGCGTTCATTCTGACTGCACAGCTCATCGAGGAGAAAATAAAAGATCTGAGAAAGCGTATTGAAACAGGAGAAATTTCCTTATAGGTAAGAGATGATGCGGAGTGTTCCGCATCTTTTTTTCATCTGTGTTTACCTGAAAGAAATGAAGCATCACGCCGGCAGAGAATGAATGCTTCAGATAGGGAGCATGAAATGACATTGTTAAATTTTGACATATCTCGTGAGATTCACTATAATATTCTTATCGGACAAAAAGATTGTATACAATCAAATAAAATCAAAGGATGAGGCATTATGGTAAAATATAGATTAAAGATTACAGACATAGTGGAGGAAGCCTTCGGCACCCGTACCTATTTCATGGATATGCCGGAGGATTTTCTCTGGGATGAAGGTTCCCATGTACACATCGGCTTAGCCGGATATGATGCGGGAGAGAAACCTGTTTCAGCCTGGGTGAGACACATGTCCATCATGACACTTCCGACGGAGAAGAAGATCGGTTTTACCACACGGAAAAGGGAAAACTGCTCAGAATTCAAAGAGAGACTGTTTGATTCAAAGGTGGGAGATGAGATTGTTGTCTTCAAACCGGGTTCCAGAATGGGACTTCGACGAGAAAAAAGACCGGTGGTGCTGATTTCCATGGGTGTAGGGATAGCCACCATGAGGCCGCTGGTACTTGCGTACAATAAAGATGGTAAGGACATTTCTCAAGTGTTGAACATCAATGTGGATGCTTCAGGAGAATTTCTCTACAGAAACGATCTGGATCGTATTTCCTGCGACACCTACTGCAACTACTGGCTTGATGGAAGAGAGAAACTCTATGAACTGATGGACGGACCATTCATTCCTGAAAACGCAATCTATTATCTTGTGGGAAGTGATACTTTCCTCATCGACCTTATCCATAGACTGGGGAAAAACGGTATTCCCATAGAAGACATCATGATTGACAAGAAACCGGAATTCATGTCCAGATTTCTCATGATCAGTCCTGGTGAGTTCAACGTTCTGCTGTAAATAAATTAAGGAAAATATAAAAGAAATAGTGAGAAGCTATTTCTTTTTTTATGGGAAAATGAAACAAGGAATCAAATGGTACGGTATACTAATATTAGTTAAAGGGAAGGTGAAATAGGATGAGAAAAGTCATTACGGTCATGCTCCTAATCGTGCTCCTGCTTTTCATCGGAGTCTATTATTTTTTCTATGACATGAGTCATTTCTCTGGAGGGACCCTTATAGCGGAGGAAATCTCACCCGATGGAACCTATACGGTGAGAGCCTATCTGGGTGAACATGGCGCTACCGTGGCCAATACGGTCCGAGGAGAACTCGTCTTTAATGAAATGGGGAGAAAACCGAAGAACATCTACTGGAACTACAGGGAAGAGGAAGCGGTGGTTTACTGGATGGATGGAGATACCGTGGTGATCAACGGGAAGGAGCTTACAGTTCCATTCGAAATCTATGACTTCAGAAGAGACAAAGAACTGGAGTAAAACAGGCAGAAGACAGGAAAGATAGGGAGGAAATACATGAAATTCACTTATGGAAAAAGAGACTGGAATACACTGAGAAGAGGACAGGAGAACTGCTATCTTCTCGCAAACCGGAAGGGAGGCTATTCATCCCTCAGTATGGTAGGGTCCTCTTCAAGAAATGAGCATGTGCTCTTCATGGCTTCTGTGAAGGCACCCAATAACTGGGTGCAGTTTGTATCCAACCTTGAGGAAATCATCAGAATCGATGATCGTGAGACGACACTTAGATCCCAGGAGTATGTGGGCTATACAAAAAACAAGGAAGGATTCCGGTATCTGGACGGATTTTCGCTGGAACACTATCCCGCATGGAACTATCTGGTTCATGGCGTATCCATAGAGAAAAAGGTGGTCATGAAATATGAAGAAAATCTCGTGCTTGTTTCCTATGAAATGGAAAATCACAGCGGAAAAAATACAGAAGTCATATTGAAGCCCTGGATGAGATTCGTGCCGAAAGGAAGCATGCCTCAGAAGGGACAGAAAGCAGAGGTCAGTGCAGACAGAATCGTCAGCGGAGGATATACGCTGTTCTATAAAACCGATGCAATGGTAAGAAAGACGGATACCCTCTGGGAGGAGGACCTTTACTTTGAAGATGATGCGAAAGATGAGAGAGATGCGATTGGTACACAGTTTTCAGACCATGAGTACTACATCCGAATGAAGCCCATGGAGAAGAGATCCGCCTATATTCTTTACAGCCTGAATGAAATCAGTGATCATCCGGATGAAATCATCCTTGAGGAGCGGAAAAGGAAGGAAAGTCTTTCTGAAGCTTCAGGAATGAAATCAGATCTGGGCAGGCAGCTGGCCATAGCTGCCGATGCCTTTGTGGTGGACAGGGAATCCGTATCCGGCAGAACCATCATTGCGGGATATCCTTTTTTCGGAGACTGGGGCAGAGATACCATGATTGCCGTCATGGGATGCTGCATCGCATCAGGTAGAAAAAAGGACACGGAGAGTATCTTCCGAAGCTTTATGAAATACATGAAAAACGGGATCATGCCGAATATGTTCCCTGAAGGAGAACAGGAACCCATGTATAACACGGTGGATGCATCCCTGCTCTTCATTTATGCGGTGTATGAATATTATCAGGAATTCAGGGACCTGGAATTTGTCCGGGAAGCCATGCCGAAGATGATGGAGATCATAGACTGGTATCGAAAGGGAACCGATTTTCATATCCGGATGGAGGAAGACCATCTCCTATCAGCTGGAAGCGGGCTTGAGCAGGTTACCTGGATGGATATCCGAGTCTATGATTATCTTCCTACGCCACGCCATGGGAAACCTGTGGAAATCAATGCATACTGGTATAATGACCTGAAAGTCATGGAATACTTCTTGGAACTTATGGAAATGGGGAGCGGTCAGGAGTACCGTGCACTTGCAAAGAGGGTGAGAGATTCTTTTGTGCAGCAGTTCTGGAACCATGAGCAAGGGTGTCTGAAAGATGTAGTATCGGGAACAGAGTCGGACTACCAGGTGAGATGCAATCAGATCTGGGCTGTTTCGGTTCCTTTCGGCATGCTGGACAGAGAGAAGGAAAGAAAAGTTGTTGAAAAAGTGTATACGAAGCTTTATACCCCTTATGGTTTACGCTCACTGTCTCCGGACGATCCGGAGTATCGTCCTTCCTATGGAGGATCCTTATGGGACAGAGATACCGCCTATCATCAGGGTACAGTCTGGGCTTTTCCGCTGGGCGGATATTATCTGGCTTATCTAAAGGTCAACGACTATTCCAGAGGAGCTAAAGAGAAAGTGATGAAAGATATGGGGCTTCTGGAAGGCACTTTGAGAGAAGGGTGCATCGGCCAGATTGCTGAAATATTTGATGGAGAAAAGCCATCTGGATCGAAGGGATGTTTTGCCCAGGCGTGGAGCGTGGGAGAGCTCATGAGAGCGTTGAAGCAAGCTGAACAACAAGAATAATTATGCGAGTTATTGTCATGAATGCGTATAATTACTTACATATTTAAGAGAATGAGAGAGAAATGGAGATAATTATACATAGATGAAGCTAATGAAAGCCACTTCACTTTCTCCACCCTTTAAATTATCAGTAAATTCTGCTATCATATAAATAAGCTCCAAGGAATACCTAAGACGGAAAGCTTACGGAAGCTGTTTTCAGAAACAAAACTTAATAGGAAACTTAAATACCGTAGACCAAGAATCTGCTATACCTGAAAAGTGAAAGAGAAAAATCGACTTACCATATGTCCAGAAACATTGAAAAATATACACAGGAAAGTAAAAAATCTAGTATATCCAGAGATGGAAAAAGACTATAGTAAACAATTAGTACCAAGTATCTTAGCAGATGAAGTATTTAAGAAAATGACTATTTAAGTGGAAACGAAGAACATGGCAGAACTAAGAAGGAACTCGATGAAGGTTCGTTGGAGCTCCCTTATGCTCAAAAAAGAGGCAATCTCAAAGGAGAATGCCTCTTTTTTTGAGCATATTCTATTTTCTGTATTCCACGATTTCCTTCAGATTTCGATGTTTCTCGTTGTAGTCCAGTCCATAACCCACAACAAAAATATCAGGCATGGTGAAGCAGGTGTGATGAATATCGAAATTAAGCAGCCTTTTTGCCGGGTTATCAAGTAGAGTACACACACGAAGACTTCGCGGGTGGAAGGATTCCAGATGCTGAAGGACATAACCTATGGTCAGTCCCGTGCCGACGACGTCTTCCAGAAGGAGGACGTTTTTTCCTGTGATATCAAGATCAAGATCCTTGATATAGGTGACCACTCTTTGCTTCTCCTGATCTTTTTTGACGCCGATGGATAGAAAATCCAGCTCAATGGGCATGGTAAGATGCCTCGTGAGATCAGAAAGGAAATAGATCGAACCTTTCAGAATACTGATGATGATCAGCTCATCATTGTTATAGTAATCATTGATTTCCCCCGCGATTTTCTGGACGCTTTCTCTGATTTCCTCTTCTGTATAAATGATTTTACCAAGATTATTCATGTACATGATCCCCCCACTGCGCAAATCGCTCCACCAGACTGTGAAAGTCATTCTTGTATACGATGCTGATATTTGTTCCCGGATAGAGTTTCTTCAGAAGAGCCATTTTCTTTCTCTTGATGGATGTGTACTTCTGATTCATGATGGTCAGTTCAATATAGGTGTTGAACCGAGGAAGATAGAAATCAGGAGAGAAAGCCTGTGTGATATTACCTTCTGAATCCCATTTCAAAGGGAAGGTGCGCGGTTCATATTCCCACTCGAGATTGTAGAGATCGAGTACTTTGGCAAATTCCTCCTCGGACTCGTTCTTGAAGTGTATTTCTTCAGATTGAACAGCTTCTTCAACTGTTCCTGGATCCATTCTCTTTTTCCGATAGAGATCAAGGATCAAACTGATGGCTTCCTCGGCTTCTACTTTGTCGGTGTTTATGTTCACATGATAAAGCAGGGTATCCATCCAGTCCGTCTTGTAGAGGAGCTGAATATATCTTCTATGCCGCCTGTCGGTATGCTCCAGTATTTTCTCAGCGTCATCATGGGAAAGGTTGTTACGGCGGATCATCCTTTCGATGCGTGCCGCCTTGGAACCTGTGATTTTCACATGAAGAGCTTCCCTGTGACTCTGAAAGATCAGCTGAGAACCAAGACCACTTATGATCACAGACTCTCCTGCTACAGTTTCATGGAGCTTCTTCTCGAGAAAATCCTGAAAGACTATCCCGCTGGCAGAGGTCTTCATATAATATCCCGGGCTTTCAGAAAGCATATGCAGCTCATGTGCAGTGGCAATTTCAGGGAACCAGTTCTTCAGCACATAATCCCTGGTGATGTGAAGCACATTGAGATTCTCTGCCAAGCCTTTGGCAATCTCATCGCCTAAGCTTCCTGTATCTCTTGATAGGGTAACAAATTTCACTCTGATCACCGCCTTGATGTTTCATTGTTATTTCAATTCTATCATGAAAACGGTCTTTTTTGATAGACCAGCGCACTAAAGAAGAGCATGGACGCTGGAAATTCATTTCACCTTTTTTTCGGCGCGAATAAAAAGCCGAGAAACGAATCCATATGGATCATTTCTCGGCTCTATTTCTATTTATCCGCAGTTTTCTTTTCCGTGGAACTGTTAATGAACTCTATGCCCATGGCTCTTTCCGGAGTGTAGATGGAGCAGTCCGTATCACAGCTTCTGCATGTACTGCAGTCCGCATTTTTCGTCGCTCTGATCTTTCTTACAAGAAAGAAGAAGGCAGCGCCTACAATGGCTATGGTTATGATGATTTCCATTTTATCCTCCTATAAGATAAGTGAACCGATCTGGTAAACCAGAAAGGACATGATCCAGGCAACACAGAAGTAGAAGATAGAACTGAAGACTGCAAATCTGCCTCCATATTCTTTTCTGATGGTTGCTATGGTCGCCACACAAGGAGTATACAGTAGAACGAACACCAGGAAGCTGGCTGCCGTAAGCTGTGTAAACAGTGTGGGCAGAATCATGCTGAGATCACCGCCGTAGATCACGCCCATGGTGGACAATACCACTTCCTTTGCCATGATTCCTGTAACAAGAGATACGGCTGCTTCCCAGGTGCCGAATCCCAACGGAGCGAATATCGGTGCAAGAATGGAACCGAAACCGGCAAGGAAACTGTCTCCCATATCTGCCAGTCCACCCGTATTGAAGTTGGAGAGGAACCAGACAAACACCGAAAGGGAGAAGATGATAGTGGAAGCTTTTCTGATGAATCCCTTTCCTTTATCCCAGGTGCTGCTTGCAACGAGACTGAAGGAAGGAACCTTATACTCTGGCAGCTCTATGATAAAAGGTTCTTCATCTTTCTTGAAGATCGTGCTCTTCAGCAGCATTCCTAAAAGGACGGCCACTAGTCCTCCGAAGAGGTACAGCCCCATGACTGCAAATTCCGCATGATTCCTGAAGAAAATGGTTCCGAAGAGAATGTATACAGGAAGTTTTGCATTGCAGGACATGAATGGTGCAAGAAGAGCAGTGAGTTTTCTGTCCTTTTCACTTTCAAGGGTTCTGGCTGCCATGATTGCAGGTACTGTGCACCCGAATCCCATCAGGATGGGAATGAAGGCTTTTCCGGAAAGTCCGATCTTCCTCATGAGTTTATCCATGATGAAGGCACCTCTTGCCATATATCCGGAGTCTTCCAGAATGGATATGGCGGCAAACATCACCATGATGATGGGCAGAAACACCAGAATCGCACCGACACCACCAATGATCCCGTCTATGATCAGTGACTGGAACCAGGGGCTGCTGCCGGAAAGGATTCCTGTCATGAATTCAGAGATTCCTGTGAGCACATAGGCATCCAGGAAATCTGAAAGAGGAGCCCCCACCCAGGTGAAGGTGAGCTTGAACACCAGATAGATCATCAGAATGAATATGGGATAGGCTAGTATCGGATTCAGAACGATTCTGTCGATCTTTCTTGTGACCGACTGGGATTCTTTGACCATCTTTGACGCTTTTCCCAGAATTCTGTTGATTTCCTCATATGCTGTTTTCTCATCGGGATAATCACCCAGTTTAGGTCTGATGGAATGATCCTTTTCCGACAGAGCTTCTTTGAGTTTTTCGATCCCCTGACCTTTTGTGGCCATGATGGGGATCACTCTTATGCCAAGTTCTTCCTGGAGAATCTCAGGATTGATGTCCATGCCCTTCAGGTCTGCAATATCCAGCATATTCATAGCGATGATCACTGGAATATTGTATTTCAGAATCTGAGTTGTGAGGTACAGGTTTCTTTCCAGATTGGATGCATCCACGATATTGAGGATGAGATCCGGTTTTCCGTTTTCCAGAAAATCCTTGGAAACTTTCTCCTCATTAGAATAGGTATCTAATGCATAGATACCTGGTAAATCAGTTACTTTTATATCATTATGGTAACCCTCTTTCTTTTCCACTGTTACACCAGGCCAGTTCCCGACATATTGGTTGGAGCCTGTGAGCAGATTGAAAAGAGTGGTCTTTCCTACGTTAGGGTTACCGATTAACGCAATATTTTTCATTAAAAAGAAGCCTCCACTTGAATGTTACCGGCATCTTTTTTTCTGATTGCCATGTTGGAACCTCTGAGAGACAACACAATGGGATCTCCGAAAGGAGCTCTGTTTACTACCTCGATCTGACAACCTTCTGTACAGCCTAGGGCAGATAATCTCTTAACCAGCTTCTCGTCGCCAAAGACATTTCGCACAAACGCCTTTTCTCCGAGCTTTAAATCATTAACGCACATATTATACACCGTCCCTATTGAAAATCATTATCAATTACTAGAATATTATAGTACTTTGTTGCTTGCGAGTCAACAGGGTAATGAAATGTCATAAAATTAACAAGCGGAAATTCTATGGATACACCAAAAGATACGCTATAATGTAATAAACAAGAAGAAATATGGTATCATTTATTTTATACTATTCAATGTCATCATCAATTATTCAGAATAGGATTAGTTTATTTTTGGAGGTAATTTATGGGGATCAAGGCTGTCGTTTTTGACCTGGATGGAGTTTTGGTCAACACGGACAGATTTCATTATCTAGCGTGGAAGAGAATACTACAGGAACTTGGAAAAGACTTTTCCGTTGAGGACAACGAACAGATCAAGGGAGTTGCTCGTTCAAAGTCTCTGGAAATTCTCCTGCAGATGAAGAACATCACCATGAGTGAAGTGGAAAAGATGCGAATTCTTCGAAAGAAGAACAATCTGTATCTTGAATACATCACTGAAATAGATGAGGAATATCTGCTTAATGGTGTGGAGGAATTTCTGGAACTACTGAAGTTCAACGGGTTAAGAACGGCAATCGCATCGACCAGTGACAACACTTCCCTGGTACTGGAAATGACCGGACTGAAGAAGTATTTTGATGTGGTCATCGATGGGCATAAAGTGAAGGCACCTAAACCCAATCCGGAAGTCTACCTTGTCTGCGCCATGGAACTAAGGATCGAACCGGATGAATGTGCAGTCTTCGAGGACAGCAGAGCGGGTGTCCTGTCTGCGAAACGAGCGGGAATGAAAGTGATAGCGGTAAGTGATAGAATCATTGGCGAAGCGGATAAGTGCATAGCGAGCCTGAAAAATCTGGACATGAGTATTCTGGATTTTCAGTGAACCATGAGGAGGGAACTTTCATGAAAACAGCAGCTTTTTTCGATATAGATGGAACACTTTACAGAGAAGTGTTCATGAAGGAACTTTTCAAGAGAATGATCAGAAGTGAGATCATCAAGGAAGAGGACTGGTTTACGCAGGTGAAACCCTATTACGATAAATATGATCGAAGGGTAGGATCCTATGATGATTATCTCATCAAGATGGCCAACATCTATACGCTTGCGATCAAGGGATTCCATCACAGTTTCATCGAACACATCATTCATAATGTGGTGCGGGATATGGGACTTAGAAACTATCTCTTCACAAGAAACAGAATCAAGTGGCATAAGAACGAAGGGCATAAGGTCATTACCATATCCGGAAGTCCCATTGAGCTTGTTAGAGAGATGGCCAGTCTGCATGATTTTGATGACTACAGAGGATCCATTTATCCCATGGATGAGAAACAACGCTATACAGGTGAAGTCATACCCATGTGGGATGGAAATTCGAAGCAGAATGCCATCTTCGAGTTAAGGGATCTGTATGACATCGATCTGGAAGCTTCTTATGCCTATGGGGATACAGCGGGGGATTTCACCATGTTCAAACTGGTTGGACATCCAGTGCTGGTGAACCCTACACGAGAGCTGGTGAATCTGGTGCTTCAGGATCCGGAAGTGAGAAAGAAAGCGGAAGTTGCAGTGGAAAGAAAAGATATCATCTATCATGTGAAGATAGAGGATCTGGATATAGAGTAGAAAGAAAAGAGGGATGAAGAATGCTGGTGCAAAAGGAAAGAATTCCTGTTGCCGTCAACTCTTCTGACTGCACATTGAAATATCGTGGCGAAGAGATCATTAAGGATTCGATCTTCTTTGATTTAGAACATTATCTCTACAAAGAGCCCATAGCCATTGGTGTTTTCGGTGCAGCAGTCTATCAGGAAGAGAAGCAGGCCATAGTGACGACACAGTATATGATCGAAAACAAGAAGGATGCCAGAGCGATTCTGAAGATGACCAAAGATTACTTCGAAGCCATGAAGACAGATGGGAAAAAGTATCTTGTGACGTTCTCAGGAAACAATGATTTTCTGGTGATCAATCATCTGTTCAGAAAATATGAAATTGAGTATGATTTTGCGGAAGAATTTGAGCTTGTGGATATTCAGAAGGAGTATGAAGCGAAGTACAAGAAGAACATCGGACTCAAGAATCTGGAAAGACTTCATCAGATTGAAAGAGACGGCGAGCTCATTTCAGGAATGACCCTGGCAAAAACATTTTCGAAAATCATAAAGGATCATGGATACATACACAGAATGCCGGAAGAGAAAATCGTGAAAATCATGAAATACAATGAGCAGGATGTGGTGAATCTCTTCAACATCATGAATCGATGGGAAGAAGTCACACTTGAGGATGTGCTCACACTGGAAGAAAAGCTTCTGGAAGAAAAACTCAGGAAGCTGGAAATGAAAAGGCTGCTTGAGGAAGAAAAAGAGAAAGAGATTTCCTTACCGATGGATGACATGGCCAATGAAATGGGATGAACATGAATGCCGTTTCTGAAAAAGGAAGGCATTATAAAACCTGCATGAAATCATGCAGGTTTTATAATGTGCCGCAATAATTGCAGAACCACCATGGAAGCATTGATAATTTACGGAACATTCGATAGAATTGAAGATAAGAGGAAGAACTGATGATCGTTATACGTAGTCAGAAGCAAGGAATTGGAAGGATAAATGGATGGATGATCCATAGGTGAAGCAAAATGGGATTTAATTTCAGAAAAAGAATAAGACTAGGAAAACTCTTCAGCCTGAATATCGGGAAATCAGGAGCCAGTATTTCCTTCGGTGCAAAGGGATTCAGACAGAGTTTCAGTACCAGAGGAAGCTCCAGAACAACCTTCAGTCTTCCGGGAACAGGCCTTTCCTACAGTAAGACACTTAGTGCGAAGTCCATACTGAAGAAGTTCGGCAACAGGGAAGTGTTCAGAAAGGAATCCGGGTTTTCTGATCCGGAAGCAGAGGTCAATGCGTACCGTGAAGATATCGCACTGATCACGACCCTTCATCACTATGAGGATTATCCCAGTGGAATCGACTGGGAAGAGGTCAAGGTGGAAGCAGAGCCTTTCGAGAAAGGAAAAACGGGTCCTCATACAGAAGAAGCCATGAAGCTGGTTGAAGAGAACAGACCGGGGTTATTTGCAAGAGTCTTCAAGAAAGGCGATTTCGAAGACAAATCAAAGGAAGTGCTTGAGGAAGCCAGAAAAATGGATGAGGAACTCTATACTGCCTGGCAGAACAACAGAATCATTGCAGATAAGATGCTGCATGATGACAAGGAAAGTTATCTGGAGGTACTGGAAGACCTGAAATTAAGTGAGGAGCTTGGTCATTATGTCAGGAACATGGACTTCAGCTACACGGACCATGACTCTCTGAAGGTGGATATGACACTCAGTATTGATGATTTCATCCCAGAGGAGTATAAAGCCCTGACGCCCACCGGGAAGCTATCCATCAAAAAATACACGAAAACGGACTATTACGACATCGCCAATCAGTTCGTATCAGGGCTAGTATTTCGAACAGCGCGTAATCTGCTCAATATACTGCCAGTGGAAGATGTGCTGGTCAATGTGTGGGAAACGGAAAAAAACAAGTACAGTGGCGTCGACGAAAGCAAGAGAATTCTATCCATACTCATTGACAGGAATACATTCAGAAAGCTGAATCTTGAGAAAGTGAATCCATTTGATGCTCTGACCAATTTCAGACATGAAGTGGAATTTGTGAAAACCAGAGGCTTCAAAGAGGTCGATGAACTGAAAATATGACAGAAAAGCTCCAGAATATGGAGCTTTTTTCAGTCCGACTTCATGGGGGAAACAGCTTCAGGACTAGATTGGGCAGAGAATAAAGGAGCTGGATAGTATTTAACTTTGTTTTAATATTCATTTGGTACAATCTGATTGTTCCTGAAATGCAGCGGTTTTCAGAATATCCTGTTGATAACGGGAGAAAAAGCGAACATTTTGAAGCAAAAGGCCAATATATTCATTTAAAGCGGAAAAATAATATCGAATCCCTGATTTCAACTATTCAGGGGTATTTACAAATAACATCTGAGATGTTATTTTATTATCGTAGCTGTTAGCACTCATTGAGTGCGAGTGCTAGTAAAGGGGTGAGAAAGATGTCAAATCAGATGGACAGCAGAAAACTGGAAATATTGAAGGCGATCGTCACAGACTATATCATGACTGGTGAACCTGTGGGCTCGAGAACTTTAGAAAAGAAATACCAGCTTGGTATCAGTTCTGCCACCATCAGAAATGAGATGTCTGACCTGGAAGAACTGGGGTATCTCGATCAGCTTCATTCATCTTCCGGAAGAATACCATCGGCAAAAGGATACAGAATGTATATAGATAAACTGATGACACTGGAATCTCTAAGTCCGGAAGAAGTTTCGTTTATCGAAGAAAAGATCATCACCATGGCCGCTTTCGAGATCGATAAGATCATGAAGCAGACAGCCATGATGCTGTCGGAACTGACGAATCTGGCTGTTGTGGCCAAGAAGCCCAGTATATCGAAAGCCCATGTGAAGAACATCCAGCTGATCAGCATGGAGAAAAATACCATCCTTGCAGTGATTATGGTAGACCATGGAGCCATTACGCATAAACTGATCAGACTGAACCATTCACCGGAACCGGAAGTGCTGATGAACATCTGTAATCTTCTCAATCTGAAGCTGAAAGACATGAACATTGAAGACATCAATCTTCATATCGTCAACAGCCTTAAGAATGACCTGGAAGGGTATGATGAACTGTTTCTTTCCATTCTTTCAGCAGTATATGAAAGTCTTAATGAAGAAGCCCAGGAGAACAGATACTTTGTAGACGGCACATCCAAGATCCTGAACTATCCTGAGTTTTCCGATGTGAACAAAATGAAGGATTTTCTGGGGCTGCTGGAACAGCCGGATCTTCTGTTCCACGATGTGGATGATGCCAATGAAGATATGCTCATCACACTGGGAGAAGAACTGAGTCTGCCGGAAGCGAAAGATTTCACGATCATCACTACCAGTTACAAGATCAACGATGAAAATGTAGGAACAATCAATCTCATCGGACCGAAGAGACTGGATTATTCCAAGGTAGTGTCAATCATAAATAATGTAAAGAAAGAGCTTGGTAAAAGGCTCAATGAGGAGGATGTAAATGACGGAGGATAAGAACAAAGATCTCCAGGATGTCGCGAAGGAAGAGAAGCGACAGGACTCAGCTCAGGAAGTGACAGATATGAAGGATGAGGTTTTTGTAGAAGAATCTGAAGATGTGGAAACATCTGAACAGGAAGTGACAGCAGAAGAAAAAACGGAAGAGCAGGTAGAAAGTACGATTGATATGAAAGAACTATTCAGGAAGAAGAAAGAAATGCTCGAAGGGATCAGGAAGCTGGAAAATGAAAATCAGGCTCTGAAAGACAGACTTACAAGACTGAATGCCGAATATGAAAACTACAGAAAAAGAACCCAGAAGGAAAAGGACGGCATCTATACAGACAGTATTGCTGAAGTGGTGAAGGAGCTGCTACCTGTACTGGATAATCTGGAAGCTTCACTGAAGGTGGAGTCAGGTGATGTGGATTCCCTGAGAAAGGGTGTAGACATGACGCTGACCCAGTTCAAGGATTCCTTGAAGAAGCTGAAAGTGTCTGAAATAGATACAGAAGCCCTTTTTGATCCGAACTTCCACGAGGCGGTCATGCATGTGGATGACCCATCTCTGGGAGAAAAGGAAATCGTTCAGGTGTTTCTCAAGGGATATCAGAGAGATGAAAAAATAATAAGATATAGCGTAGTAAAAGTCGCAAATTAGGAGGAAGAATAAATGTCAAAAGTAATAGGTATTGATTTAGGAACAACAAACTCAGTAGTCGCAGTTATGGAAGGTGGAGACCCGGTCATCATCACAAGCTCTGAAGGTGGAAGAACAACACCATCTGTGGTTTCCTTCCAGGCCAATGGAGAAAGACTGGTCGGACAGGTAGCCAAGAGACAGGCCATCACAAATCCCGACAAAACCATCGCTTCTGCAAAGAGATATATGGGTACAGACAAGAAATTCAGCATTGAAGGAAAAGAGTATACACCTCAGGAAATATCAGCTATGGTGCTTGGGAAGCTTAAAGCGGATGCTGAATCCTACCTTGGAGAAAAGGTGACACAGGCTGTCATCACAGTTCCAGCGTACTTCAATGACTCCCAGAGACAGGCAACCAAGGATGCAGGTAAGATTGCAGGACTTGAAGTGCTGAGAATCATCAATGAACCAACAGCAGCCTCCCTTGCCTATGGACTGGACAAGGGTGACGAAGCACATAAGATCCTTGTATTCGACTTAGGTGGCGGTACTTTCGACGTTTCCATTCTCGATCTAGGAGATGGCGTATTTGAAGTGCTTTCCACAAACGGTAATACAAAGCTTGGTGGAGATGACTTTGACGACAGAGTCATGAACTACATTGCTGACGAGTTCAAGAAGAACAACGGTATTGATCTGAGATCAGACAAGATGGCACTTCAGAGACTGAAGGAAGCAGCTGAAAAGGCGAAGGTGGAGCTATCTTCCTCCACATCCACAACCATCAACCTGCCATTCATCACAGCAGATGCTACAGGTCCAAAGCATATTGACATGACCCTTACAAGAGCAAAATTCAATGAGCTTACAGGAGACCTTGTGAAGGCGACCATCGAGCCAATGAAGAAATCACTCAGTGATGCAGGTCTGACCATGAATGACATCGACAAGGTGATCCTTGTAGGTGGTTCCACAAGAATTCCAGCTGTCATTGATGCCATCAAGGACTTCACAGGAAAGGAACCTTCCAAGGGTGTCAATGCCGATGAAGTGGTTGCACTGGGTGCAGCAATTCAGGCTGGTGTACTGACAGGTGAAGTGAAGGATATTCTTCTGCTTGACGTAACACCACTTACCCTTGGACTGGAAACCTATGGTGGAGTATCTACTCCGATCATTGAAAGAAATACAACCATCCCAACAAAGAAGAGCCAGATCTTCACAACTGCAGCAGATGGACAGACATCTGTAGAAGTTCATGTTGTACAGGGTGAAAGACAGATGGCAGCGGATAACAAGACCCTTGGAAGATTCACACTATCAGGAATCGCAGCTGCAAGAAGAGGCGTACCTCAGATTGAAGTCACCTTCGATATCGATGCCAATGGTATCGTAAAGGTCACTGCAGTGGACAAGGCGACAAACAAGGAAGCGAACATCACCATCACAGCTTCTACAAACCTGTCCGATGATGAAATCGATAAGGCAGTAAAAGAAGCGGAAAGATTCGCTGAAGAAGACAAGAAGAAGAAAGAAGAAGTAGAGACCAAGAACAATGCGGACCAGGCCATCTATCAGACAGAAAAGTCTCTGGAAGAGCTGAAGGACAAAGTAAGCGACGAGGATAAGGCAAAGCTCGAAGAAAAAATGGAAGTGCTGAAGAACATCAAGGACAGCAACGACATGGAAGCGATCAAGAAGGCTACAGAAGAGCTGACCAACGAGTTCTACGGCGTATCTTCAAAGATCTATGAAGCGGAAGCTGCAAAGAATCAGGGAGCAGAAGCTACTGAAGCAGGCGCACAAGGCCCACAGGATGATAATGTTGTCGATGCGGATTTCAAGGTTGAGGATGACAACGAATAAGGTTATAATACTAAAGGTGTTCAATAGGGATGGGCAGGATTGCCCTTCCCTACTTGAAATTAATCCGTATTCTATGCCTTGACTGAAGGCAGTGCGAAATAATAGGTGGTGTAAGAATGGCAAAAAGAGACTTATATGAGATTTTAGGACTTCAGAAGGGTGCCGATGAAAAACAGATTAAGAGTGCTTTCAGAAAGCTTGCGATAAAATATCATCCAGATAAGAATCCAGGTGACAAGGAAGCTGAAGAAAAGTTCAAGGAAATCAATGAAGCCTATCAGGTGCTCTCGGATCCTCAGAAGAAAGCCCAGTATGATCAGTTCGGAACAACGGACTTCAATGCGGGTGGAGCAGGAGCAGGCTACAGTGCGCAGGACTTCGGTGATTTCGGAGATATCTTCGAATCCTTCTTTGGTGGCGGATTCGGTGGAGGATCCAGAAGAAGAACAGGCCCAAGAAGAGGTGCTGATCTGGAATACAGACTGGATCTTACTTTTGAAGAAGCGGTGTTTGGTGTAGATAAGGATGTTACAATCACAAGAACCGAGGACTGCGATGTCTGTAATGGTTCAGGAGCCAAGAAAGGCTCCACACCAGAAACCTGTAAGACCTGTCATGGGTCAGGGACGGTAAGAGTCCAGAGACAGACTCTGTTTGGCAATATGGTGCAGGAATCGGTTTGTCCGACCTGTGGCGGTAATGGAGAAATGATTTCAGATCCATGTGATAACTGTAAAGGAAAAGGCCAGGTCAGACAGAGAAGAAAGATCAGTGTCAAGGTTCCTGCCGGTGTTGATTCAGGCAATGTGATGCCGCTGAGAGGTCAGGGAGACAAGGGAGCGAAAGGGGGTCCTTCAGGGGATCTTCATATCGTGATCAATGTGAAGCCACACAAGTTCTTTATCCGAAAGGGCAATGACATTTATGTGGATACACATATCAATATCGCGGAGGCTGCACTAGGCAAAGAAGTGAAGGTGCCTACCATCGATGGCGATGTGTCTTATGAAATTCCATCTGGAACACAGTCCGGAACACTATTCAGATTAAAAGGAAAAGGTGTTACCATGGTCAATTCCAGAAGCGGAGCAAGAGGAGACCAGTATGTCAATGTGATCGTGGATGTGCCGAAGAAGCTGAACGATGCGCAGAAAGAAGCGCTGTATCAGTTTATGGAAGCTTCCGGTCAGATCATCGATCGCGGTGAAAAAGAGGACAGGAAAGACAAGAAGGAAAAGAAAAAGTTCGGGATCTTCTAGGATGCTGAAATAAAGATCAGAAGAAGGGTAGCCTCAGCTGTTCCATGATGGAACGGCTGGGGCTAATCCTATGTAAAGTTCGCGGATTTACTACAATAGGAAATAAGTGTATGATAATAAGGACAATGAAGACAAGAACCGTAATCAGAAACGGAAGAATAAAAGTTCAGCATTGCTGTAGTCAAGACAAAGCAGCAACTGATGCTGATGCAAGGAAAGCTTCAGTGTGTCGTATAGGAAATAAGCAGTGATTACAGATGTAGGAGATGAAATATATGAGTACATGGAATGAAATAAAAATTATCCTGAAGGAAGAAGACTTAGAGTACATTCAAGGTATACTATATTCTATGGATGTCAAGGGTATTTCCATTGAAGATCCAAGTGATCTTCTTGATCGGGAACAGGGCCCCCTGACATGGGACTTTGCCGATATCAATATCTTTGAATACGGAGAAGATAAAGCAGTGGTGAGAGCCTACTTCAACATGGATGAAGATGTGAAGGAAGTCATCCGTGAAATCCGGACCAGAATCGAAAACGCCAAGGAATTCGGTGTGGTCATAGAAGGTTATGAAATCTTCTCGGAAGAGGTCAACGAAAATGACTGGGCCAATGAATGGAAAAAGTATTACAAGCCCACAAGAGTCGGGCATAAGTTTGTCATCAAACCTTTATGGGAAGACTATGAGGCGGAGGGGGATGAAATCATCCTCAATATGGATCCGGGTATGGCTTTCGGTACAGGGACCCATGAAACCACGAGGCTTTGCCTTGAGGCCATTGAGGATCATATGAGAAACGATACAAGAGTATTTGACATCGGTACCGGGTCTGGAATTCTGGCCATAGGGGCTTCAAAGCTTGGAGCCGGAGAAGTGGTAGGGGTGGACCTTGATATTGTTGCGGTGGATTCAGCCAGAGAAAATGTAGCGTATAACCATCTCAGAAATGTTGAAATTCTCCATGGGAATCTCATGGATGTGGTGGAGGGTACAGCGGATATCATCGTGGCCAATATCATTGCGGAAGTCATACTTGTTCTCATTGATGATGTGAAGAAGAAAATCAATGTGGATGGTGTGTTCATTGCTTCAGGCATCATCAGAGAGAAAGAGAAAATGGTGACTGATGCACTGCATGAAAAAGGTTTTTCCATCAAAGAAGTGAGAAGAGAGGGAGAATGGGTCTGTATTGTATCGGAGGTGTCTCATGCATAAGTTTTTCACAGATGAGATCGAGGATTCTTTAGCGATCATTTCAGGGGATGATCATAAACATCTCTCACGTGTACTGCGACTGAAAGAAGGAGACTCCGTCATGATCAATGACCTGAACGGAGTTGATTATCTTGCACAGATCGAAGTCATCGAAAAACAGGTCACAAGAGTCGAACTGAGAGAGAAAATAGAAGAAAGCAACGAAAGCTGTCTTGGCGTCACACTATATCAGGGCCTTCCCAAAGCCGGCAAGATGGATCTCATCGTTCAGAAGGCCACTGAGCTGGGGGTCAATCGCATCGTACCGGTCATTACGGAAAGAGTGGTGGTGAAAAGCAGTTCGGAATTCAAAAAACTGGATCGCCTGAAACGAATCACTCTGGAAGCTGCGAAACAGTCCAAGAGAAGCAGAATTCCTGTGATTGAACTTCCTATGGATTTTCACGAAGTTCTTCAGGATATGAAAAAAAATGAGATTCTCATCGTACCTTATGAAAACGTCGAGAACTACGGATTCAGTGCGCTCAAGAAAGAACTCTGCGAACTGAAATCCTGTGGGATTCTCATTGGTCCTGAAGGTGGATTCACGGAGGATGAAATCAGGTCACTCCGTGAGAAGGGTGCGAAAATCGTAACGTTAGGAAACAGAATACTACGCACTGAGACGGCAGGATTCACTGCAATCACCATGGCTCAGCTGCTTTATGGAGATATGGGAGGAAAGATATAGATGAAAGTTGCATTTCAGACCCTTGGCTGCCGAGTGAATGTCTACGATTCGGAAGCCATGATCGAAATGTTCAAGAAGGACGGATACGAACTGGTGGATTTCACTGAATCCGCGGATGTGTATGTGATCAACACCTGTACTGTCACCAATATGGGAGACAAGAAATCCAGACAGTACATCAGCCGTGCCAAAAGAACGAACAAGGATGCTGTGGTGGCGGTGGTCGGATGCTATTCGCAGGTGAGCAAAGAAGATGTCATGGAGATTCCTGGTGTGGACGTGATCCTAGGTTCAAGGAACAAAAGCGATATCGTATTTCATGTGAACCGCTCAAGATCGGAAAAAAAGCAGATTGTGGAAGTCACAGACAAGCTTCTGCTGAATTCAAAATTCGAGGATCTGGGGGTCACGGGCTATGAAGGAAAGACGAGAGCCTTTCTCAAGATACAGGATGGCTGCAACCGCTTCTGTTCCTACTGCATCATTCCTTACGCAAGAGGGGGCTTGTCCAGTAAAAATCCGGACAGTGTACTGAAGGAGATCCGGAAACTGGCCGAGGAAGGTTTTTCGGAGGTCATTCTTTCCGGAATCCATATTGCATCCTATGGACATGATTTACCTGAGAAGATGGATTTACTGGACCTTCTGGAAGATATCGAGTCCATCGAAGGTATCAAGAGAGTCAGAATCGGCTCTATTGAACCTATGTTTTTCAGGGATGGCAGAATGGATCGTATCGTGAAACTGAAGAAGCTCTGTCCTCATTTTCATCTGTCTCTACAGTCCGGGTCTTCGGAAACCTTAGTGAGAATGAACAGAAGATATACGCCGGAGGATTTCAGAGATGTTGTGGAAGAAATCAGAAGCAGACTTCCTGGAGCCTCCATCACGACCGATGTCATTGTGGGATTCCCAGGCGAAACGGAAGAGGAATTCAATGAAACCCTTTCTTTTCTCGATCAGGTCAAGCTCACAAAGGTCCATACATTCAAATACAGCCCAAGAAAGGGAACACCGGCATATAACATGAAAGATCAGGTGGATGGCAATGAAAAAGACCGTCGAAGCAAGCTGATCATGGCGCAGAGCGATGCGCATGAAGATGACTTTCTGAAGGGTTATGCAGGAAAAACGTGCGAAGTTCTTTTTGAAGAAGGAAAAGATGGCATACACATGGGATTTACCGCAAACTATATGAAAGTGAGCGTGCGATCCGACGAAAATATTCAGGGCAGATATCTTTCGACGAAAATCCTGAGCGTGGAGAATCAGATGCTCATCGGTGAAATCGCGGAATAAATTATTCATGATAAATATTCACATTTCTTCCTTTTAACGTGTATAATGATTATAAATATAAATGGTAAAGGGGGGATCATTCATGGATTGTCTGTTCTGCAGGATCATTGCCGGAGAAATCCCATCTGAGAAGGTGTATGAAGACGAAGATCTTTTTGCCTTCAGGGATATAGATCCGAAAGCGCCTACCCATATCCTCGTAATTCCAAAAAAACATATTCAGTCTGTGAACCAGATTGATGAAAATAATGTAGGTCTGATTTCGAAAGCCTATCTGGTATTGAAAAAGCTGGCTGAAGAAGAAGGAATTGAACAATCCGGGTATCGGATTGTAGTTAATACCAATGAGGATGGCGGTCAGTCTGTCGGACATTTGCATTTCCATTTATTGGGTGGAAGAAGTTTATCATGGCCTCCAGGCTAAAACATTGACTGATGATTGTTTTTATACTATAATTATCAGTGTGTTATTTTGCACTAAGGCTGATATTTATATTTTTAACTAGCGGAGGGAGGGATAATGAATGTCAGAAATCAAAGTTGGAGAAAATGAATCTTTAGAGAATGCTCTTAGAAGATTTAAGAAGAAATGTGCCAGATCAGGAATTCTTGGTGAAGTAAGAAAGAGAGAACATTATGAAAAGCCAAGCGTGAAGAAGAAGCTTAAATCAGAAGCTGCGAGAAAGAGAAAGTTCAAATAGTAGCTGTTGAAGAAGGTGTGATCATGACGATCAAGGAACAGATTCAGACTGACTGGAAGAATGCACTGAAAAGTAAAGACAAAGAGAAAGCCAGTGTATTAAGCATGGCTAAATCTGCTATACTTTATGCAGAAAAAGAATCAAAATCCGAGTTGTCTGAAGACAGAATCATAGAGATAATAGCCAGAGAAGTGAAAATGAGAAGAGATGCTGTAGCGGAGTTTGAAAAGGGAAACAGAAGTGACCTGGTTGAGCAAAGCAGATTTGAAATAGAAACTTTATTGAGTTATCTACCAAAGCAGTTAAAAGAAGAAGAAATAATTGAATTGGTTGAGAATACAGCTGAAGAAATAGGCGCAAATAACATAAAAGACATGGGGAAACTCATGGCAGCACTCAAGCCGCTTACTACAGGTAAAGCAGACGGTAAACTTGTGAGCACTCTGGTGAAAAATTATTTAACTAAGTAGAATGAACTCATCCTGAATCCGAAAGGAACAGGATGAGTTTTTTTCAGTATTCATTCATGAAATATGACTTCAATTGCAGAAAATCCTACAGGTGAAACAGAAATCGCATGTGCGTGAACCAGTCCGATTCATATATGATAAAGGATAAGGCCAGGTGGTTCATTCTCTATCTGAAATCAGCCGATCCTAAGAAGCGTTGTGCTGCTTTTGGAAAGAATTCTTCATCTTCTGTCATAAGAGCTGAAGCCGTTCAGATTTCTATTGATATAAATAATACGATAAAGTAAGATGAAGGTACGGATAAAGGGGGATTCTTATGTGGAGAAAGTATGGATTGAATATAGCCGCTCTGATCATTATGATGATCGTTAGAATGATTATTGTTCCCGCTGTATTGCCGAAAGAATATGGAGCCTATCCAAGAATCATGTCCTATCAGATTCGAAGGGACTATCCTATGTATGATCTTGTCAACCTGAGAAATCTGGAAAGTGCATCGGTTCGATCCGGTTATTCCATGGAAACATTGATTGCCATTGATTTACTCATGAAAAATCAGATGGATCCCTTGAAAGCGCAGAACAGCATTGAAGAGGAGTTCGAAGAAATACCCATGCCTGAAACCTTCAAAATGGAACTGCTGCCTGATAAAATATCAGAAGTCCATCAAACCTATGACAGACCGGTAAGGCTCATTGCCATACTGTTTGAAATCACCATGGTGATCATACTGGCTACAATCCTCTACTATGTGCTGTTCTACTTTGATCATAAAAGAAGGATTCAGCAGGAGAAGCGTTTTAATGAGAGAATTGTCTGATATGGTTCATAAAGAAAAAAGAGTGTAGAATAGGAAATCGGGTTATAATAAGATAATGATTATAACTCGATTTTTTTCGAGCCGGTTCGAATGGAGGAAAGTATGAAAAACAAAGCATTGATATTAAATCTGAAGGATGAGAAAATCATCGCAGAATACGAGAATATGGCGTGGAAGCCACTGGAAAAGGGAGAGGTCAGAGTGAAAACCGCTTTCTCAGGAATCAATTTCAAAGACAGGCTGGCGCTGATTCCGGAAAGCAGGGTGATCAGGAAATATCCCATGGTTCCGGGGATTGATTTTTCAGGTTATGTGGAGGAAAGCAATTCATCACAGTTCAACCAGGGAGATCAGGTCTTTGTTACGGGGCTGGGTTACGGCACCGATCGATTCGGCGGATTCTCGGAGTATGTGACGGTGAAGGAGAATGATCTCTGCACAGTTCCAGATGGACTGACTCTAAAAGAAGTGATGCAGATCGGAACTGCCGGTTTCACAGCTGCACTGTCCGTGGATGCCGTCGCTTCAGATGAGTCATTAAAGGGTAAGGAAATTCTTGTGACTGGAGGGACCGGAGGGGTCTCATCTCATGCCGTGATGCTTCTCAGTAAGCTTGGAGCATCTGTTACTGCGGCAACAAGAACGCTTGAACATGCAGCCTATCTGAAGTCCATCGGGGCAGATGAAGTGATTCTGTTCGAAACACTTCTGGAGAAAAGAAAGCCCTTATCGAAAGAGAGATGGGATGGGGTGGTTGATGCCACAGGCGGAGAGGCTACAGGTAATCTGCTGACTGAAATCAGATACGGGAAGACTGTAGCTGTCAGTGGAAATCTCTCAGGCGCGAAATTCAGTGCAACGGTATTTCCGTTTATACTGCGAGGAATCCGTCTGCAGGGAATCGATTCCGTCTATGCGACGAAAGAGAAGAAGATGAGTCTATTTAACAGGATGGCAAGAGAATGGAAGCTTAGCAATCTGGACAGTGTCATCTGTAAAGAAGTTGAATTTGAGAACCTGAAAGAGGAACTGCTACATGAAACCCAAGGAAATGGAAGGGTTCTGGTGATTTTCAGGTAAGGTTCATGGCAAATTGTAGCAATTAGTCCGGGAGTTTGATAAACTGATTATATTAAGTCAACATTCTATAGCAGATTGTCTGATTCAACAGGTTCTATCTGGAATGACTCTTTATGGTAAGGAGAATGTATGAAAAGCGAAAGAATGAAGTGGTGGAGACGAGGCGTTTTTGCGCTGTCCATACTGGTCACTTTTGGAATACTGGTTACCAGTATTGTAAACAAGAAATATGATTTGAAAGTGGGAGATATTGCTCCGGTGGATTTCAGAGCATCGGTGGATCTGGTGGATGAAATGACTACTGAAGCATTGATCAACGATGCGGTGGATTCTGTGCAGAATCAGTACAGACAGGAGCTGGAAGTTAGAAGAAGCGCTTTAAAAGAGAACAATGATTTCTTCAACGGCATCATCAATGCACGAAATCCGCTGGTGGAGACAGAGGAGATTGCGGATCTTCTGGCCAACAGAGGAACTTACGGCCTATCCGCTGAAGAGTATCTTGTGCTGCTCAATATCGACAACAGCGATCTGAGGTATGCGCTGAACACCATCAACAACAGCATCAATAAGATTTACGAGACTCCACTGGAAGAAGATGATGAAAGCAAGATGGAGCGGTCCAGGGCGGAACTGACCGATGTTGTTGACAGCTTCAGTTTTAATGATACTGCAAAAGGAGCAATCAAACGGTTTGTGACGACGCTTGTAAAACCGAATTACTTCTTTGATCAGGATGCTACTGAGGCCATGAAAGAGGAAGCAAGGGAAAGTGTGACTCCGGTTGTCATCAAAAAGAACCAGACGATCGTCAAAGAAGGGGATCCGGTTAATGCGAATCAGCTGGCGATCCTGTCTGAACTTGGTTATCTCAATGAAAGCGGATTCAATGCGCTGCCCTTTGCCGGGCTTCTTGCTGCCGTGCTTGTTATTCACGGGATCATCATCTACTATCTGAAGCGTTTCTATAAGGCGATTTATGATGATCTTAAGAGAATCACGCTGATTTTTCTTCTCATGGGGCTGGTGCTGGCACTGACAAGATTCATGGTCATCATCAATCCGTTTCTGGTGCCGTACACATTTCTGCCGATGCTTCTGACGATCCTGGTGAAAAAGAGAATCGGTCAGACTCTGGCTTTGTATAGTGCGATTTTCATCAGTATCATAACCGGATTCAATGTTCAGGTGCTCATTATCCTGATGCTGACTTCAGTGCTGAGTGTAATATTCATCAATAAAGTGGAAGAGAGAAATGACATCATAAAATCCAGTTTTTACATTGGAGTGGTTGCGTTTCTGCTTTCTCTTGCCATGGGGTTCCTGCTGTCAAATGCGATAACGGATACTTTCAGGAATTCTCTGCTGGTAGCCAGCGGGGTTCTGCTATCCGGAATTCTTGTAATCGGATTTCTTCCACTTATAGAAAATACGTTCAATGTGGTTACGGAAATCAAACTTCTGGAACTGGCAAATCCGAATAATCGGCTTCTAAAGAGGCTTCAGATGGAAGCGCCTGGCACATATCATCACAGTATAATGGTGGGCAACCTGGCAGAAGCAGCAGCAGAGGAGCTTCATGCCAATAGTATTCTATTGAGAGTGGCTGCGTATTATCATGATATCGGAAAACTTTCCAGACCTCAGTTCTTCAAGGAAAATCAGATCGGCTCCAAAAATCCTCATGATGAGATCACGCCGAACCTTTCCACGCTGATCATCACCAATCATGTGAAAATCGGTCTTGAAATGGCGGAAAAGGCGAAGCTCCCTGAAGAAATCAAAGACCTCATCGCCCAGCATCACGGGACTACACTGGTCAAATACTTTTATCTGACTATGAAAAACAATGCGGAAGATCCTGATTCCATCAAGGAAGAGGATTTCAGATATCCAGGACCAAAACCCAAGACCAGAGAAGCAGGAATCATGATGCTGGCTGACAGTGTGGAAGCAGCGGTCCGAAGCATTCCTGATCCGACTTCAGGCAAGGTGGAAGCAATGGTGTATAAGATATTCAAAGACAAGCTTGACGATGGTCAGCTGGATGAATGCGACATCACTTTCAGTGATGTATCTAGAATCAGAAAGAACTTTTTGAAGACATTTGGCTCGATTTATCACGAAAGAATAGAGTATCCTGAGGATAAAAGAAAGAAAACGAATGACAAGAAGACGGGTGAGTAAAATGATCAACATTGAAAATGAGCAGAATCTGGTTGAAGTGGATGAAATGCTGCTTGAAGCCATCAGCGATACAATAAAATACACACTGGATGATCAGGGCGTTTCCTATGAAGGTGAAGTAAGTGTGCTGCTGGTGGATAATGAGACAATCAGAGAAATCAACAGAGATAACAGAGATATGGACAAAGAAACGGATGTGCTGTCATTTCCCATGATCGACTATGCGGAAGGGAAGACGTACAGGGAGCTATATGCCGATCACGCCTTCGGTGTCGAGTATTTCGATGGAGAAGCTCTTGTTCTGGGCGATGTGGTCCTGTCCATGGAAAAAGCAGTGGAACAGGCAGAGGAGTATGGACATTCAGTAAAGCGTGAAGTATGCTATCTTGTGGTTCATTCAGTTCTTCATTTACTGGGATATGACCATATGAATGAATCAGACAAGATCAGGATGCGGGCGGAAGAAGAGAAAATACTGAATGTGCTGGATATAACAAGAGAGTAGGAAGGTGAACTTATGGATTTAAAGGGTCTGCTTGATAGTTTCAACTATGCCATATCTGGGTTCATCTATGCTGTACGAACACAGCGAAACATGAAGATCCATATGGTGGCTGCCATGGTGGTGATCATTTTTTCGCTGTTTACGAACATCACCAGAGTGGAGCTTTTGCTGTTGTGCATAGCCATCACCATGGTCATGTCGGCAGAACTCCTCAATACAGCCATAGAAAGTGCCATTGATGCAACAACGAACCATTACCATCCATTGGCGAAGATTGCAAAGAATGCTTCCGCTGCTGCCGTACTTCTGACTGCAGTCAATGCGGTTATCGTGGGGTATTTCATCTTCTGGGAGCAGATTACGACTTTTACATTCAGAGGAGTACAGCTGATAAAACATTCCAGTCCATATCTGGTGATTGTTGTACTGATCATCGTGTCGCTGTCTGTTATTCTGACGAAAGCTGTAGTAGGAGAAGGAACACCATTGAAAGGCGGAATGCCTTCCGGACATGCAGCAGTTGCATTCAGTCTGGCTACAGTGATCAGTTATCTTTCCGATTCAACCATCGCGATCACACTGAGTTTTCTGATGGCGATTATAGTGGCTCAATCTCGCGTGGATTCAAAGGTTCATTCTTTGAAAGAGGTATTCGTAGGTGGGCTCATCGGGTTTTTAGTAACCATACTGTTGTTCAGATTTTTCGGTTACTGAATTTAATGAATCTGAAGCAGAATAAATTATAAAAGAGGGTAAAAAATGTATAAAGAACTAATTGAAGCTGCTCTTGAAGCAAGAGAAAATGCATATGTGCCATATTCGAATTTCAAAGTCGGATCTGCTGTACTCATGGAAGACGGTTCCATTTTCAGTGGATGCAATATAGAGAACGCGTCATATGGAGCAACAAACTGTGCAGAGAGAACTGCAATATTCAATGCGGTATCTCATGGACATACGAAGATAAAAGCGCTTGCTGTTGTGGGAGATCCACATAACTTCACTTTCCCCTGCGGAATATGCAGGCAGGTCATGGTGGAATTTGCAGAAAATAAAAATATTCCGATCATCATCATAAAGAATAAGGACGAATATCTGGTGGAAACCATGGAAGATATTCTGCCAGGCGCTTTTACGAAGATTGATCTGGATGCAGTAAAGGATGTTAAACATGTTTAAATCAGGATTTATCACGGTGGTCGGAAGACCGAATGTAGGAAAGTCAACGCTAATCAATCACCTTATGGGGGCAAAGCTGTCCATTGTTTCAAATAAACCACAGACAACCAGAAAAAATCTGAATGCCATCTATACAGATGAGGATGCTCAGATCATTTTTGTGGATACGCCAGGTATTCATAAAGCAAAGAATAAACTGGGTGAGTATATGGTGCATGTGGCAAGAGAGAGTCTGAATCAGGTTGATCTGGTGATTTTCATCACCACAGCAACAGCTGGTGGAATTCACCCTGGTGATGCCAAAATAATGGAAGAACTGAAGGGACTCAAGACACCTGTATTTCTGCTGGTGAATAAGATTGATGAGTTTGATCAGGATAAAGTAGCCAAGACCTTGGAAGCTTATGCTAAGGAAGTGGATTTTGCGGAAATCATTCCGATATCCGCATTAAAAGGAAAGAATACAGAGAACATTCTTGAATTAGTGAAGCAGCATATGCCAGAAGGCCCAATGTATTATCCGGAAGATATGGTAGCAGATGTTCATTTACGGTTCATGGCTGCTGAAACCATTCGAGAAAAGGCGCTGAAGCTGCTTCAGCAGGAAATTCCTCACGGGATTGCGGTGGAGATTACTTCCATGAAGGAAAAAGAAAACGGCAACTGGGACATTGAAGCGGATATCATCTGCGAGAAGGATTCACATAAGGGAATCATCATCGGAAAGGGCGGTCAGACACTGAAGAAAATCGGCACCTGGTCCAGAGAGGATATGGAAGTCTACCTAGAAGGAAAAGTGAACCTTAAGACGTTTGTAAAAGTAAGAAAAGAGTGGAGAGATAACGATACTTTACTAAAGGAACTGGGTTATAAGGAATAATGCAGGTCAAAGTGAAGGGCGTTATTCTTAAGACCATGGATTACAAAGAGAAGGATAAACTGATGTGGGTATTCACAGAAGAGTTCGGTAAGATTTCCGTTCTCTGCAAAGGTGTGAGATCTCAGAAAAGCAGGTTTCAGTCTCTGGTGCGTCCAATGCTCTTTGGAGATTTTCTGGTTTTCAAAGGGAAATCACTTTACAGTCTGAATGAAGGAAATATCATCAATTCCTTTTCAAAACTCTCTACCTCGCTGGAACTTCTAACTTACGGATCCTATTATGTGGAGCTTGTAGATATTGTGAGTGTAGATGGAGATCCGCAGGAGCTGGTTTACAGAAATCTTGTGACAGCGCTATATCTTCTTGAGACGGAAGCGCTGGATATGGAAATACTCACTTTAGCCTATGAAATCAAACTGATCGGCCTTACAGGATTCAATGTGGGCAAGGAAATGGTTCCTTTTGAAATAAGCCAGGGAGCAATAAGGACCGCAGAATTTCTTCAGAGGACTGACTTTTCGAAAATTCATATTCTGAAAGTGGACGATCACGTCAAGAAAGAATTACAATCTGTTACTTCCTATATCATCAAAGAAAGCTATCAGAGACGACCTAAGAGCTTGGATATGTTAAAATATATGTAATGAGCATTGCATTTATGAAACAAGGAGGAAAAGCCCATGGAATCAAACAATGAGTTACTCGCAAAAGTAGACGAAGTCAGAACACGCAAAAAGGTGTCTTATGAAGTAGCGAAAAAGGCGTTGGAGGCCACGGATTATGATACGCTGGAAGCGGTGATCTATCTTGAAAACATGAAGGGCGAGAAGTACGAGGATTTAAAGGAATACAAAGAGAAAACTTTTGACAGTATCAAGAGAACGAGTTCTGAAACAGTTGAATTCTCTTATCAGGATAAGAAGTTTGATGCCCCATTGCCTGTGGCGGTGATCGGAACTTTGCTTCTGGCCAGAAAACCCAAGATACTAGCTGCTGTAGCTGCAGGAGTATTGGCATTCGGGATTGATGTGACACTGATACGAGGTGATAAGGAAACCAATCTCACAAAGCCAGTGAGAGAAAAAGTGAAACTCACAGCCAATGCTTTCGGGCTGGAAAAAACGAAACTTTCCAGAAAGATTGATGATCTTACAGAAAAGATTCATTTCAAAAAAGACCCGGAAGAGGAAGATGACTTGAAGGGATATTTTTCGCCGGATATCTATTAAGTTTTCATATTATTAATATTCCTATAAGACTTCTCTGTTATGATAGAGAAGTCTTATATTTTATGTTTCGAGAAATGGAACCAAACAGGTGTAATCGTATTCAGGATTTGTACTAGTAAAAAATAGTTAACAAAGTAAAAACCATGAAGAAAGGTTGTACAATTAAATTAGTTCCTGTGATATAATATATGAGGATTTTGAAAAGAAAATCCATTTACTATGTGAACTCCCGGTTTTACCGGATTCAAAATATATGTGCCAAAGCATGAATTATTGAAAGTGAGGGAAATCTATGTCAAAGAAGTATGTATACCTTTTTAGTGAAGGTGACGCTACAATGAGAAACCTCCTCGGAGGAAAAGGTGCCAATCTGGCAGAAATGACAAACATCGGAATTCCAATACCAAAGGGATTCGTTGTTACAACAGAAGCTTGTAATAAATATTACGATGATTACAAAGTGATCACACAGGATGTTATCGACGAAATCCATTCCACAATGGACAAGCTTGAAGAAGTCACAGGAAAGTCTTTCGGTGGAAATGAAAACCCACTGCTTGTTTCAGTGCGTTCAGGAGCGAGAGCTTCCATGCCTGGAATGATGGATACTGTTCTGAATCTTGGACTTACAGATAAGACTGTTGAGGTTCTTGCTAAAGAGACAGGAAACGAAAGATTCGCATATGATTCTTACAGAAGATTCATCATGATGTTTGCGGACGTGGTTATCGAAATTCCAAAGCATGAGTTTGAAGAAGTTCTTCATGCAATGAAGGAAGAAAAGGGTGTTGAACTGGACACTCAGCTTACTGCTGATGATCTGAAGGAACTTGTTGTAAAATTCAAGGAACTTTATAAGAGCAAACACGGTGAAGATTTCCCACAGGATGCTAGAGAGCAGCTGATTGAAGCTGTAACAGCTGTATTCAGAAGCTGGGACAACCCAAGAGCCAATGTTTACAGAAGAATGAACGATATCCCTTCAAGATGGGGAACTGCTGTTAACGTTCAGGAAATGGTATTTGGTAACAAGGGTGAAACATCAGGATCTGGCGTTGCCTTCTCAAGAAACCCTGCTACAGGAGAAAAGAAGATTTTTGCTGAGTATCTGATGAATGCACAGGGTGAAGACGTTGTTGCTGGTATCAGAACACCACAGCCAATTGAAGAGCTGGATAAGCAGATGCCAGAAACATACAAAGAGTTTGTTGACATTGTAAATAAGCTTGAGAATCATTACCATGATATGCAGGATATGGAGTTCACCATCGAAGAAGGTAAGCTTTATTTCCTACAGACAAGAAATGGTAAGAGAACAGCCCAGGCTGCTCTTAGAATCGCTGTAGAAATGGAACAGGAAGGTCTTGTTTCAAAAGAACAGGCAATCCTTATGATGGATCCAAAGCAGCTTGATACACTTCTTCACCCAGCATTTGATGTCGAAGAAATGAAGAAGCACGAAGTGGTTGCAACAGGTCTTCCAGCTTCACCAGGAGCTGCTACAGGTAAGATCGCTTTCTCAGCTCTTGAAGCGAAGGAAAGAAATGAAGCTGGCGAGAAGGTTATTCTTGTAAGACAGGAAACTTCACCAGAAGATATCGAAGGAATGATCGCTGCAGAAGGTATCCTTACTGTAAGAGGTGGTATGACTTCTCATGCAGCTGTTGTTGCTAGAGGTATGGGAGCTTGCTGCGTAGCTGGAGCAGGTTCAATCAAGGTTGATGAAAAGAAGAAAACCATGACTGTTAACGGAAAAGTATACTCATCAGATGACTATATTTCCCTTGATGGTTCAACCGGTAATGTATATGAAGGAAAGATCGAAACTGTAGAGCCAGAAATTTCTGGACATTTCGGTACATTCATGTCATGGGCTGATGAAATCAGATCCCTTAAGGTTAGAACAAACGCTGATACACCACACGATGCTGCACAGGCAGTTAAGTTTGGTGCAGAAGGAATCGGTCTGACAAGAACAGAGCATATGTTCTTTGATGAAGATAGAATCTTCCCAATGAGACAGATGATCGTTGCTAGAACTGAAGAAGCCAGAAGAACTGCACTTGATAAGCTGCTGCCTATGCAGAAGAGCGATTTCAAGGGTATCTACAAGGCTATGGAAGGTCATGCGGTTACAATCAGATTCCTGGATCCACCACTACATGAATTCCTTCCAACTCAGGCAAAAGAAATCGAGGAACTGGCAACAGAGCTGAAGATTTCCGTTGATGAGTTAAATGGAGTGATTACAGATCTTCATGAGTTCAACCCAATGATGGGACATAGAGGTTGCAGACTTGCGATTTCTTATCCTGAAATTGCAGAAATGCAGACAAGAGCTGTAATTGAAGCTGCTATCGAAGTCAATGAGGAAATGGGATGGAATATTGTTCCTGAAATCATGATTCCACTTGTTGGTGAAGTCAATGAGCTTAAGTTTGTGAAGAGTATTGTGAAGAAGACAGCAGATGCGATCATCGCTGAAAGAGGATCAGACCTTACATACTTAGTTGGTACAATGATCGAAATTCCAAGAGCCTGTGTAACAGCAGACGAAATCGCCAAGGAAGCAGATTTCTTCTCCTTTGGTACAAACGACCTTACACAGATGTCCTTCGGATTCTCAAGAGATGATGCTGGAACATTCCTGAAGCATTATTATGAAAAGAAGATCTACGACTTCGATCCTTTTGCAAAGCTTGACCAGACTGGTGTAGGCGAATTTGTTAAGATCGCAGTTGAAAAGGGTAGAGGAGTGAAGAACGCACTCAAGCTTGGTGTCTGTGGAGAGCATGGTGGAGACCCATCATCAGTTAACTTCTTCCATGACAACGGTCTTGATTATGTATCCTGCTCACCATTCAGAGTACCGGTTGCCAGATTAGCGGCTGCTCAGGCTGAAGTGAGAAACCCAAGAAAGAAATAGTAAACCAATCATAGATAGAGCATAGGACGCTATGCTTTATAATGAAAAATGAAGGGCATCATCTTTGCTGTAAAGATGATGCCCTTTTCCTTTTGACGATATAGTAGACAACAGAGAGCTGTCCATAGGTTCTAAAATCTATTAAGTCTTCCTGACCGACTGAAATTTAGAATGAGTACTGTATTTGAAGATGAAAAGGTGTGGTCTTCACATTCAGATTTCAAGGGGTTGAAGGATGGTTGAGATTGACTCACTTGTCAAGGGTTCCGGTATATGGGGAGAAGAATAGCAAAAGGTAGAAGTGAAAGAGTGTCAGGATACGAATAGAAGTAGAAGCGTACCAGCACGCTCAGATTCTCTCATGATTTCTGAAAATGCATAGATTCAGTATAAGTAAACATTTACATTTACGGGATTGTCATTACTTCTGTAACCTTTACAACAGATGTTGCTGATTTTGTCTGTTATCTATGAGTCATAGTACTGGTGAAATCGCTTGAGTTTCTACATTAATATAGTCGTGGTGATCAAAACATAAAGAAGTAGATTGAAGAGTAGGATCACAGGTATGCCTAGAGTGAACTTCAGATGTCTTGTCTTATGCCTGAATAGGTACATTCCTATGAGCAAACCAATGGAGCCTCCCAAAAAACCCAAGGCTAATAAAGCTGCTTCAGATACGCGCCGTTTTTGTCTCTTTGAATTATTTTTATCAATATACATTGTTATTAGAGAAAATATATTCATTATCATCAGATATTCTAACAGGAAATTCATTTTCATCATCCTCCGAAAAACATTTTAGAGAAAATGTTTTTGCATATTTATATCAGTTTAGTGAATAATAGTCTAAATATAAAGAATAGTAGTGGTTTTCCAGCTCTTAAAATCATTTCAAAAAAGTATTTTATTGAATTTGATAGAATTAATTGCAGTAATTTATCAATTGATGCTGTATTGCTTCATAAAAACCAATAAAGTTGCAATTATGTACTCTTTGAAAGAAGTTAATAATACCACGTTTGTGAATATAGTATAAACAAAAAGTTTCTGTTTTTCATATGTTGTGGTAAAATAAGTGTAACCTTAATTGTTTAATTAAATTGGGCCTGATTTATTACATTATTGGAAATGACAACTTCCGCGCAAAGTAGTAATAGTGGCCGATCGCTATTTGAAAAGTTAATAATTATGCCTGCAAAATTGAATTCGAGTTTGATGAAATTGAGCACAAGTTATTTCCTCATCAGTATTTGGATGGGATATATAGATGTGCTAATTATGAAATCAATGATGAAAACGATGTTATTTTAGTGCAAAATGAGGACATTATGAACTAAATTTAAAAATTAGTTGATAAATATGTCTATTTATAATAAAATGAATAATATCTTCAATAACTATTAACAAATCACAACATTCGGTTTTCAGTTATTGGTGACAATAACTTTAAATAAAAGATTATTCAAGGAGGAAGAAAGAATGACAAAAAAGAGAATAGGCTTAATGCTTGCACTTACACTTGCAATGTCAGTTGTATTTACAGCATGTAGTCCTAAAGCAGAGGATCCTGCAGAGACACCTGCAGAAACTCCATCACAAGAAGAACCTGCTGAAGGCGAAGAACCAGCTGAAGAACCTGCTGCTGAACCATCAGGTACACTAAAAGTTGGTATCACTGAAGCATCAGGTAACTTCAACCCATTATATTATTCATCATCTTATGATGGATATGTAGTAGACCTAGTTTTTGAAGGACTATCTACACTAAACTTTGAAGGTGACGAATACGAACCAGTTGTTGCTAAGGATTGGGACATCTCTGAAGATGGTAAGACAATCACATTCAACCTTAGAGATGACGTGGTATTCTCAGATGGTACACCACTTACTGCTAATGACGTAGTATTCACATATAAGGTTTTAGCTGACCCATCCTACTCAGGTAGATACGGATCAGTTGTAAAAGACCTTGAAGGATACGAAGCATTCTCAGCTGGTGAAACAGAAGAGTTTACTGGTGTGGTTGCTGAAGATGACTACACTGTAACTTTCAACTTTGTTGATGGTAAGAGAACAAACTTCGCTAATACCACAATGTCAATCATGCCTGAGGCTTATTATGGCGCTGGATACACCGTTGGTGACACAGCTTCAATCGAAGCTTTATCAGCAGAACCTGTAGGCTCAGGACCATATGTAGTTGATACATATTCAGAAGCACAGTTCATTTTCTTAACAAGAAATGACAACTACAACGGCGAAGGCTACATGATCAAGGAAATCCTTCTTCAGTTCGTAGACCAGTCCACAGATATCGTTCAGCTTATGAACGGTGAAGTTGACTTACTTGCCGGTGTTATCGAACCTGCTAAGATCAAGGAAGCTAGAGATGGTGGATACTCCATCAACGAATATCCAAGATCAGGTTATGGATACATCAACTTCAACACAGAAGCAGGACCAACTGCTGAAGTTCCAGTTAGACAGGCTCTTACATATGCATTCGACACAGAATCATTTGTAAATAGCTACTACAAAGACCCTGACACAGGAATGGTTCTTGCAACTACACAGAACCACCCATTCTCACAGGTTTCATGGGTAATGAGTGATGCACTGGTTGACTCACTGATTGATTACTCCTATGATATCGAAAAAGCTAAATCACTTCTTGATGAAGCTGGTTGGGTAGTAAATGGCGATTTCAGAGAAAAAGATGGACAGGTTCTAGAACTTAACATCGCTGCAATGCCAGAGCATGACATTCTTGCAACTCTTATCCCAATGTGGGAAAAATCATGGGGCGAAGAACTTAACATTAAGCTTAACGTTTCATACCTAGAGTTCAACACAATTCTTGACTATGTAATCTACGATTCAGATGCTAATGTTGACAAGTGGAGTGTATTCTTCCTGGCAACATCCATCACATCTGCTGACCCAGACTCCATCTACACTGAGTTCCACTCAAATGATGTAGGTACTGGTAAGGACAATACATCAAGATACAGCAATCCAGAAGTTGACAGACTTCTTGATGAAGCTAGAGCTATAATGGATCCAGAAGAAGCTAAGCCACTATATGCTGAAGTTGTTAAGATTCTGAACGAAGAAATGCCTAAGGTTGTAGTTTATGCTAACACATACTTCGATCTTTACAATTCAAAAGTTAAGGAATTCAAAACAAGCTCACTATACAACTGGGTAAAAGCTGTCAAGGATGCTTATATCGAAGAATAACAAGTGAATTTAATTTCATAAAAATTAAGGCAGTCTGATGAGGACTGCCTTTCTACTACTAAATATATAGGAGCTATGGGGAGTGAAATAATGTTAAAATATATAGCAAGGAGAATGCTGCATTTGATTCCTGTAATGATCGTTATATCCATAGCGATATACGGTATTATGGAACTCATGCCAGGGGACGCAGTTCAAGCCTACTTAGGGGTTGGATCAGGAGTTTCCGTTGAGCAGCAACAACAGATAAAAGAACAGCTTGGATTAAATGGTAATATTGTTGAAAGATATATCAATTGGTTAGGCAGGACACTTCAGGGAGACTTTGGTAGATCAATACTAAAAAGAGCGCCTGTATCTGAGATTATTGGAGAAAGTGTATGGAATACGTTCCTGATTAATTTCTTCGGAATGATTTTTGCATTTGGTATCTCTATACCAGTTGGTATTAAATCTGCGGTAAATAAATACAGCAAATTCGATAACTTCTGGACGGTATTTTCACTGCTTGGTGTTTCCATGCCATCCTTCTTCTTTGCGATGATTCTTATATTCTTTGTAGGTATACCTCTTGGACTACCGTTGACACTTATGCGTGACCCGATGAGTGTAGTTAGAGGATATCCAAGTCTGTGGGCTGAAATAGTAGACGTTGGTAGACATATGATTATGCCGCTTACCGTTCTTACGATTTCATCACTCGCAAGCTTAACAAGATATGTAAGAAATGCAACATTAGAAGTAATCAATCAGGATTACATCAGAACTGCAAGATCCAAGGGTCTTTCAGAGAAAGTTGTTATTTACAAGCATGCATTTAGAAATGCTCTTTTACCTATTGTTACATTACTTGGAAGCTGGATTCCTTCATTGTTCGGAGGATCGCTTATTCTGGAAACCATCTTTAAATGGCCTGGAATAGGAAATACTCTGCATGAAGCTATTTTCAAACAGGATACTTCGCTGGTTATGGCAATCAATATATTCTACGCAATGCTTATGCTCGCTGGTAACTTACTGGCAGACATCAGTTATGCGCTTGTTGACCCTAGAGTTAAGGTTAGTTAGGAGGTTTTAATATGGAAGATAAGAAAAAGGCCTATGAGAAAACCCAAGCTACCAATATTGTAGGGCCATGGAGAATAGCTTGGGACAGATTCAGAAGAAATAAAACTGCTATGTTTGGTGCAATTTTATTCATAACGATTGTACTGCTGACTCTTTTAGTTCCTGTTTTTTCAAGATTCAGTATCAATGACTTTATACTTGATCAGAAGAAACTGCCACCTTCATCTGAATACTGGTTGGGAACAGATGAACAGGGGAGAGATGTATTCTTAAGACTTTTCCTTGGTGGAAGAACATCACTTATGGTTGGAGCAATTGCAGCAGGATTTACTGTGGTTATTGGTGCTACCGTTGGTGGTATAGCAGGTTATTATGGTGGTTGGGTTGACAACCTACTCATGAGATTTGCAGAAATCGTCTATTCCATTCCATTCACACCTACAGTTATTACAATTTCCGGTGCATTGATGTGGGTAGATTCAAAATATAAGATGTACCTCGTTATGTTCCTTATTGGTATACTCAGCTGGCCAGGACTTGCGAGAATGGTCAGAGGGCAGATATTGTCACTGAGAGAACAGGAATTCATGCAAGCTGCAGAAATTCTAGGTCTTTCAACTAGATCAAGAATCGCAAGACATCTATTACCAAATACCTTTGCTTACATCATTGTAAGTGCAACACTGGGTATGGCTGGCGCAATTCTAACTGAAGCGAGCTTATCCTACCTGGGCCTTGGTGTAACACCACCAACACCTACTTGGGGTAATATGATTGAAAGAGCCAGAAATTCTGACGTGTTTAGAAATATGCAGTGGCTCTGGGTACCGCCCGGTATCATGATCATGCTGACTGTTTTAAGTATAAATCTGCTTGGGGAAGGGCTGAGAGATGCCGTAGATCCAAAGGAAATTAGGTAGGGTTGATTATGAAAAAAGTATTAGAAGTAAAAAACCTTAAGACGCACTTTAACACAGATAAAGGTGTGGTTAAGGCTGTAGATGGTGTAACCTTCGACCTTATAGAAGGTAAGACACTCGGCGTTGTTGGTGAGTCAGGCTGTGGTAAGAGCATCACGGCAATGAGTGTAATGAGACTTATAGATAGAAATGGTGATATCGTGGATGGTTCTATCATGTACGAAGGTCGCGATCTTGCTAAAATTAAAATGGATGAAATGAGAAAAATAAGGGGAAATGATATATCTATCATCTTCCAGGAGCCTATGACATCATTGAATCCAGTATTTAGAATTGGAGATCAGATTGTTGAAGCAATTAAGCTGCACCAGGATTTATCAAAAGAAGAAGCTCATGACAAAGCTGTCAGCATGCTGAAGCTTGTCGGAATCCCAAGAGCGGAGAGAGTAGTTTATGACTATCCTCATCAGCTTTCCGGTGGTATGAGACAGAGAGCCATGATTGCTATGGCGCTTGCCTGCGATCCTAAGATACTGATCGCTGATGAACCTACAACAGCTCTGGATGTAACCATTCAGGCTCAGATTCTCGCGCTGATGAATGATCTTAAGGAAAAAATGAACACAGCTATTATGCTGATCACGCACGACCTTGGTGTTGTTGCGCAGATGGCAGATGATGTAATTGTCATGTATTCCGGAAAAGTTGTAGAATCAGCTGAAGTCAAGGAGCTTTACGGAAATCCGAAACATCCATACACACAGGGCCTGCTGGATTCAATTCCTGATGTTAAATCTGAAAAGAAGAGACTGAACAGTATTGAAGGTGTAGTACCGAATCCAATGGAACTTCCAAAAGGATGCTATTTTGCACCAAGATGTAAGTTTGCAATGGACAAATGCTGGGAACAGGAACCCGGAGTGTATTTCATAGACAAGGAAAGAAACGGCGAAAACCATAAGGTCAAGTGTTTCTTATATGAAGGGAATTAGGAGGGAAGTATGAACGAGAATAATAGAATTTTGCTTGAAGTTAACGATGTAAAGAAATATTTCCCTGTTAAAGGTGGCCTCTTCACAAAGAAAACATATGTCAAAGCGGTTGACGGAGTCTCCTTTAAACTGAAAGAAGGGGAAACCATCGGACTGGTTGGTGAATCAGGCTGTGGTAAATCTACACTGGGAAGAACAATTGTAAGACTATATGAGCCAACAGCAGGTGATATTATATATCATGGTAAAGAGATTGATGGTGACATATCCACTTTAAAGGGAGATAAGCTGAAAGCGCTGAGACGTGAGATGCAGCTGATTTTCCAGGATCCATACAGTTCACTGAATCCAAGAATGAATGTAAGTAATATCGTGGGTGAATCACTGCTCTCACATAATCTGGTTAAACCAGGTGCTGAGTATAAAGACAGAGTAATGGAAATCATAGAGATGTGCGGACTTTCTCCATATCATATCTATAGATATCCACATCAGTTCTCAGGTGGACAGAGACAGAGAATAGGAATAGCAAGAGCACTTGCTTTAAACCCTGATTTTGTTGTCGCTGATGAACCTGTATCTGCTCTGGATGTATCCATTCAGTCACAGATCCTTAACCTCATGATGGATCTCCAGGAAAAGATGGGATTATCTTATCTCTTCATTTCTCATGATTTAAGTGTTGTTAAGCATATCAGTAATAGAATCGGTGTAATGTATCTTGGTTCCCTTGTTGAACTGGCTGGTAAACATGAGCTTTACGATACACCAACTCACCCATATACAAGAGCTTTACTGGCAGCTATTCCAGTGCCAGATCCTACTCATTTAAGAAAAATGGAGCCAATCATAGGTGAATTGCCAAGTAATATCATCACCCCACCTGGATGTAAGTTCCATACAAGATGTCCTTATGCCAAGGATATCTGTAAGGAAGATATTCCTATATTAAGAGAGTATGATCCAGCAGCACACCCAGAACATTTTGTAGCATGTCATTTTGCTGGTGAAATATAAATAAAATTAAGTGATCATATTCAAAGAAGGAGGGATTATAATGAATATTTTTGGAAGCAAACATCGTTATGACGATGTTAAACCAGATATGGATGCTGATGTTGAAATGGAAAAGTTTGATGCTATGGCTCTAGCTATGGCGATGGCTTCATATGTATTTCCAATCGTAATTGGAATCTTCGCATTCTTTGCCCTTCTGACTTGGATAGTATTCCATTAATTACTGATAAAGCACTTGTTATAGCTTGCTATGACAAGTGCTTTTTTCTTGTCAAAAACAATGGAGCGTATAATTTCAATAATGGAGCAGCGTTGGAATAATAAAATAAAACATCAATATAATATAATCATGATATACTACAGGATTTATTCAATTAAAGGATTCAGGAAAGATTTGTAGAATAATATAATTAGGAGGTGCCACCTTGACGATAAGAGAAAGAATTGAAAGAAATGAAGAGCTTACTTTAATTGAGGAAGCATGCTTTTCCAGTAATTCCCGTGGGAGGGAAGTTTTTGAAGAGCTGGATTCTTACAGAACATGTTTTATGCATGATCGTGACAGAATCATACATTCCAAATCATTCAGGAGACTTAAACATAAGACCCAAGTCTATATTAAAACAACAGGAGATCATTATCGAACAAGGCTTACGCATACTCTAGAGGTTTCTCAGATTGCACGAACCATAGCGAGAGGCATTGCTGTCAATGAAGACCTGGTGGAAGCGATAACTTTAGGGCATGATATCGGTCATGTGGCATTTGCACATAATGGTGAAGAAGTGTTGAATGAAAGGTTACCTGGAGGATTCAGGCATAATGAACAGTCCATTCGAGTGCTGAAGAAGCTGGAAAAAGAAGGTAGAGGGTTAAACATCACCTATGAAGTGTTGGATGGCATCTTGCATCACAGCGGCCTGAAGAGTGGAGAGAATTCAAGTACACTGGAAGGTCAGATTGCCCGCTTTGCGGATAAAATAGCTTATGTCAATCATGATATTGATGATTCAATTCGTGCAGGTCTTTTAAAGACGGAAGATCTCCCATCGGAATATGTTGAAGTACTAGGAAGAACTCATAGCAAGAGGATTGATACCTTGGTGAGAAATCTTGTCGATAAAACAAATGGCAATATCATGAGTGGTCAACAGCTGGTGGAGCTCACTGAAGATATTTTTGAAGCATTGTATGGGTTAAGAGCTTTTCTGTTTAAAAACATCTACAATGGTGAACATCTCAGAGAAGAAAGAAACAAGGCCAAATTCGTTCTTGGAAAATTATTTGATTATTACTTGGAGCATGTTTCTGAAATGCCGGAATTATTCAAGAAGATCGCAGAGGACGAAGGGACAGAGAGAGCTGTGGCAGATTATATTGCAGGAATGACTGATGATTATGCAATCATTCTTTTTAATCAGATTTATGTTCCGAAAATTGTTATCTACTGATCTTAATGGTATAATAAATGTTTGTACAATGAGAAAAAGGTGTGAAAAAATTTGTATGTTGCAGAAGAGATAATTGAGAAAATCAAAGAAAGTAATGACATTGTTGATATTATCTCTGAGAGCGTTCCGCTGAAAAGAGTTGGACGAAATTATTGGGGACTATGTCCATTCCATAATGAGAAGACTCCTTCCTTCAGTGTGACCAGAGAGAAACAGCTTTTTAAATGTTTCGGTTGTGGTGAAGGTGGAAATGTCATTACGTTTGTCATGAAAAGTAAGAATCTCGAATTCAACGAGGCCTTGAGATTATTAGCAGATAAAGCTAATATCACGCTGGAAGAAAGCGCAGAAAACAGAAAGAATAATGAAAAGCTTGAAGTGTACTTCAAGATGCACGTTGACGCTGCTAGATTTTTCTTCAAGAATCTTAAAGACCATAATGAAATCAGAGATTACTTTTATAAAAGAGGAATCACAGATCAGACCATAAGATCATTTGGTCTGGGCTTTGCGCTTAATTCATGGGATAGTCTTCTGAGGTATCTCAAAGCCATGAATTATAAAGAAGATGACATCGTAAGATGTGGATTAGCAACAAAAAATGAAAAGGGAAAAGTATATGACCGGTTTCGCAACAGAATCATCTTCCCCGTTTTTGATGTCAGAGGACGTGTAATTGCATTTGGCGCTCGAGTAATGGATGATTCCAAACCTAAATATCTCAACTCTCCAGAAACACCGATCTACAATAAAGGAACCCATCTTTATGGATTGAACTTTGCCAGAAAAAACAGCAAGGAAAAAAGCCTTATCATTGTGGAAGGTTATATGGATTGTATCAGTCTCAATCAGGCTGGAGTGAAGAATGTGGTCGCATCTTTGGGTACTGCTTTGACTAAAATGCAGGCGCGACTTCTTAAGAGAAACTCAGAAGAGGTCTTCATCTCCTATGATGCAGACAATGCTGGTCAGGCCGCGACTGTCAGAGGATTAGATATTCTCAGCTCTGAAGGTATCGATGTGAAAGTTGTTCAGATTCCAAAAGGAAAAGATCCTGATGATTACATACGTGCTGAAGGTGTGGAAAAGTTCCATGAACTTGTAAATCAGGCACTGCCATTGATTGACTATAAGATCTTAAAGGCCAAGGATGGACTAAATACAGCGGAGGATCAGGGCCGCATCGCATATGCAAAAAGAGTTGTATCAATTCTGAACAATCTGGATCCCATTGAAAAAGATGTTTATGTTCAGAAAGTCAGTGAAGATACAGGTATTTCAGAAAGTGCTCTTATGAGTCTTATGAAAGGTGACGAAGAAGGTATTCGGGTCATGGATACTTCTTCCATCGGAAAAGCGGTTCATATTGAATCCGCACACGTCAAAGCGGAAAGAGCATTACTGAAGCTCTTGAGCGAAGGCCCGTTTTTAGTGGAGAGGATCCACATTGATGATTTCATTCTGCCTAGTCACAGGAAGATTTACGATATCATCACTAGATACGATGGACCCAAAGAACATATCAGATCCTTTGTGGAAAGCCACTGTGATGACATTGAAACATCAAAAGAATGGACAATCATCACAGAACTTGTGGAGATCCCTGATATTGATGTGGATATCCTGATTGATGATTTCATGAAGACAATTAAACATTATAAAGGGATTTTAACTCAAAAGAAGCTTATGCTAGAAATCAGAACATTGGAGAAACAGGGCAGAACAGAAGAATCCCTTGAAATTGCCAAGAAATTGATTGAGCTTCAAAAGACTTTAGGGAGGTATTGAGATGGCGGCGAAAAAGAAAACAGTAAATGAAGATCTTAACGTAACAGAAGAGATACTAGAAGAGGAGCATAAATCAGAAGTGAAAGAAAAAGAAGTCAAGTCAACCAAAACAAGAAAGAAACCGAAAGCGGATAAGGATATCATCGAAAGCGCCGAAGTGCTGGAAGAGACAGCAAAAGAAATCAAGGCACCAAAGACAAGAAAAAAGAAGAGTGTAGTTTCAAAAGAATCCATCAATGATGAAGAGAACATGGATAACGAAGAAATCCTGGATGATGCAGATGACGAAAACGGCAAAAAAGTTCACGACAAAGATTTCCAGATGTCTGTAGTCAAGAAATTAATCGAAAAGGGAAAGAAGACAGGGAGCATCGCAGAAAAAGAAATTCTTGATGAGCTTCAGGAAATTGATCTTTCTCCAGAACAGATCGATAAGATTTATGAGACGCTGGAAGCTTTAAACATTGAAATCATCGGTGACGTTGAAGAAGAAGAGGAAGAGGAAGTGGATCTTTCTGTTCCAGAAGGTGTTGCAATCGATGACCCGGTAAGGATGTACTTGAAGGAAATCGGTAAAGTGCCTCTTCTTACGTCAGAACAGGAAGTTGCGCTTGCAAAGAGAATTGAAGCAGGAGATGAACATGCAGCGAAGGAACTTGCTGAAGCAAACCTGAGACTGGTTGTATCCATTGCCAAGAGATATGTTGGTAGAGGAATGCTTTTTCTTGATCTGATTCAGGAAGGTAATCTAGGTCTGATCAAGGCGGTGGAGAAATTTGACTTCACCAAAGGATTCAAGTTCTCAACCTATGCCACCTGGTGGATTAGACAGGCGATTACAAGAGCCATCGCTGACCAGGCGCGAACGATCAGAATTCCAGTGCACATGGTGGAAACAATAAACAAGCTGATCAGGATAGAAAGACAGCTCCTTCAGGAGCTGGGGCGTGCGCCTCAGGCTGAAGAGATTGCTGAAATTATGGAAATGCCTCCAGAAAAAGTTAGAGAAATCATGAAAATCGCACAGGAACCTGTTTCTCTTGAAACACCTATCGGTGAGGAAGAAGACAGCCATCTGGGAGACTTCATTCCAGATGATGATGCATTAGCTCCAGCAGAAGCTGCAGCGTTCACAATGCTGAAGGAACAGCTCATCAGCGTTCTGGATACCTTGACACCAAGAGAAGAAAAGGTGCTGAGATTAAGATTCGGATTAGATGATGGACGTTCTAGGACACTTGAAGAAGTGGGCAAAGAATTTAATGTAACCAGAGAGAGAATCAGACAGATTGAAGCGAAAGCTTTAAGAAAGCTGAGACATCCTTCAAGAAGTAAGAAATTGAAAGATTATCTGGACTAAGTAACGTTAATCTATAGAGAAGGCAGAAGCGTAATAAAATGCATCTGCCTTCTTTTTATGAGGAGACTAAGAAATGAACTAGCATAAGAGCCTCTAAGGCTCCGGAGGTTTTATAAATTCAGCAGTTGCTGTAAGAGATCACATGTAGGATCCAATTCAATGAGAAAAGCGAATTTCAAAAACCATACATATTAGTATGATATAATTAATGTGGGTGATTATCATGATATTTATTCCGGAAAAAGCACAATTTATAAATAAGCTGGTTACCATAATGGTTGCAGTGATTATTGTCATATCTCTCATTTTAGGATTGAGTGAAAATATCCTGACGAAGAGTCTTATGATGCTGCTTCTTATTATGTTTCTCATTTACAGCACTTATTCCATGATTTTTCTGAAAACATTCTATTATAAAATCGAGGAGGGAATGCTCTCCATAGAGAGTTTCTTCAGATTCACAAATAAGTATATTAAACTTGAGAATATCGAATTTTTCACGGAAAGAATTACCTTGCTGAACCACAGCGGTATTGCAGGAATGCTGAGCAAAAGATTCTCTATTGGAAAAGGCTACATAAAAGGACTTGGAAAGGTTGATATGTATATTACGAGTTCCAAGAAAACCATATTTTTCGGTACGAAAAACGGAAACTATGCTGTTTCACCTGCAGATATGTCAGGATTTTCCGCATTACTGAAGAAAAACGGCATCAAGGAAGAGTTTGTTACAAGAGATGTTCTTGAAAAAGACATTCAGGAAAGCGAAGACAGGTTGAAGCATTTTTTTCTCCTTAATGCAGTGATTGTACTGATTCTTATTGAAGTACCCATCGCGCTTCATTATCTGGATCAGCTGCCTGAATATGTTTCAATCAGTCAGCTTGATACTTCGATGCTTTCTTATGTACCAGCAAAAGTATATGTGGACAGCACCATATCCTACGGCATCATGGCCTTTTTACTGGCGGTTGTCGCATATATACTTTCCCGAGTGTATTCGAAAATCGATAAGATTTATTACTATAGAGTCATGCTGATTCCTCTGGTGATCACTTTTCTGATGTTGTTGAACTTGGCAAATACCCTTATTCCTATATTTTTGTAGATTCAATGTTATAATATATAGGGAAAGTAAGAAACGAAAAGGAGTAGCAAGTGATTCAAAAAATATAAACAATCATGGAGAAAAGTGATGACATATGCCCATGGATCATTGACTCCCTGAAACGATTCCATGGTGAAAAGCGGGACCGTGTCCATGAAGGCAGGCAGATATTACGTGTCTGTGCTGATTGAAGCAGAAGAGAAGCCCTATGATGTGCCCGACGGAAATGATATCGGCATAGATCTGGACATCAAGGATTTTGCGGTGGTGTACACCATGGAAAATCCATTCGCAAACATCAGCAAGACAAAAAAGTGCGTGACCTGGAAAAAAGCTGAAACGTGAACAAAGACAGCTTTCGAGAAAATACGAGAGCCTGAAAGTCAAAAATAGAGAAACGAAAGGAGAAGCTACTAGACAGAATATCCATAATCAGACCATAAAGGTACAGAAACTTCATCAGAGACTTTCCTGCATAAGGGAAAATCACATCAATCAGGTAATCAGTCAGGTGATCAGGCAAAAACCAAGTTTTATCACCAAGGAAGACCTGAACGTGAAGGGGATGATGAAGAACAGGCATTGAGCGAAGGCTGTACAAGGCCAGAACTTCTATTCCTTCAGAGTGAAGCTTGCTGATAAATGCAGGGAAGAACGGAATAGAGTCAAGAATTGCTGACAGATGGTATCCTTCAAGCAGGCAGTGTTCGAGATGTGGTTCTATCAGAAAGGATCTGAAGTTATCAGATAGAACAAACAGATGCGATGCGTGCGGCTTCGTCATAGACAGGGACAGTAATGCCAGCATAAATCTTCTGAATGCGAAAGTCTAAACGGTAGCACCATAACGCTATCCTAGATGTGTATCGATGGCTGGTCGGGAATTCACGACTGTGGACTGCACAGGAACTTGCGAGTAGCAGCTCAGGAAACTGAGGCGAAAGCATACAGGAAGAAGCAGTAAAAGTCTCGATGCGGATGTATGTCCATATTTTGAGTAGCAGACAGCATGGATATCAGTTCAAGATTGATCAAGATTGTAGAGATGGTTCCCATGAGCGATACGGTGGCTGATATTGGAACAGACCACGGATACGTGCTAATTGAGCTTCTAAAGCGAAAGAAAATCAAGAGAGGCATTGCTTCTGACAACAAAGAGATGCCCCTAGAGAAGGCTAGAAAGAATGCTGTAGCAGAGAATGTCGAGAATTCAATGGATTTCAGATTAGGCAGCGGTTTTAAGACGTTAAAAGAGGGCGAAGTCAACGGTGCAGTTATCGCAGGAATGGGTGGAATCCTCATAAGGGAACTGCTGGAAAATGATATGGATGTTATAAAACACCTGGATTTCATATTGCTGCAGCCGGCGCAGAATCCTGAGATACTCAGAAAGTATCTATATCAGCACCACTATAGGATATTAGAGGAAGAACTGGTGCGGGAAGACCGAAGGTTTTATGAATATCTGATGGTGAAATATGATCCTGTTGAATCAGAACCCCTGGTAAACCATCTGGATTATGTGGTAGGAGATTTACTACTCAAGAAGCAGCATCCTTTACTGAAAGATTACCTTACAAGTAAGATAAAGGAACTAGAGGAAATAAAAGAAAAAATCAATCTGACTTCAGTGAATGCGAAAAGGAAGAGTGATGATATCATTCTGAAAATTAAGGAGCTAAGGAGTGTAAGAGATGGTAGTGATGGTTAAGGAATTTATGAAACTGATTGAGTCACATGCTCCGGTTTCATATAAGGAAGAATATGATAATGTCGGACTTATGGTTGGAGACAGTAGAGCTGAAATCAGAGGAATTCTGTTTTCCATGGATACGACGATGGAAGTGATACAGGAAGCGAGAGAGAATGATGCGAATCTCATCGTATCTCATCACCCTTTGCTGTTCATGAAGCCCAAGTCGATCACTACAAATACGCTGCAAGGCAGAAAAATAATTGAACTCATTAAAAATGACATCAATGTATATGCCGCTCATACGAATCTGGATTCAGTAAAAGATGGGATGAATGATACCATTGTAAGGATGTTTGATTATCTGGATTTCGATATCATCGAACAGTGTCCTTTTGATTTTGATTCTGGTATAGGACGAATCGTATATCTGAGAAGGTCAGTCAAATTGTCGGATTTCATCAGTAAGACCAAGAAAGTTCTAGGTGTTGAAACGATACGTTATACAGGTGATCTTGACCAGCAGATCAGAAGAGTTGCAATAATCAATGGCAGCGGTCAAAGTTATTTTAAAAAGGCCATCGCTGAAGGTGCTGATTGCATCCTGACAGGGGATACCACTTATCATAATGTGCAGGAGCTCGAAGAAATGGGCATTGCGGTTGTGGACCCGGGACACTATCATTCAGAGAAACTGGTCTATTATACTATCATGGAAAGAATGGCAAAGGAATTCAGAGCGAACTGTGATGTTCCCGTATATTTCAGTAAAAAAGAAAAGGATCCCTATAATTTCATATAAATACTGGAATGGAGAAGAAGCAAGATGCCTCTTCTCCTTTGGTTTACAAAAATCACATATTCTGCTATTATAAGTAAGCAAGTAAGTCAGATAATCGCTGCTGACATAAGTCAGGAGAGGAAAGTCCGAGCTTCATAGAGCAGGGTGCTGGGTAACTCCCAGTGAGGGTGACCTTAAGGAAAGTGCAACAGAGAGATACCGCCTCATTTATGAGGTAAGGGTGGAAAGGTGAGGTAAGAGCTCACCAGCGCATTGGTGACTTTGCGGCTATGTAAACCCCACTTGATGCAAGGCCGAATAGAGGGACATATAGGGGCTGCTCGTCCCGTCCCCGGGTGCGCCGCTTGAGCCATATAGAAATATATGGCCTAGACAGATGATTATCTAATACAGAACTCGGCTTATAGATTTGCTTGCACCATTAAAAACAGCCCTTTTACAGGGCTTTTTCTTTTGTGTAAAAAAGTGCATGTTCGCCTTTGGTTGGATCGAAACATATATTTACAATCAGATGAATCTGAATTACACATTGTATATACGGAAAAACATAGAATATGATAAAAATATATTATGAACCTCCATGTGGATTTTCCTCAGGAGAAATTACTGATCTGGAATTCAAAGATCTATCGGTAGGAGATGAAGTAACGCTGGAGCTGGAATCAGTGGAGAATAAGTACGCATTGACGTCCCGAGTACAGTCGTTAAAACAGGAGAAATAATAACAGCGCTTACATTTACGATTTTGAAGACAGCAAAGTGGATACACGTAATACAAGCGGATCAATACATGTTCAGATAGATCAGAAACGCGCAGGAAGAAAAGAAAGTTATTTCTAGTCGTTTCTGCTCTTAGTAACTCCTTTGTCATTCCTGAATCTATGCAGAATTGTATAATTAACACAATAGGAAAAGCAGTTGAGGGGGGAGGAAAGAATGAAAAAAGGTTTATATTTTATACTTTTGATTGCAGTGGTCGCTGTGGGATATCTGATCTGGGATACAAACAAGCCGGTACAAGATGAACCGGAAAATGAGCATACCATAGAAAACGTGCAGTTCAGTGACGATATTCTGGTGGAAGAAGTCACTTTTGATTCAGAGAAGCAGAGCCTGAGATATGTGATGAAAAACAACACCGGGAAGACACTGGAATACGGAGCCGTGTTTACCATTATGAAGTTAAGTGATGACAACGCTTTGATCGAGACAGATCTCACGGATGATCTTGCTTTTGATATGGCGCTTCGAACTGTTGAAGCAGGAGATACATTCAGTGATGAGGTGCTTTTCAATCTGTTTACAGAGCCCATTGATTCGGGAACATATTACATCATCAGAGAATACAGAGATTCCGAGGGGAATGAGCACATTCCCAGAGTTCACTTCATCAAGAATGGAGAAATTCAGCCAGGCAAGTGATAGGAAATGAAAACCCGGCATTACACAGCAGAAAGCACTTTATACCAGTTGATTTAACTGATGTAAAGTGCTTTCTGTTTAAATATGAATTTATCTGCGACTGGACCTTGCCATTCTTCTGTAGGTATGTCTTCTTCCTCGCATAGTGATGGAAAGTCTCATGATGTTTTCAGGAGGGGTCATCCCTGATACACCGGCATCTCCTGTATGCTGGATATCAGCTCCTGCCATCTTGGACATTTGTGCCACGCTTTCAATGTAGGACTCCGTTGAACCTTCCTGACTGGTTCCGATGGTGGTCATGGCCAGAGCTCCCTGGTCATGAATTGCATCGACGAATCCTTTTACAAGATCTACTGTAAAACCAGGAACAGTTCCTGGAGCTGGAATGAGAATAACATCTGCACCTGCAGAAACAAAGTTCTTTATAGTGTCCAGGTCATAAATGTTTCCTGCACCTGCACCATGCATTTTTCCAGCTACAATCAGTGTATCCCCACCAAGTACTTTTCTGGCTCGTCTGATTCCTTCCAGAATACCTTCGCTGGTGACGCCTGTGCTTGGGTTTGCGGTAATCACGATATAGTCAAAACCGAGCTCTTTCACTTTTTCAAGATTTTTCTCGCTGCAGCGCAGTCCTTCAGGGTAGGTGCTTCCATCCGGAACAGGTTCTAGATTCACACCAAGAAATCTTCCGATGATCTTCTTGAAATCCTGAATATATTCCGGATTCCTTCTGTTTTTTTCCACTGATTCAGCCAGAGCTTGTGCATATCCTGTAATCCCATGATATGGATTCAGTTTTGCATCATCATGGCCGAAGATGAACGGTTCATCGAAATTGAATGTGTTCAGAGTAATCATATCTGCACTGAAGGCAGCAGCTGTCTCAGGGTTTGAGACGCCATCTAGAAGGGGGAAGGTGCTAATGATGGTTTCACACATCAGAGTTCGACCCTCGCTGTCCCGGATGGCATCAATCAAATCTCTTCTTTTCATCTTGAAATAATCTTCATAGAACAGATCAAACATTCTCATGGTTTATCCTCCTTAAATCCTCTTTTCTTTATTCTACCATGAAGAAAATGAATGAACCAATGGAAAAGCCGCAGACATTTTTTATATGTCTGCGACCTGAAAATAGTTATAAACTTGTAAATTATAATTGAATTTAACTTATAATCATTACAAAGTAGAATAGATATTGTATAATAGAAGAAATTAAATGTACGCTTTCTTTCTGAACTCCATAGGCGTCATGCTGGTCAGTTTCTTGAATGTGATGGTGTAATAGTTCTGATTGGAAAATCCGACTGACAGGGCGATGTCAAGCACGGATTTATTGTCTTTCAGAAGCTGTCGTTTGCTTTTTTCGATACGGATCAGATTGACGTAATGTGTAAAAGTGACACCTGTCTCACGTTTGAAAAGTGTACAGAAGTAGCTTTTATTCAAGTTCAGATGGCTGGTCACTTTATCAAGAGTGATCTCTTCCTTGTAGTGTGCCTGAATATAGTTCATTGCACGTCGTACATTGAGGCTATAGCATCCGGCACATCCTTTCTTCGGACATAGATCCAGAGTCTGATTAAGCGGTGCCATGTACAGATTGTTTGAATAACAGATATCCAGGCTGTTGATTCGCTCCAGATCCTCCTGATTGTAGGGTCCCATAATGATGAATCCATCTTTGAGGCGTGTTTTGTTGATGAAGTAGGCAGTATAGTTGTATTCTTTCTGATTGGTTAAAGTCAGAGATGTGTAACTCGTATCGGATGGGTTACTCATTTTCTCCAGTAATTTATTTATGATATCGTAATCTCCAAATCTATAGTGGTCTCCACCGCTATACTGAATCTTACCATCATGGCTATAGGCGCTTACAGCGATAAATGTGCTGGCATAGAAGTCCTCGGCCACTTCTCTGGGGTTTCTTTCAATGAACAATAATGGACCTCTCCTTTCATTTACCCAAATATAGTTATAAAAAAACAAATACTGAGTTAGATAACTGTTCTTATTTTTGCTACTATAAATGAGAATGATTATCAATTTCGTCATGTTAAATTATATCAATTAATGAAGAGAGGTGTCAAATATAATGGGAAACATTTCCGTTATAAGATATGAAGAATAAACATTTAATGATCACAACAATTATCTTATCAATTGTTTCTCTATTTATTGGAGCCAAAACGCTTTCATTTCAGGAACTGATTCATGGTGGAGAAATGGAAATGCTGATATTACTGTTGAGCAGAGTGCCTAGGCTGGTCAGCATTCTTGTAACGGGAATGGCGTTAAGCATATCTGGTCTCATCATGCAGCAGATCACGCGGAACAAATTCGTATCGCCCAGTACTGCAGCAACCATGGACTCAGCAAGATTCGGTATCATGTTTTCCATGATTCTTCTACCGGGTCTTCATGTGATGGGGAAAATGGCCATTGCTTTTGTATTTGCGCTGCTAGGTACGTTTCTCTTCATGTTCATCTTAAGAAAGATCAAGGTGAAGAACGTGGTGATCATTCCACTGGTAGGAATCATGCTGGGCAATCTCATTGACTCGGTGACGACTTTTATCGCGTATCGTTTCGATCTGATCCAGAACATCAACTCATGGCTTCAAGGAAGTTTTTCCATGGTCACAAAGGGTAGATATGAAATCATCTATATCACCATACCCTTGGGTATACTTGCCTATTTATTTGCCAACAAATTCACTATAGCGGGAATGGGAGAGGATTTCTCGAAGAATCTCGGTCTGAATTATACTCTTGTAGTCAACATCGGTCTGACAATAGTAGCCCTGATTTCAAGTTCGGTTCTGGTGACCATTGGGAGCATTCCCTTTATTGGGCTCATAATACCCAATATCGTTTCCATGATTCGTGGAGACAATCTGAAGAACAGCCTGGGAACTACAGCACTTATGGGGGCAGTATTTCTTCTGTTCAGTGACATTCTGGGAAGAATCATCATTTATCCCTATGAAATATCCATTTCCCTGACGGTCGGGGTATTAGGAAGCATCATATTCATCTATCTGATTTTCAAGGGGGTAAGGAAATAGTATGAAAAAGAAAATACTTCTTCTTAGCGCTCTTCTGATTATAGGAATTATGCTGTTTCTATTTCTGGGATTAAGCCCTAAAAGTGCCAGCTATGCCCTCTCAAGAAGAATACCGAAAATCATAGCCATAGTACTCACAGGAAGTGCCATAGCCTATGCTTCTCTGGTGTTTCAGACAGTGACGGAGAATCGCATTCTCACACCGAGTGTTCTGGGACTGGACGCCTTATATGTCTTTATTCAGACAGTGATCATTTTTCTCATCGGATCAGAAACATTGGCTCAGACAGATACCAGAGTCGGTTTCATCGTTTCCGTAGTACTTATGGTTGCATTCAGTGTCGGGATTCTGGGGTTCATTTTAAAAAAAGTGAAAGGGAATATCTATCTTCTCCTTCTAGTGGGGATTATAACAGGAACTCTTTTCAGAAGTGGATCCTCGTTTATTCAGGTCATCATAGATCCCAATGAGTTTCTCATTCTTCAGGGAAGTCTCTTTGCAAGTTTCAACAACATCAATACAGAGGTTCTTGTCTTGTCCTCCATACTATTGTCTGGTGCCATGATTTTCGGCATGACAAAATCCAGGGAACTGGATGTACTGTCACTGGGAAGAGACAACGCCATTAATCTGGGGATCGATCACAAGAATCTGGTCAACATGATTCTTGTGATTGTAGCCATCCTGATTTCGGTCTCGACCGCATTAGTGGGCCCCATCACATTTCTGGGAATTCTGGTGACAAACCTTTCAAGAGAGCTGATGAAGACTTATAAACACAAGTATCTTATTGCAGGTGCAATGCTGATCAGTTCCACCGCCCTTGTCTACGGGCAGTTGCTGGTGGAAAGAATATTTGTCTTCAGCACACCAATCAGCGTAATCATCAACTTTATCGGCGGATTGTATTTCATTTATCTGTTATTAAGGGAGAATCAGTTATGATCAGTGTAAGAAATCTGACAAAGAGATATGAAACAAAAGAAGTGGTTAAGGACGTTACACTTAACATTGAAAAAGGGGTGATCACTTCCTTTATTGGACCTAACGGCGCAGGGAAAAGCACACTCCTATCCATGATTTCCAGATTGATGGAATCAAGTGGAGGAGATGTTCAAATAGACGGGATCTCACTTGAAAACTGGAAATCTAAGGATCTTGCTAAGAAGGTTTCAATACTAAGACAAAGCAACAGCCTCAATGTGAAACTAACCGTCAGAGAGCTCATCGCATTTGGAAGATTCCCCTATTCCAAAGGAAATCTGACCGATGAAGACAACCGATATATTGATCAGGCCGTAGACTATCTTAAACTGGGAGACATCGAAGATCGTTACATCAATGAATTATCTGGTGGGCAGAAACAGAGAGCCTATATTGCCATGGTGATTGCCCAGGATACGGAATATATCCTTCTGGATGAACCCCTTAACAATCTGGATATGAAACATGCGGTGGAAATCATGAAGATTCTGAGAAACATCGTGGATGAACTGGGAAAGACCGTTGTCATCGTCATTCATGACATCAATTTCGCTTCCGTCTACTCGGACCGTATTGTGGCGCTTCAGGACGGAAGGATAAAATATCATGATGATACAGATAAAATCATCAATGCCAAGGTGCTGAATGAAGTGTTTGACATGGAATTCAATGTGCATCATCTTGGCGGAAAGAAGATCTGTACCTACTATCAGGAAGGTCTTTGCGACTGTGAAGATAAGAGCTGCATACATAAAGGAAATCACTTGACCATAGTCCAGTGAGAAGTCAATTGTAAATGATAATAATTAACAGCATAAAATAACAACAAGAGGTGTAAAAATGACAAAGAGAAAGAATATCGTTTTATCAAGTATTTTAGTGACAGCTACCATGGTTCTATCCGCATGTGGAAGCACTGCCAAGGCCGAGACGCCGAATACGGATCCTACTGTAGCACCTGCTGCACAAGAAGATATGACCATCACACATGAACTGGGAGAAGTAACTCTTCCGAAAAACCCGGAAAATGTAGTTGTGTTTGACTATGGTTTACTGGATCTTATGGATAATATGGGCATAGAAGTGACTGGGCTGCCCATGGGGAATATTCCATCTTTCCTCGCACAGTACAGCAACGAAGAGGTCTACACAAATGTGGGTACACTGAAAGAACCTGATTTTGAAAAGATCTACGAGATGGAGCCTGATGTGATATTCATATCAGCCAGAACCTCCGCAGCTTATGAAGAGCTTTCCAAGATTGCTCCTACTGTTTATCTCACAGTCAGCAACGAGGATTATATGAGTTCAGTGGAGGCTAATGCAAAGCTGATAGCCGAACTTTTTGATAAAGAGGAAGTAGTGGAAGAGAAAATAGCTGCATTGACTGAAAAAGTGGACATGATAAAGAGCAGAGTGGTAGAAATGAATGAAAGCGGCCTGATCATACTAGCGAATGACGGTTCCTTGAGTTCGTACGGAGCTGTATCCAGATTTGGCATCCTGCATAATACGCTTGGATTTAAAGAGGCTGACGATAACATTGAAGGTTCGACACATGGACAAAGCGTGACCTATGAATACATACTGGAAAAGAATCCGGACCATCTTTTTGTCATTGACAGAGCTTCCGTAGTTGGTGGGGAGACAGATGCTTCATCCACCATGGAAAATGAGATTGTAAAAGAAACAGAAGCATACAAGAACGAGAAAATCCACTACCTCAATGCTGAGGTGTGGTACATCACTTCCGGTGGATTCACTGGGACTGAAATGATGCTTGAGGAAGTTGAATCATTATTGAACTAGCAGTTGAAATGCCCTGAGAACTCATTGAGTCCAGTAAATAGGGCGCACTTCAGACCTTGATAATGGGCAGAAAAAGATCAGGATTCCTGATCTTTTTTTGTCGAGTAATTTCAGGAGCAATCTGTTACTGGTGTTTCAGTGGCAAGGGAGGAGGATATTTTGCGTAAGCTCACCTTGTTATGAATACCCATACAAAGAAACTCCCCTCAGTGAATGCTGTCATTCACTGAGGGGAGTTATATTCCTGTTACATGAATTCCTGCAGGAAGCCCTTTATGACTTCTGTCTCAACAGGCAGATCCACCAGAGTGGACTCCTTCAGGAATGAAACCTTGTCTGTATAGCTTTGTCTGTCTTCTCTGAAAATGACACCTGTAGGGATCTTATCGCCCCACTCCAGTGCTTTGGTGAAAGCAGATACCTTATCGGTTGGGTTGTAGCTGGTATCCTCATCCAGGTTATACACTCTCTTCTTATACCATGCGAAGGTGTTTACTTTATTGAAGCTTACACATGGCTGCAGAATATCAACAAGAGCATAGCCGTCGTAATTGATGGCTTCTTTCATGATGCTTTTCAGATGCTCTTTGTCTCCACTGAATGCTCTTGCAACAAATCCGCAACCTAGACCGATGGCGGCAACCATGGGGTTGATAGGAATCGTGTTTACTCCTTCTGGAGTGAAGTCTGTAACATGTCCCAGATCTGAGGTAGGGGAGGACTGCCCTTTTGTTAGTCCGTAAATCTGGTTGTCGTGAACAAAGTGCGTCATGTTGACGTTTCTTTTTATGTTATGGATGAAGTGATTTCCACCTTCTCCATAAGAGTCTCCATCACCAGTATCAATGATTACTGTCATTTCATGGTTTGCGATTTTAGCGGCAGCTGCTGGAGGTAGCGCACGGCCGTGCAGACCCTCGAATCCGTTTGCGTTGATGTACTGAGGAGTTTTGGCTGCTTGTCCGATACCACCGACCACAAGTACTTTATGTGGTTCTTTTCCCAGTTCTTCCATGGTTTCCTTTAAGGCTTCAAGTATCGCGAAGTCACCACATCCTGGACACCAGGCTGTTTCGAATGTTACAAATTCTTTCTTTTTCATCATGATAATACCTCCAATACCTTGCTCTTGATTTCAGTTGCTGAAAGTGGGCGACCATCAAATTTAAGCACAGAATGGTCAACTCTTATTCCAGTCACTTCGCTGATCAGAGCGGCAAGCTGTCCTGTATAGTTCTGTTCCACATTGACCAGCACCTTGGCTTTGGCCTGATACTCTCGGAGTTTCTTTTCAGGTAGCGGCCAGATATCTCCAAATACCAGTGCACCGAATTTCTTTTCTCCGGAAGCATTCAAAAGGTCTATGGCTTCTGACAGCTGGCTGTGAAGACTTCCCCATCCGAGTAGCAGAACTTCAGCTTCTTCATTTCCCAAGAAGTCCGGTTCCAGAATCTCTTCTTTCAGAAGTTCGAACTTTTTGGCTCTTTTTTCGACCATATTGATTCTGACATCGCTGGCTTCTGTGATGTTACCTGTTTCATCATGTTCATCACTATCGGAATTCACCATGGTTCCTTCCACTTTTCCAGGAATCAGTCTTGGAGATATTCCATTTTCGGTCAGTTCATATCGCTTGTATTCTTTTCCGTTCCGGTATGTCTCTTCATCTGCCAGATGTCTTTCAATGGAAACCTTATCCAGATCAAATGGAGTAACGGTCCTTACAGCATCTGCCATATACTGGTCTCCAAGAAGAATAATCGGAATCTGATATTTGTCTGCCAGATTGAATGCTCTGGCTGTCTGATAGAAAGCGTCTTCTGGGTGTCTGAGAGCAATGACCATCTTTGGGAATTCCCCATGAGAAGAGTTGATGACGAACTTAAGGTCACTTTGCTCTGTTCTTGTAGGTAGACCTGTAGCTGGTCCGGGCCTCTGTATTTCAGCGATGACTAATGGCGTTTCGGTGATTCCTGCCATACCGACAGCTTCCACCATGAGCGAGTATCCGCCGCCGGAAGTACCGGTCATGGCTCTTACCCCTGCATAGGATGCACCTATAGCCATATTGATTGCTGCAATCTCATCCTCAGCCTGCTCCACGACGACTTTTGCGGGTATCGACTTCTTCACGAGATAACTCATGATGGAAGTGGCAGGTGTCATTGGATAAGCGCTGTAGAACTTCATACCTGCCGCCAGTGCTCCAAGAGCGATGCTCTCATTAGCCTGAACCAGCATTGTTGGTTCTTTGCTTAATTCTGGTTCTTCAAATCGGGCTGTTTCCAGATCGTGACCTTTTTCAAAAGCCTCAATATTCTGATTCACGACTTTTTCATTGAATTTCTTTGATAGAATGTCTTCTAGATGCAGTACATCCATTCCGTAGATTTTGAGCAGAGCACCCAGAATGACACTGGATTGGACCTTGGGATTGCCCAGTTCCTTAGCGATTTTCTTGGCTGGTATGGTGATGAGTCTTTTGTCATCGGACTTCACATCTTCATCTGCAATGATGAATCCGTCAGGATTCAATCTACCTATGTGCAGATCCACAGTTTCCTGATTCAGTGCAATGATTCCATCCAGATCATCCCGATGTGTTTTGACCTCGTTTTCCGAAAAACGAATCTGGAAGAAGTTATGACCTCCTCGTACACGAGACATATAATCCTGTAGTGTGAAAAGATGGTATCCTCTTCTCTGGAGTATTTTTGACAAGTTCGAGCTTAAGGTTTCCATACCTTGACCGGCAGCTCCACCTATTAATAGGTTAAAATTCATATACTATTCACCTCTTATAATTATTATGCCTCAATTATAACAAAGCATTTGGCAATATCTGGGTATACATGGAAGTTTCAACCTTTGGACATGATTTGGAAACATGGTTCATCTCGTGTTAAAAGAAAACCTTTAGATTTTTGCAAAACAGCCCTTCGTAATGAGATATCACTGATAAATCCTGTCAAAAAATTCCAAGTTTGATTAATCTATCAGAATTATTTATCAGATTGTGAAACTAGTCCTTTGGATGGTGATTTTTAACCCGGATGATTTTGCTGATAAAATCAATCTGTACTAAACATGGCTTTGATGATGTGCTGCTTTAAATCCATGGCATTCAATGGAAATCAATCTGTTTTCAGCTGTTTGTGAATCGGTTAAAACAAATACCTTGATTTTTACAAGATGAGAAATAACAAACAGTTACACTGATAACTGAATACCTGTTATAAAATAATGAATATCTGTTAAATTAACTACTTGCTTGTGTTGTAAACTATTACAGTGCGGTTATTGAATAACTTCAGAAAAATGCTTATTATAGTAGTGTAGACTATAATGATGTTAGGAGGTTCGGAATTGGATAATTTAAAAAGAACAGCGCTGGCAGATGAATACCAGAAATATGGCGGAAAAACTGTTGATTTTGCTGGATGGTTTATGCCAGTTGAATTTGAGGGAATTCTCAAAGAACATGAGGCTGTCAGAAATAATGTTGGATTATTTGATGTTTCCCATATGGGTGAAATTACAGTCAAAGGGAAGGATGCCCTGGCATTCGTCAATTATCTCATTACAAATGATCTTGAAAAAATAGTAGATAATCAGGTGCTTTACACCTATTTATGCAGAGAAGACGGAGGAGTCGTAGATGATATCCTCGTGTATCGGTTTGGAGAAGAGGACATTCTGCTTGTAGTAAATGCCTCTAACACGGACAAGGATTTTGAGTGGGTAAAGAGCAACAAAGGCGCATATGACGTGACAATTGAAAATGTTTCCGATGAAACCGCTCAGATTGCGATTCAGGGACCGAATGCGGAGGCGCTACTACAGGTACACACAGAGACAGATCTGTCTGAAATCAGATTCTTCTTCGCGAAAAGAGATGTCATGATTGATGGAATCAAGTGCATGGTATCCAGAACCGGATATACAGGAGAAGACGGATTCGAGATTTATCTCTCCAATGACGATGTAGTGGAGCTTTACACGAACCTCATTGAAGATGGAGCACTGCCCATCGGTTTAGGTGCCAGAGATACACTCAGATTTGAAGCGAATCTTCCGCTTTACGGTAATGAACTAAGCGACGACTGGACGCCGGTTGAAGCAGGGTATGGATTCTTTGTGAAGGTGGACAAGGAGAACTTCATAGGAAAGGAAGTGCTGGCAAAGCAGAAAGCAGAAGGCGTTTCCAGAAAGATTGTCGGATTTACCATGTCAGATAAGAAAATTCCAAGACATGGATACAAAGTATTCAAAGAGGACAAGGAGATCGGATTTGTCACTACAGGATACAAGTCACCGTCCCTTGGAGAAATCATTGGTTTAGCAATGGTTGACGTGGAATATGCGAAAATAGGTACCGAACTGGATATTCAGATCAGAAACAAAATGTCCAAAGCGACTGTGAGAAACAGAAAGTTTCTAGTAAAATAATAACTGAAAGAATTTAAATATAAAGGAGATAGGATTATGTCAACAGTATTAGAAGGATTATATTACACAAAGGACCATGAATGGGTAAGGGTAGAAGGAGAAAAGGCTTACATCGGAATCACGGATCATGCACAGCATGCATTAGGATCCATTGTCTATGTGGAGCTTCCTGAAGTAGGGGATGAAATCGAAATGGATGACAACCTGGGTGTTGTGGAATCCGTAAAAGCCGCATCCGATATAATCATGCCTGTATCAGGAGAAGTGGTCGAAATCAATGAAGACCTGGAAGACAATCCGGAGCTGATCAATGAAGCGCCATATGATAATCATTTAGTGGTTGTAACTTTAAAGGATGACAGTGAATTAGAAGGTCTATTAGGAAAAGAGGATTACGAAGCATTCATTTCTGAGGAGGAGTAAACATGCATCCATACCTGCCAAATACTGATGAAGATGTCAAGGTAATGCTTGATGTCATTGGACTGGAAAAAACGGAGGATCTCTTTAAGAGTATTCCCGAAAATCTTAGACTGAAGAAAGGACTGGATCTGCCTAAGGAGAAATCGGAGATTGAAGTCAGAGGAATCATGAATGGTCTCGCTTCGAAGAATCAGAGCATAGATGAACTTGTTTGCTTCTTAGGAGCCGGATCCTACGATCACTATATTCCTTCAGTAATCAAACATATCATATCCCGTTCGGAATTCTATACCGCATACACACCGTATCAGCCTGAAATCAGTCAGGGTACGCTGCAGAGTGTCTTTGAATACCAGAGTATGATGTGTTCACTGACAGGCATGGACGTATCAAATGTTTCCATGTATGATGGTGCGACTTCAGCATCTGAGGCTGCAATCTTAGCTTCAGTGCAGACAAAAAGAAATAAGGTTCTTGTTTCAGAAACGCTGAATCCTGAATATAAGGAAGTGCTTAAAACCTATCTTCAGTTCAGATCTGTTGATGTTGAATTTGTCAGCGAGAAAGATGGAGTCACTGATTTCGAAGATCTGAAAGCGAAAATGGACAAAGATACCGCTGGAGTGATTCTGCAGTATCCCAATTTCTATGGCGTCATTGAAGATGTGAAGGAAATGGAAGAGACGATTCATGAGAACAAGTCACTGCTCATCATGAGTGTAGACCCCATAGCGCTTGGTATGCTCAAGAGCCCGGGCGAACTGAAAGCAGATATCGTCGTCGGAGAAGGTCAGGCGCTTGGACAGAATCTCAATTTTGGTGGTCCGGTACTGGGCTTCATGGCAGCAACGAAAAAACTCATGAGAAAAATGCCGGGTAGAATCGTCGGGGAAACCGTAGACAGAGATGGCAAAAGAGCTTATGTGCTTACACTGCAGGCGAGAGAACAGCATATCAGAAGATACAAGGCTACCTCTAATATCTGCTCTGACCAGACACTGAACTCCATAGCAGCTGCGGTCTATATGGCAACATTAGGGAAGCAGGGTATGAAGGAAGTTGCAGTGCAGTCCTTCAAAAAAGCCCACTATACCTATGAAAAGCTGATGGAAGGCGGAAAATACAAGCCTGTATTCGACAAGCCTTTCTTCAAGGAATTTGCAGTCAGCTGCCCTAAGAGTGTGGAGGAAATAAATAGTGCACTAAGGAAAGAAGGTATTCTGGGTGGATTCGATCTGAAGAGGGCGAATGAAAAACTTGAAAATGCCATGCTTGTCGCAGTGACGGAAAGCAGAACCATGGAAGACATTGAAAAGTTTGTTAGAATCATGGAGGAGATATAATGACTTACAATAAATTAATTTTTGAGTTGTCTAAGCCAGGAAGAAAGTCTTATGCTCTACCAGAAGATACACTCAAAGACATGAAAATCACCGATTACATCGGAGAGGAATATCTGAGAGAGGATGACCTTGATTTTCCAGAGGTCAGTGAACTGGAAATCATCAGACATTACACCTTATTATCCAAAAAGAATTACTCCATTGATTCAGGGTTTTATCCATTAGGTTCCTGTACGATGAAGTACAATCCTAAAATCAATGAGGATGTGGCAGCGAATCCTAATTTTGCCAGACTTCATCCATTCCAGCCAGAGGATACCGTTCAGGGTGCGCTTGAAGTGATGCATTCGGTTCAGGAGACGATTAAAGAAATCTCGGGTATGGATGCGGTGACACTACAGCCTGCTGCTGGAGCACATGGTGAACTTGTGGGGCTGATGCTCTTGAAGAAATACCATCAGATGAGAAATGATACGAAGAGAACCAAGATCATTGTCCCTGACTCAGCTCATGGAACCAACCCTGCCTCCGTGGCGGTTGCCGGGTTTGATGTTGTGGAAGTGGCTTCTCATAAAGATGGGTCAGTGGATATCGATTCTCTTAAATCGGTGCTCAGTGATGAGATTGCCGGCCTGATGCTGACCAATCCATCAACCCTTGGACTGTTCGAGAAGCATATCAAGGAAATCGCGGATCTTGTTCATGAAGCGGGTGGGCTGCTTTATTATGATGGAGCAAACATGAACGCCATCATGGGTATAGTAAGACCTGGAGACATGGGCTTTGATGTTCTTCACTACAATCTTCATAAGACCTTCTCGACACCTCACGGTGGCGGAGGTCCAGGATCAGGACCGGTCGCATGTAAAGCGAATCTGATGGAATATCTTCCGGTTCCTGTTGTGAATGTGGACAACGGAAGATACTATCTGGATTACAGCCTCAAGGATTCCATTGGTAAGGTAAAGAACTACTTCGGAAACTTCGGCGTGATACTGAGAGCGTATGTATACATGCTGTCCATGGGTTCAGACGGTTTGAAGGCTGCCTCGACTAATGCGGTTCTTAACGCCAACTATATGAAGGAGAGTCTGAAGAATCACTATAAAGTCGCAGTGGATGAGACATGCATGCATGAAGTTGTGTTCGCGGGACTCAAGAAAAAGTCCGAAACAGTTTCCACGCTTGATGTGGCGAAGCGAATCATCGACTACGGATATCATCCGCCAACCATGTACTTCCCACTGATCGTGGAAGGTGCGCTTATGGTAGAACCTACTGAGACTGAAAGCAAAGAAACACTGGATGCATATATTGAAGTCATGAAGCAGATTGCAAAAGAAGCGGAAGAAAATCCTGAACTTCTGAAAGATGCTCCTCATGATACTCCTGTCAGAAGACTGGATGAAGCGCTTGCGGCAAGGCAGCTTGTACTTCATTGGACAAAGGAGTAGTTATGGCAGAAAAAGTGATTATTATGGGTGGAGGACCTGGCGGCTATGTGGCCGCCATCCGTCTTAATAACATGGGTTTTGAAACTACACTGATTGAAAAGAACCGTGTGGGCGGAGTCTGTCTGAATGTGGGATGTATTCCTACTAAAGCTCTCTACAAGAGTGCGGAGGTTTATAATCAGGCAAATAAGCTTGAAAGCTACGGATTGGATTTTGAAGGAACAGTAAAGCCCAATGCGGCAAAGATCAGAGAACGAAAGAACGGGATTGTAGATACGCTGGTCACGGGAATCGAAAAACTGCTCAGTGCAGCTGGTGTAGAAGTGATTCTTGGCGAAGCGAAAATCACAGGTGAAAATTCTCTGGAAGTCAACGGTGAAACACTTAGGTTCGACCGTCTGATCATTGCAACCGGTTCATCCTCCTTTATTCCACCAATAAAAGGTGTGGAAAATGAAGGGGTGATTACCAGTACGGAGCTTCTGGATTTCGAGGAAATTCCAGAGGAGCTTGTTATTGTAGGAGGCGGTGTCATTGGTATGGAGTTTGCGGGAATATTTGCGAGCTTTGGAACCAGAATCACTGTGCTGGAAGCTTTACCTGGAATTCTTCCGGGCATTGACGGTGAAATCGTCAAAAGGCTGAAGCCGCTGCTGAAGAAGAAATCCATCGATGTGAAGACATCTATGATGGTGAAGGAAATAATCAGAGAAAATGGAAAGCTGAAAGTGATTTCAGAAGGGTCGAAAGGTCCCGTAGAGGTTTATGGCGATCAGGTTCTTATTGCCACGGGCAGAAAAGCCAATGTAAAAGAAATCGGACTGGAAGAAGCGGGAATAGCTGTGGGTAGAAGAGGAATCGAAGTGGACGAAAACTTTGAGACCAGCATCAAAGGGATTTATGCCATTGGAGATGTCAACGGGAAATGGCTTCTGGCCCATGCTGCTTCAGCTCAGGGAGAGTTTGTGGCAGAAAAGATTGCTGGGGAAAGTCCTGTCATAGGCAAGTTTGTTCCAGGTTGTGTATTCCTGTTTCCTGAAATTGCCAGTGTCGGATATACCGAAGAACAGCTGAAAGAAGAAAATATAGAGTATCTGACCAGTAAATTCATGTTCGGTGCAAATGGAAAAGCCCTTACCATGGGCGAAGGAGAAGGTCTTGTAAAGGTGATAGCGGATCTTGATTATAAAATCATTGGTGTTCATATCATGGGACCACATGCTTCCGATCTCATTCATGAAGGACTGCTTGCATGCGAGAAAGGTCTAGGAGTAGATGATTTCAAAGATGTCATACATGCGCACCCTACACTGCCAGAGGCGTTTTTCGAAAGTGTGATGGGGCTGAAGGGTGAAGCAGTACATATGGTTAAACCAAGGAGATGACTATGAGATATATTATCAGCGAGAATACGGATGCATACTTCAATCTGGCATCTGAAGAATATTTACTGAAACACACGGATGAGGAAATCTTCTATCTATGGAGGAACGACAATGCGATCATTGTCGGTAAAAATCAGAATGCATTATCTGAGATCAATGCGGATTATGTGAAAGAGAAAGACATTAAAGTGGTCAGAAGGCTCACTGGCGGCGGCGCGGTCTATCACGATCTTGGAAATCTGAACTACACATTCATCGAGAATAAGAAGAGAAACTTCAATGATTTCAGAGGATTCTGCGAGCCGATTACAATCGCATTGAATGAAATGGGTGTAGAAGCGGAATTTTCCGGTAGAAATGATATGACCATTGAAGGGAAGAAGTTCTCAGGAACAGCACAATGCAAATACAAGGAAAGAGTGATGCATCATGGAACGCTGCTTTTTTCATCTGTAAAAGCGGATATTTCTGGAGCATTGAAGCCTAGGGATATCAAGTTCACGGATAAGAGTGTGAAGTCAGTTTCATCAAGAATTACGAATATAAGTGATCATCTTGAGGAAGATATGGATGTTATTGAGTTCAGGAACCGGGTCATGAAATCCGTGGCTGGGGGGATGGATCAGGTAACTACGTTTACTGAGCATGAAGTTTCGGAGATTATCAGGCTACGAGATGAAAAATATGCTAAATGGGAATGGAATTATGGGCACAGTCCAAAATTTGAGATGACCAGAGAAGGAAGATTCCCGGGTGGAACGCTCGAAGTGACTTTGGAGGTGAGAAAAGGGCTCATTGAGAAAATCAGAATATATGGAGACTTCTTCGGGACAAAGGATATTTCCAGCCTGGAGAATGAGTTAATCGGGAAAGCTCATAATGAAGAGGCGATCAGCGAAGTGCTTCACAATCTTGATATTCAAGAGTTCATGGTGAACATAACAAATGAGGATCTGCTTGGTCTGCTTCTTTAGAAAGAAATATGGAGAAAAGAAAAGGATTTAAGCTGGGCTTAAATCCTTTTCTTTATATAGTATAATAATTGCTATTTAAAATGCTGAGTTGCATAAATAGTAGGTAGTTTTCTGTCATACTTGGCAAAATACTGATTTCCTGTAAGAACACCTGCGCCCATCCTTGTTATCCGAGAATCCAGTATGTTGGCACGATGGCCTGGAGAGCTCATCCATTTTGCGACAATGAACTCGGCAGTGTACTTGCTTTTATCACTTGAAGCAAGCATATAGATGTTTTCTGCCACTGCGTATTTTGTGGTATGAACGAAGTTATTTGTCTCAAACATAAGCCTGCTGTGGCTTCTGGATGACTGGTAGAGGGTATCATCCCAGGTTAGATTGCTTAATCCGTTTTCTCTTCTATATCTGTTTGTAACGGTAAGGATTTCTTTCTCCACCTGACTTAAATAATTGAAAGTCTTCGTCTCCTCTACAGGTTGAACCACCGGTGCGGGGGTTTCCTTCGGAGGAGCAGGTTCCTTTACTGGTTCTGGAGCAGGTTTAGGTGCCACTGTTTCTGCAGGTGCCGGTTCTGATGTGCTGACAGGTTCTGCTGCTGGGGCAGCTGGTTTTGTAGCGGTGGATTTAGCAGGAACCGCTGCAGCTGTTTTCTTTGGCTCAGGTGTTTGTGGAGCTTGTTTCGTATTCGCTTTTGCTTCTAACTCTTTCAGCTCTTCCTCAGCCGCTATTCGTTGTCTGTTTTCTCTGATCTCTTTTCTCTGTTCAAGATGAAGATCTCCATGAATGATTCTCATTTTATCTTCCAGGTTGAAGGAAAACCCGTCCGGATATGTGGTCCTGACTTTTGCTTCCGGTCTATATATAATGATGGATTTCTCTTCTGAAAGATGTTCGGAGAGAATGATTTCATCTTCTATTTTATGTTCAGTAGAGTTTTTCATTTCATTCTGGTAAAACAGAAATGAGGTCGAAAACAGTGTTGATGTGGCTAGAAATAATATGATCAGTTTCTTCATTACTCACCTCATACTTTCGTGATATTTTTAATATAGTAATTCAAATACGTGTGAATAATATCATAACTTCTGCTATTCTACAATTGTGTGTGAAAGTTGAACTTTATTATGACGATTAACAAAATATCAATTCCTAAAATAGTACAGCGAATTAAATTCGCGTGTTTCCAGAGGTGAAGTGAATTAAAGTCGAATATATACAATAAAAATATAGAACATTTAAAAATACGCGCGAAAAAACATGAAAAATAATGATGGTTTTAATGAAATTTGTAGAAAAATAAATTACTATATGTAATAGAAAATTAATAAATTCCATTTTACACGGAAATTTAAGCTGGAAATTAAATCGAGACAATATAAAACCGCCGGAGACACCCGGCGGTTTTATATTTCAAGGAATATTCGTTTCTTTTGAACTTAACCAATAGAATGACAAACATGGTCAAGCACGATCTATAATGAATGAGTTATTACATAAATTTCTTCTGGATGTCCATTTCTCTCTGTACTAGCCATGGATTAAAGTCGTGAGCAATGGAATCTTCAGTAATGAATCTGACAACTGCTTTAAATACTTTTTTCATTTTGGAACCTCCATGATTTATTGATTTATTTTTCTCTCATGAACATTATTGCAAATTTGTACATGCAAGTCAACAGCTATTCGTTAAAACTTATTGCAGGAAATCCTGCAAATATTAAATATGCAAAGGAAACTGATGGTGTCTAAATAAAACAATATAGATTTCAGTAATATTGAAGAAAAATAGATTATTAGATGGAATAATTATGAAAATGAAAGATGGATGAATATATTAACCGTTTACAAATACAAGTTTTTAAAAGTTAATATGCGTAATCTGCAAGTTAGATGCTGATTTCAGCTTGTTTTCTGATACAATATTTACATCAGAGTTAGGAGGTTATAATAATGAAAAAGATCGCATTGGCAGGAGGCTGTTTCTGGGGAGTAGATGAATTCTTTTCCAGAAAAGAAGGTGTCCTATATACCAAGTCAGGATATTCCAACGGTGATGTGGAAAATCCTACATACGAACAGGTGTGTTCCGGGAATACCGGGCACGCAGAAACCGTCTATATCGAGTATGATGAAAATAAGATTTCACTGAATGATATTCTTGAGAAGTTCTTCAAGGTGATTGATCCGACCTCTCTCAACAGACAGGGAAATGATAGGGGAACACAGTACAGAACAGGGATATATTATATAGAAGAATCCGATAAGGAGATTGCAGAAGAATTCATCAGAATGAAGAAACCGAAATATGATAAACCCATCGTAGTTGAAGTGGAGCCCTTAAAAAACTTTTTCGATGCGGAGGAGTATCATCAGGATTACCTGAAGAAGAATCCAAGAGGCTATTGTCATATCGATTTGAGCATAGACTAATAATAAAGCCATGAAACCGAGTCAAATCGGCTTCATGGCTTTTAAGATGTTCAATCTGAAGTCAGATCAAAATGCAGGCATCAGCTTGGAGAAAGCGAAGATGGTTGAATAATTCATAAAGGCTGCTGAAATGAAAAGCCGGACTCTTCAAATGGCAGCGGTGTCAGAAGAAATATATAAGTGCTGAAACGAGTAATGAGGAGACAATGATGTTGTACATGATGTTGATGCCTTTATAGGCAAGAGCCAGAGAGCATAAACCGCCAGTCAATCCGATATAGAATGAGTCACCCACGGTAAAGACACCTGGAACAATCAGGGTTCCCAGTGCGGCAAGTGGAATACTTGCGAGAAATCTTGTGAAATACCTGTTTCTGATTGTCTTCCTGCCAGTAAATGCGGGTAAGATTCTAGGTATCTGAGTAGCCAGAGACATACCAATAATCGCGATAACATAATCATTCATGTTGATCACCTCCCCATAATGTTCCAGCCATTGCGCCTGCCAGAATGGAGACTAAAATGGAGAGTCCACTGCTTAAAACCGGAGTGATGATGATATTTGTCAGCATACTTACTACAGGTACATAAAATAATTTCCTGGTTCCTTTGAGTGAGGAAACCAATAGAGTGATGAAAAGAGTATAAATGGCAATTTCAAGTCCTTGAGAGAGAATACTCGGCAGAATATTCCCGAACACGATACCAGCTACAGCTCCGAGAACCCAAGACAGATAGGAGGCCAGCATGACTCCTTTCGCATAGGGACCATTCAGATTCTGATCAAGAGACAGAAATGCGAATGTCTCATCAGTAAGGCCTAAGCTGGTTATAACTCGATCCGTCTGAGTCAGCGTAGTCCTGTTCTGAAATGAGAGTCCCATAACCACATGCCTTAAGTTCAGTACACCGATGGCCATGGCCATTTCCCATGGAGATGTTCCAATGGTAAAGAGATTGATGGCCATAAACTGGCTCGCGCCAGCATAGATAAAAATGCTCATGGAAATGATGACCCATGCGGGAATCCCCGCCTGGATACCGATAACACCATAAGCCATTGCGATGGGAACATATCCGGTCATGATGGGGAAGCTGTTTTTCACGCCATCATGAAAGCTTCTCTCAATACTCACATTCTGCACATCCTTTTTAAAACAATATAAATATTCTATCAGATTTCATCGTCTTTTGCTTCACTTTATGGAAGTATTCCATGAAGCGAATTGAGGTTCAGATGATGTAATCAGGAGAAGCGATGCTTCACGGCTTCTATCCAAGTGGCCATGTAAGCTGTGAGGGAGTGTGGTTGTCCTTTTAAACCTATGAAGAATGGCCTATAATAGAATATGTGAATAAAAGAATGTTGAGGTGTGAAATGATTGATATTTATTACGAAATCAGAAACCTGGTGGATTATGCAGTCAGAAAAGGGCTGATTGAGGAAGAAGATCGTATATATGCTACCAATGCAGTACTAGAAGTGCTGGGAGAAGACAGCTATATAAAATGTGAGAAAGAATCTGTGGATGAGCCAGTGGAAGATATTCTGGGGAGAATTCGAACCTGGGCTGTAGAAAACAATAAAGTCGAAAACGACGCCAATGAATTTCTCGATTTACTGGATACCAGAATCATGGGTGTTTTTATAGCAAGGCCATCCGTTTTCAGAAAAGAATTCAACAGGCACTACAAACAGTCACCAAAGAAGGCTACAGAGTTCTATTATGACTTCGCTAAGAATGCCAATTACATTCGTCAGCAGCGAGTCGCAAAGGATATCAGATGGACCTACGACACTCCGTATGGACCTCTGGATATGACCATCAACCTATCTAAGCCGGAGAAAGATCCAAGAGCAATTGCGCTTGCCAGCAGAGGAGTCGTAGAGGGTCAGGAGAAGTACCCAAAATGTCTGCTATGCAAGGAAAATGAAGGATATGCAGGGCGGATCGATCATCCTGCAAGACAGAATCATCGTATCGTACCACTCGCACTTAACAATGAAGAGTGGTATATGCAGTATTCACCTTATGTGTATTATAATGAGCATTGCATCGTATTCAAGGGAAGTCACGATCCTATGAAAATCACGAGAGAAACCATACAGAGACTTCTGGATTTTGTTGCGTTATTTCCTCACTACATGATCGGATCCAATGCGGATCTGCCCATTGTTGGAGGATCCATACTGACACACGATCATTTTCAGGGAGGCAATTATGATTTCGCCATGGGCAAAGCGAAAGAATACGATGAGATCACTGTTCAGGGCTCAGGGATAGAAATGGTCAAACTTCACTGGCCTATGAGTGTCATAAGACTGAAATCAGACAGTATCGAAAAGCTTGTCGAAGCTTCAGGAAAGATTATCAGGCAGTGGAAAGATTATTCAGATGAGAACGTGAAGGTCAGATCTCATACGGGAGAAGAGGAGCATAACACCATCACGCCCATTGTAAGATTCAGGGACGGACAATATGAAGTAGATCATATACTCAGAAACAATCGAAAAGATGAAGACCATCCTTCGGGTATTTTCCATTCTCATGAAAAATATCACCATATCAAACGTGAAAATATTGGGCTCATAGAATGTCTCGGGCTGGCAGTTCTTCCGTCCAGACTGCGTAATGAAATGAGTGATCTGAAAGAAAAGCTGATTGTCCATGACCTCGAAGGCATCTATGCGGATGAGACTTTGAATAAGCATGGTGATTTCGCAAAAAGGATTCTTGAAGAAAATCAATCCATAGACAGTACGAATGCACTCGATATTCTATATCAGGAGATTGGTAAAGTGTTCATGAATGTTCTGGAAAACTGTGGTGTATTCAAGAAAGATGAAGATGGAGAAAAAGCGTTCCAGAAATGCTTTGAGGTGATGTATGAATGTATCAAGGCGTAGAATAAAACTCGGTGACTATGAAGTGTATGAGATCACCCTGGAAAACACAAACGGAGTCAGGGTGAGTTTTCTGACTTATGGTGGAATCATTACTCGAGTGGAAGTTCCCGACAACAAAGGGAAATTTGACAACATTGTACTCGCATACAATGATTACGAAGACTATCTCAGAAATCCTGGACATCTTGGCGCAATCATCGGGAGAACAGCGGGGAGAATCAAGGACGGGCAGTTCACAATAAATGGAAAGAATTACAGACTTGCCAAGAATTATGGCGAGAATTCCGGGCATGGCGGAGAAACCGGATTTGACAAGCATCTATACAGCCATGATGTTATGAAATCAGAGACCGGACTAGAGGCTCTGCTCTCGAGAGTATCACCGCATATGGAAGAAGGTTATCCTGGTGAACTGCATGTCAGGGTAAAATACACGCTCTCTGAAGATAATGTCTTTTCCATTGAATATCACGGAAACTCTTCAGAGGATACACTCTTTAATATGACCAATCACAGTTATTTCAATCTTTCAGGCTCTTTCCAGGAAAGTATCAAGTACCATGAGCTTTTCATAGATGCGGATCATTATGCGGAGATAGATGACAGTAAAGCACCTACAGGTCAACTGATCAGTGTACAGGGTACGCCATTTGATTTCCGGTTTATGAGAGAGATCGGAGAAGAAATGAATGCCGAGGATAATCAGCTGAAAATAGCAAAGGGATATGACCATGCTTTTCTGTTCAAGGAAAATGGCGGAACGAAAGTAAGACTTGCTCACAGATATACTGGCCGAGTGATGGAGATTGAAACAGACAATCAGGCGGTTGTGGTGTATACCCAGAATTTCTCCCAAGGACAGGTCATTCATAATGGTGAAGTTCTGGAGCCGTATCGCTCCATTGCGCTGGAAGTGCAGAAACTGCCGATTGGCGCGAATGAAGTTTTCAAGGAGTTTTCCATGCTTGAAGCGGAGAAGAGCCATGTGACAACTACAAAGTTCAGATTTTTCGTGGAATGATCTGAAATCTGTATTCCGCAGTGATATTTAACATTTTTCACAAGACAGGAGCAGAGAATAGTTCTATAATTAGGTATAAAAGAGGTTTATATATAATAGGAAGGATTTCGTGCAAAGAAGAACGATTTGTTAAATTAGCTGCAATAATTGACGAATAGGTTAACATTGTGAAAAATACTGTGTAATTTCTTGTTTTTTACAATGTATAAGACGAGAAAAATCATTTGTGATTTTTTGTTCAAATTGACTTTGTGCTTTAAATATGCGACATTATATAGGTTAGTGTGTTGGAACAAAATGTATGGTTGTGTTTCCAATGCATCTCTTTACGTTAAAAAATAGACTAAATCATAGAACAAGTGGAGAGGAGGAGCATTATGAAGAAACTGATCAAGGAAATTGTTGAAGCTGACGAGAAAGCAAGGGAAAGTCTGCAGGAAATCAAGGAAGAACGTGCACAGGCAGCAGCGAAAGTGATGGAATTGAGACCGGAAATCGAAGCTCGTTTCAAGAAAGAGGCTGAAGACAGAATTCACCAGCATAGAATCAAGCTGGATAATGAATACGAAAAGAAATCGCTTCAGTATTCTGTTCAGTACGAGAGATCATTGGAGCAGCTTATTGATCGCTTCAACAAAAACAAGAATACATGGGTGGAGTCGATTTATGACAGATGTCTTGATTCTTAACCGTTGAAGAGAAGGGAGTTAAACTGATGAGCAATATTAACAGTCCTGCTCTAGCAGCCAAGGCGAAAGCCATGTATGGGCAAAGACTGAAAAAAGAAGATTATGAAGAACTTCTCCGAAAAGGCTCTGTTGGTGAAATCGCAGGCTATCTGAAGAATGAGACGGAATACGGTTCAACCATGCGAGACATCTATGAGAACAGAATCCATCGTGGTCAGCTGGAAGGACTTATTCGTCAGAACATGTATGAAAAGATCGAAAAACTTCTGAGATTTTCCATGCTGGCGAAAAACAGGTTCTATCGCATGAACATAGTAAAGAGAGAGATCGAAATCATTCTCCTGGCGCTTCGTTCAATTATGCCGGATAAGATGGAAGACGACGAGACCTACGACGTCATGGTCCGAGATATTCCGATATCACTTTCTGATTACTTTTCTTTTGATGTAAATGAAATATCTGAAATCATGACTTATGAAGATATTATGGACATATTGAGTAAGACACCTTATCAGAAAATCATCAGACCGTACCAGGTGGAGAAAGGTGAAAAGCTTGATTTCACCTCCATTGAAAGAGACCTTTACAGTTATTACTATAAATATGTCTTTCAGGTCATTGATGAGAATTTCTCGGGAAAGAAAAGGAAAGAACTTACCGAAATATACAGAACCCAGATTGAGCTTCTGAACATCATCAAGATCTATCGTTTCAAGAAATTCTTCAAAGTGACCAATGATCAGATCAGAAAATCCATGGTGACGCTGAAATCCAGAATGAGTGATGCGTTCATCAATGAACTGATTGAAGAACCTACAGCCGAGAGAGTCCTCCAAAGACTGGAGGAGTCGAAGTATAACCTGTATGTGGACGATCTGGAATACACATATATTGAGTACTATGCGAATGAAATAAGATACAATCTCGCGAAACGGTATATGCATTTTTCCATTGAGTCTCCTATCGTTTTCACAGTATATTCGATTCTTCTGGAGATTGAAATAACCAATATCATAAACATCGTTGAAGCAATTCGATATGACACTCCTCGAAGTGAAATCGAAAAACTGCTTATTTATTAAGAAAGGGGGGACCTGAATGGCCATCGCAAAAATGAAACTGATCAATATAGTAGCGGATAATGAGTATCTGGATGAAGTGCTGGCAAGATTCATAGAGCTGGATGATTTTCATCCAGAACCGGCAAGTAAACTTGCGGGCACTTTACATGGACTGACCACACTTTATTATGAGAATCCTTATCTGAAGATGCTGAATCGAATTAGAGAAATTGAAGCTGATATGGGACTGAAGATCGATAAAAGGGAAGTTGATGTTCAGCAATGTGATTTAGATCGAATCAGCAGATTCATTGAAAGAACACATGATAAATTCGATCAGATTGATTCAAATATGAAAGAAATCAAACTCCTGATTCAGGAGGATGAAGATGCACTGAAACAGGTGAAGAATATCGAAACACTCGATATTTCGCTGGATGACCTGTTTTCCTGCCGTTATCTGAACAGCCGTGTGGGACGTCTTCCACTGGACAGTGAGGAGAAACTGAGATTCTACACCAACAGACCATTTATATGGAATTCCTTCAGCAGAGACAGTAACTACAGCTGGGGAATCTATATCACAAGTCAGGAATACGAAAGAGAAGTGGATAATGTGTTCTCGTCTCTCTATTTCGAGAGAATCCATATTCCGGATTTCGTGCACGGTACACCAGAGGAGGCGGAAGAAAACCTCGAGCAGGAGATTGCAAGCCTGAAGAAGGACCTGAAAAAGCTGGAAGAAAGCAAAAAAGAACTGCTTGAAAGAACAAGGGATCGTTATTCGATTTTCACATCTGTTCTGGAGCATGTGAGTAAGATTTTTGAAGCGCGAAAATTTGTCATCGGACTAGGTGGAAGATTCTCCATAACAGGTTTCATGGCAAAGGATGATATTCCAGGATTAGAGAAGAAATTCGAAGATCTGAAAGATGTGGAAATCGAAGTCAGGCCGGCAACCAATGACAAGAGACTTACACCACCTACAAAACTGAAGAACGGCTGGTTCTCGGAACCATTTGGCATGTTCGTAGAGATGTATGGTGTTGCAAACTACAAGGATATTGATCCAACGCCATTTGTTGCACTGACCTATACACTGCTGTTCGGAATCATGTTCGGTGATGTGGGCCAAGGTCTTGTACTTGCGCTGCTGGGCTGGCTCATGTATAAATTCAAGGGCATGAAGCTTGGTGCAGTAGGTATTAGAATCGGTATTTCATCTGCAATTTTCGGTCTGCTTTATGGCTCTGTATTTGGAAACGAGCATCTTCTGGATCCGTTCTTCATTAATGTGCTGGGACTTCCAGGAAAGCCGATCCATACCATGGATCCAGGCTTCACGATGACACTGCTTTTATCTGCCATCGCAATCGGAGCAGTACTTATCATAACAACTATTGGCATCAACATTTATATCAATTACAAGAGAAACCATATAGTTGAAATGCTTCTATCTCATAACGGTGTTGCAGGGATTGTCCTGTACACATTTGCCATAGGTGGAGCAGGACTTATGTTAAGCGGTATTGCGAATCTGTTCAATCCAGTCACACTTACTTTATTTGTAGGTTTGCCTCTTCTGCTCATGTTCCTGAAGGAACCTCTGGAGAGAAGAGTGCATAGCGAAAAAATGTTCCCTAATGGATTCGGAGGATTTTTCACAGAAGCGTTCTTTGAACTCTTTGAAATTATTCTCTCCTACATCACAAATACCATGTCCTACATGAGAGTAGCTGGATTCGTCCTTTCTCATGCAGGTATGATGCTTGTGGTATCCAGTCTGATGGAAATGACAGGAAATGCGGGACCAGTGGTGTTCGTATTCGGTAATCTGTTTGTTATGGCACTTGAAGGACTGATTGTGGGAATTCAGGTACTGAGACTAGAATTCTATGAAATGTTCTCCAGATATTATACTGGAGATGGTATCCCGTTCAAATCATTAAAAGAAACTTTATAGTGGAGGATTAAATTATGTTAAATATTTTTGAATTACTTATCCCAATGGTGCTCATCGTACTGATATCATTACCGCTCGTCAAGGTGTTCAGAGGCAAGATCAGTGGGCAGTCTGCCAAAACCAGACTTATAAGCCACATTGTCATGTTCTTTGTTGTGATCATAGGTTCTGTGATCTTCTCCGCTGGAGATCTTTCTGTACTTGCTGCAGAAGAAACAGCTACAGCTGCTAACGGAATCATGGGTACCAATGCGCAGGGACTTGGATTCATCAGTGCGGCTCTGGCTACAGGAATGTCAGCACTAGGTGCTGGTATTGCCGTTGCGGCTGCAGCCCCTGCTGCTATCGGAGCATTCTCGGAAAATGAAAAGAACTTCGGTAAGTCACTGATCTTCGTTGCTCTTGGTGAAGGTGTTGCGATCTACGGACTTCTGATTTCCATCCTGATCATCAATAAGCTATAAGACAACAGATAAGGAGGTTTCCATGAAGTTTTTTCTAATAAGCGATAACATCGATACCCAAATGGGAATGCGTTTGGCAGGGATCGAAGGAGTTGTTGTCCATGAGCGACGTGAAGTTCTAAGAGAACTTGAAAGAGCGATGCATGATGAAGAGATTGCCATTGTGCTTATTACAACAAAACTCATTGAAACCTGTCCAGAAGTTATTTCCGAATTGAAGCTAAGACAGCTCAAACCGCTGATTGTTGAAGTTCCAGATCGTCATGGGAAACACAAAATCGGTGAAACCATTGACAGATATGTGAGTGAAGCCATCGGCGTGAAATTATGAGGTGATAAGGATGCAGTATAATACCATTGAAGAACTGGAAGAGTATTTTAAAGGCGAAATTGAGAGAGTCTCTCAAAGCGAAATAAAGAAAATCCAGAAGGAAATTGAAAACATCAAGAACAAGAATATCAAAGAACTGGAAGCGACTGCCAGAAACAATGCGGAAATCATTGTGAGTCAGGAAGTCAAATCCATGGATAGCGAACATGCGATCTCACTAAGCAGGATGGCAGATGACAGTCAGAGAAAGCTGATGAAGAAAAGGCAGGACTTGATTAATGATCTTTTTGTGGAAATCAGAGAGAAACTTATAGGATATACAAGTACCGATGACTATAAGGAAAAGATGAAAGAGAAAATCAGTCTGTTAAGCAGCCGATATCATTCTGACGGAGTATTGAGACTGGCAGAGAAAGATATGATTCTGGCTGATGAGCTTGGTAAGAGCTTTATTGGACAAGTAATTGTGAAGAAAGATGAAAGCATCGAAATTGGCGAGTTTATACTCGAATTTCATCAAGATAGAATCGTCATCAATGAAACCTATGATGCAAGGCTGAAAGAAGAAAGAGAAATGTTTTATGCCAATTCTGAACTGATAATTGGTTAAGTTCACAGGGCATTGTATAAATGCGAAGAGGTGATAATTTGAGTGAAAATAAGATATATTCCATCAACGGTCCCGTTATTACGGTAAAAGATACCAAGGATTTCGAAATGCTTGAAATGGTCTATGTAGGACATAATCAGCTGCTGGGAGAGGTCATCTCCATCAGCAAGGAGTTTACTACAATTCAGGTTTACGAGAGCACCACCAGTCTGAAGCCGGATGAACCTGTATTTACAACAGGTACACCTATATCAGTCACACTGGGACCTGGTATCATGAAGAATATCTTTGATGGAATTGAAAGACCATTGAAAGACATTGCAATGAAGTCAGGCGCATTCATTGAACCTGGAAGCAATGTGGAAGCACTAGACAATAAGAAGAAGTGGGATGTAACACTTAAGGTGAAAATCGGTGATCATCTGCTGCCTGGACAGATCTATGGTGTGGTTCCCGAGACGAGACTCATTGAACACAGACTGATGGTACCACCAGCACTGTCGGGAACCGTTATAGAGGTTGCTGAAGATGGGCAGTACACCATCAATGATTGCGTTGTGAAAATCAAAGATGAGAACGACGCAGTACACGAGCTTACACTGGTCCAGAAATGGCCGATCAAAACGCCAAGACCCATAAAAAAGAGACTGCCTATTTCCATTCCTCTGATTACAGGTCAAAGAGTCATTGATACTCTCTTTCCTATAGCAAAAGGTGGAACGGCAGCGATACCAGGTGGTTTCGGAACAGGAAAAACCATGACACAGCATCAGCTGGCAAAATGGTGTGATGCCGACATTATCGTCTATGTAGGATGCGGTGAGCGAGGCAACGAGATGACACAGGTTCTTGAAGAGTTCTCAGAGCTCATAGATCCAAAGTCAAACAGACCTCTTCTTGAAAGAACGGTTCTGATTGCCAATACATCGAACATGCCGGTTGCTGCAAGAGAAGCCAGTATTTATACAGGCGTAACCCTTGCAGAATACTATAGAGACATGGGGTACCATGTTGCTATGATGGCAGATTCCACTTCAAGATGGGCGGAAGCATTACGAGAAATAAGTGGTAGACTTGAAGAAATGCCAGCGGAAGAAGGATTCCCGGCATATCTTCCCAGCCGAATTGCGCAGTTCTATGAAAGGGCAGGATATGTTGAAAATCTGAACTTCTCTGAGGGCTCAGTATCCATCATTGGTGCAGTTTCTCCGCAGGGAGCAGATTTCTCGGAGCCTGTTACACAGAACACCAAAAGATTTGTACGTTGTTTCTGGGCATTGGACAAGCAGCTGGCATACATCAGACATTATTCCGCAATCAACTGGAATCAGTCTTATTCGGAATACATAGTGGATTTATCCAGATGGTTCAATAAGAATATAAGTCCAAGATTCTTAGTGAATAGAAAAGAAATAACAACATTGCTTGCTGAGGAGAATAAGCTGATGGAAATCGTCAAGCTTATAGGTAGCGATGTTCTTCCTGATGATCAGAAGCTTGTAATTGAAATTGCAAAAGTGATCAGAGTAGGATTCCTGCAGCAGAACGCATTCCATAAAGATGACACTTATGTGCCGCTGGAAAAACAGATGAAGATGATGGATGTGATTCTGTATCTGAACAAGAAAGCCAGAGAGTTTCTGGTTTCAGGTAAATCATTGAATATGCTGCTAGGTACCGGGATATTTGAGAAAGTCACCAGAATGAAATATGATGTGCCCAATGATGATATTGGAAAGCTTGATGATTATTTCCGTCTGATTGAAAATGCAATAGCCAAGGTATATTAAACTGAAAGGAGGAAATCAATTGAGCCTTCAATATTTAGGACTAAGTGAAATTAACGGTCCATTGGTCGTTCTCGATAATGTCGAGAATGTAGGATTTGAGGAAATGGTAGAGATCTCGATGGATGACGGCACGAACAAAATGGGTCGTGTGGTTCAGATCGAGGGAAAGAGGGTAGTAGTACAGGTTTTTGAAGGTACGAACAGACTCTCTCTTAAAAATACAAAGACAAAATTTATTGGTAAACCTATGGAAATACCGCTTTCAAAAGAAGTGCTGGGAAGAATCTTCAACGGTTCTGGAAAGCCCATTGATGGGCTTGGAAAAGTGTTTGCTGATAAAACGGCGGATATCAATGGATTGCCGCTGAACCCAGTATCCAGAGTTTACCCAAGAAACTATATCAATACTGGAATATCAAGCATAGATGCACTGACAACCCTGATCAGAGGCCAGAAGCTTCCAATATTCTCCGGTTCAGGTATGCCTCATAATGAGCTTGCTGTGCAGATTGTAAAGCAGGCTAAGATATCTGAGGGAGATGGTAAGAACTTTGCAGTCGTATTTGCTGCAATGGGTGTAAAGAATGACGTGGCTGATTATTTCAAGAGATCTCTTGAAGAGGCCGGCGTTATGGAAAATGTCGTCATGTTCATCAATCTGTCGGATGATCCCATCATCGAGCGTACCATCGCTCCACGCTGTGCACTGACAGTAGCAGAATATCTTGCATACGAACATGATATGCATATACTTGTCATCCTAACAGATATGACATCTTATTGTGAAGCTCTAAGAGAGTTTTCAAGCAGTAAAGGTGAAATTCCAGGAAGAAAAGGATATCCAGGATACTTATATTCTGACCTTTCATCCTTATACGAAAGAGCAGGTATCATAGAGGGAGCAAAGGGTTCAGTCACCCAGATTCCAATTCTGACGATGCCGAACGATGATATTACGCATCCTATCCCTGACCTCACCGGATACATCACAGAAGGACAGATCGTTCTTGACAGAGAACTCCATCAGATGGGCGTTTATCCACCTGTAGGAATTCTGCCTTCACTTTCAAGACTTATGAAGGATGGCATCGGTGACGGATATACTCGAAAGGATCACTCTTCTGTCGCAAACCAGCTGTTTGCCTGCTACGCTAAAGTGCAGGATGCAAGAAGTCTTGCATCTGTAATCGGTGAAGAGGAATTAAGTGACGTGGACAAGCAGTATATCGAGTTCGGTAAACTGTTTGAAGCGCAATTTCTGGCACAAGGAATGGAAAGTGATCGTGACGTTATAGAAACACTTGAATTAGGGTGGGATCTGCTGTCAATACTTCCTAAGCAGGAACTTGACAGAATTGACTCTGAATTCCTGGAAAAATATCACAATCGTGAGCGTGCGTTCAAGCGATTTGATTTGACTGAAAGGACGATTATCAAAGAGCTCGCAACGGATGGTGAGTAATTATGGCAAATAAACAAGTATTTCCAACAAAAGGAAATCTGATGGCAATCAAAAAATCCAATGCTCTGGCGAAAGTCGGATTCGATCTGATGGACAGGAAAAGAAATATTCTTATCAGGGAAATCATGGCTAATCTGGATGACATCAAGAAACTCAGAGATGAGATTTCAGTAGTGTTTGGTAAAGCCTATCAGGCATTGCAGGAAGCCAATACAACGCTTGGTATTATTTCTGATCTGACGAATATGGTACCCATCGATGATGGAATCTCCATGACTTACCGAAGTGTAATGGGTGTGGAAATACCGAAAATAATCTATGAGAATCATCCATTGAAACTGACTTATGGTATGGAACGAGCGAATACGAAATTCGATTATGCATATCGTATGTTTCATGAGGTGAAACAGCTTACTGTTGTTTTAGCGGAAGTGGAGAACAGCGTATACAGATTGGCCAATGCCATCAGAAAATCACAGAAAAGAGCCAATGCTCTGCAGAACATCGTGATTCCTGAGTTTGAAGAGAACATCAAGTTTATCACCGAAGCCCTGGAAGAAAAAGAACGTGAAGAATTCACAAGGCAGAAAGTGATTAAGATGAAGAAAGACAAGAAATCCAAATAAGTACCAGTAAGACCTGCGACAGTTCAGTTGCAGGTCTTTTTTGTATGACGGGCATGCCGTCTGACTGTGGTGAGAGTCCACAAGGGGCGTAGTTGCCGACGAACCCCATAGCGACTTGCAAGATTCACACTGCGAGGTGTGGGG